>JBCCLR010000244.1:0-4991 GCA_039026755.1 Pseudomonadota bacterium | reverse complement strand
TGGGGCTGAAGAGGGCGGCTTCGGGGATGTTGAGGATTTTGGCTAGGACTTCGAGGCTTTCGTACGATGGCCCGGTCAGGCCGCGCTCTATCTTGCCGATCATGTCGGTGGACAGATCTGCGCGTTCGGCAAGCTGCGCCTGGGTCAGACCCTCGGCCTTGCGATAATTGCGCAGATTTGCCCCAACTGTTTCTTTCAGTGTCACTGCCGCTGTCTCCAAAACGGCAGTTAAGGGTTAGGGCTGGGTGTTTAGAAGAGAATGGATATACGTATTATATGTGAATACGTACTCTTGTTCACGATATATTAGCAGAACAGAGTAATAGTCCGCTTTGTGTACGGACAAGCGTGAAGGTGCCAAAGCGAGCATAAACGGTCCAGCCAGAACTATCACTGGATCTATTCGCCTTGACTTCGCTGGCAAAGCAAGCGGTTGTCCACGCTCAATCATGTGTAGGAGAGGTTTTATGACACGGATGACCGATACCCAAAAAGGCGCCATCAGCGAGCATGTGGTAGCTGCCAGCTTGATGCTGGCTTCAGATGGTCGGCTATCGCCTTATCTGCCCATTGCCGATGACGATGGCATTGATTTGCTGGTCTATGACAAGCTGAGCAAAACGTCCTTCCCAGTGCAGGTCAAAAGCCGCAGCAAGCCGGATAAGGCGGCGCGCGGCACGGTCCAGTTTGATGTGCGCCGCGCAACCTTTAGCGAGGATGGCTATTTGCTCGCCTTATTGTTTGGCGATGGTGCAAGCGTCGCGCGCAGCTGGCTGGTCCCCATGCATGAACTTCCATCAGTGGCTGGCGTCAGAAAAGACAAGTTTGTCCTCACACCGAGCCCGAAAGAAACCTCGAACGACCGCTATAGCCCCTATCGCTGCGCCGATTTGGAAGAGGCAACGCAGCGTCTGTTAGAGGCGCTAGCGTAAGCTGCCGTCGATGAAGACCAGAATGCCGCAGGAGGCTGTTTAAATATTTGTTTGGCTGGTTTCCCTAGACTTTGGCTAGCGGTGTTCAAACGTCTGAGGAAGATGCCATGACGATCGAGGTGCCAGGAGAATACGCATTATCGAAACTTGGCCAAGCCAAACGCCAGCTTAAACGGCGAGAGTATATTGAGCCTGAGATTCTCGCTGCCGCGCTGGCAGAACAGAACGGCAATCCGCTTCCTGATGAGATCACCGACTATTTGATCAAATTCATTCAAGGCAACATCAAGAAACCGCGCGGTCAACAGCCAGAACCTGACTGGTTCAAGTACGAGAAATACACAGTTGCAGCATATTGTTACGACCGAATTCTGGAGGCATTGCAGGCTGGTCTGGGTGCTACAGAAGGTATTAAAGAAGACGTTCTGGCGCGAGGTGGAGCAGTGCCGCCGCATACTCAAGCACGCTTAAAAGCGCTCGAGTGTGCCGATCCGGGTGAAGGGGCACCGCACCAACGCGCAGCAGACATGGTGGCCAGAGCTGTTTGGCCTGGCCTGATATCGGGAAGCGCACTTCTCAACACATTGAGCGCTTACAAAAACGAGCCAGCCCCTGCTGAGATCTATCATTTAGTGCAACCATTCGTCGTTTATTTTTATCAGCTGATTTTGAAGAATTTACAAAATGACAGACCAGCAACAGAAGGTATTTTTGAAGGCGTTACCCCAGAAGACGAGGCCGAAGCCGCCCACTTTCAAAACATATTGGACGCCTTTAAGCGCGCCCAATGCGCAGAAGGACCGATAGAGGAACAAGCGGAAAGGATGGTCGCCGAGGTATTTTGCAAAGGTGCTCACAATTGGAAGATTGCACATGACATGATCCATTCACCGGAAAACTAGCATTTATTAAATGAATGAACTCGAACAAAACCATGCATAAAAGCGTTGGCTCGACCTTTTTAAGGGAGCCAACAGATGCACAGCACGCCTATTATAATGCAGCCGGTCAGCGCTTTGTCGCCTGCGCCGCGCAACGCCCGCACCCATTCGCCTAAACAAATCCGCCAGATCGCGGCTTCGATTGAGCGCTTTGGCTTTATTAATCCGGTCCTGATTGATGCCGCTGGCCAAATCATTGCCGGGCATGGCCGGGTGGCGGCTGCCAAGCAGCTTGGGCTTGCAGACGTGCCAACGCTGCGCATTGATCATCTCAGTGACGATGAAAAGCGGGCCTATGTCATTGCTGACAATCGCCTTGCGGAGTTGGCCGGCTGGGATATGGAGATCTTGTCGGTCGAGCTGGCCGACTTAGGCAGCTTAGACCTTGACTTTAATATTGAGCTGACAGGTTTTGACACCCCAGAGATCGATAACCTGTTCAGCCCTGCAGAGGCTGCCGACGACACCGAAGACTTGCCGGAGATTGACCCGGACGCTGACCCCATCACCGCACCCGGTGATTTGTGGCAGCTTGGCCGGCATTGGCTCTACTGCGGCGATGCGCTGGAAGCGCAAAGCTATGATGTGCTGTTACACGGCGCCATGGCCGATATGGTCATCACCGACCCGCCTTATAATGTGCCGATCGATGGCCATGTCTGCGGCCTGGGCCAGATTAAGCATCAAGACTTTGCGATGGCATCGGGTGAAATGTCCGAAGCGGAGTTTACCCGCTTTCTCACGCAAATTTGCAAAGCGATGGCGCAGCACAGCAAGGCTGGCGCCTTGCAGTACATCTTTATGGATTGGCGGCATATGGCCGAGCTGCTTGCGGCAGGTCAGGCTGCCTATGGCGATCTCATCAATCTGTGCGTCTGGAACAAAGCCAATGGCGGCATGGGCTCGCTGTATCGCTCCAAGCATGAACTGGTGTTTGTGTTTAAAAATGGTCTGAACGACCCCAAAGCTAAGCACATTAATAATGTGGCGCTTGGCAAGCATGGCCGCAATCGCACCAATGTGTGGGACTATGCCGGCGTCAACAGCTTGCGCGAGGGCCGGCTTGATGAGCTGGCCATGCATCCCACTGTCAAGCCAACCCAATTGATTGCCGATGCCATCTTAGATGCCAGCCCGCGCAACGGCCATGTGCTTGATCCCTTTGCCGGATCGGGCAGCACGATACTCGCCGCTGATCGAACCGGCCGCACAGCCTATGCCATGGAACTAAGCCCACTTTATGTGGATGTCGCCATCAAGCGCTTTGAAGCCGCCACCGGCATATCAGCCGTACATGCGGCAAGTGGCCTGTGCTTTGCCGAACTTTAGCAGCGCTGCGCAATTCAACCCTAGGAACAACAGATAAGGAGACTGACGCATGTCAGACGATAAAAAAGACGACTACCAGGTAGGCTACGGCAAGCCGCCAAAGCATAGCCAGTTTAAAAAAGGCCATTCGGGCAATCCCAAAGGCCGGCCCAAAGGCACACAGAACTTTGCAACGGATCTGCGCGAAGAGCTGCGCGAGCGCATTACGCTCAAGGAAAACGGACAAATCAAAAGCGTGACCAAGCAGCGCGGCATGATTAAGTCCGCGGTCAATAATGGCATTCAAGGCAATGCCGGTGCCGCCCGGCTTGTGATGGAGTGGGTGAAGGACTTTGTGGAAGAGGTCGAACAGGGTGATATCGAGGGCTCTCTCACGCGAGAGGACGAGGAGCTATTCAACCTTCTCATGGGTCGGGCACTAAGCCATCAGACCGCGCAAACAGCGGCAGAGGGCACTGCTGCAGAGGACGATGATGACAGCTAGCTCTACGACTGACATTCGCCCATCGCAAGTCCGCAGCGCACTGCGCAGCATGGTGCAGCGGGACTTTTATGCCTTCCTGATCCGCTGCTTTCAGACGGTCTTTCCGGGTCCGACCTTCAAGCCCAATTGGCATATTGAAGCGATTGCCTATGCGCTGATGACCAACAGCGCCACGCCGGGTGGACGGCTGCTGATTACCCAGCCGCCGCGGTCGCTTAAATCGCTGTGCACATCGGTTGCCTATCCCGCATGGCTGTTGGGCCATGATCCAAGCTGCAGTATCATTTGCGTGTCCTATGCCTCCGATCTTGCAGAGACCTTTGCGCGCCAGTTCCGGCAAGTGGTTACATCGCCGTGGTATCGCGCTGCCTTTCCGGCCATGCAGCCCGATAAAAACACGACCACCGATTTTACCACGACAAAGGGCGGCCGCCGCCTAGCCACATCGGTGGGCGGATCGCTCACTGGCTTTGGCGCGGATATGATCATCATTGATGATCCGCTGAAAGCCGATGAAGCCGCTTCTGATGCAGCGCGCAACCGGGTCAATGACTGGTACCGCGAGACCCTGCTGTCCCGGCTCAATAACAAAACCACAGGCCAAATCGTCATTGTCATGCAGCGGCTGCATCAAGATGACCTGGCGGGTACTGTGCTGCGGGCCGATGAAGCGGATGCGAATGGCTTTGATGACGAAGGGTCTCATCACCAAAACACCGATGGAGCACAACAGCACTGGCAGCATCTTGATTTGCCAGCCATCGCTATTGATGCGCAGCGCATTCCGATAAATGCCGATGCGGTGCATGTGAGAGGGCCAGGCGATGTCTTGCAGCCCGATCATGAACCGCTTACGGCATTAGAAGAACTCAAGCGCGATATGGGCTCTTATGTCTTCTCTGCACAATATCAGCAGCGCCCGGTGCCACGCGAAGGCAATCTCATCAAGCGCAGTTGGCTGAAGACCTATGAGACAGCGCCGAAGAAAGGGGACGGCGTGCAGATCGTGCAAAGCTGGGATATCGCGACCAGCACGGGCGATGCCAATGATTGGTCGGTGTGCACCACTTGGGCGAAAAAACAGCGCGACTACTTTCTGCTGCATGTGTGGCGCGGCAAACGCGAGTTCCCGGCACTGAAGCGCAAAGTGGCAGCGCTTGCCGAGGAGCATAGCACCAATGTCATTTTGATTGAAAAGGCCGGCCCAGGCCAGCATCTGCTGCAGGAATTGAAGCATAGCCCCTTACGCGGCGTGCCATCGCCCATTGGCATCACGCCTAAAGGCGATAAGGTGATGCGCGTTGA
>JBCCLR010000243.1:0-4996 GCA_039026755.1 Pseudomonadota bacterium | reverse complement strand
TTGCGTCATCTCTTTGGTGCTTGGCCCCAAATCATGCTCATTGCCTGCGGTGATAAAGGTGACCGCTTTGGCGGTCTTGAGCACCGGCAGCGCCGCATGGAGCGCGCGCGATGCTTCAGGCGAGCGGTTCCAACCGATGGCGATATGATCAAGTGGCGGCGCCTGACCTGACGCTGGCAAAATGAGAACGGGCCGCTGCGTACGCATAATCGCCTCGAGCATGAATGCGCGGGCTCTTTTACTTTGCCGGCTGGCCGGGCGGCTGACAACGGCCATATCACAAGCTGGCCCAATAATGGGCATAACATATTCTGGCGTGCCAACCCGTTCTTGCCAAACCGCGCAGCGCTGATGCTTTACAGCATGCTTATGCAACTCAAAGCCTGCGGCCTCGGCCTTGGCGCGAAATAAATCAGCCGCTCCGGTGAGTGCAGTGTTTGCCTCGGCATCATCTGTCTCCCAGTCTGCGCCGGTATCGGCAAGCGATGCCGACGGCAAGGCGGCTTTATCGCCGCGATGTGTGCGAATATGCGTGCCAAGAACAACGCCCTGAAGCGTCTCGGCTAAGCCGAATGTAACCTCCAGTGCTGCTGCGCTTTCTGGCCGGTTGGCGACGGGCACGAGAATGACCCACATAGCTGCATTACCTCCTTCAGTGTTTGGTACCGACTTCAAGCCTTCGAGGCTGGCCGCTGCAACATCTCAGCAAGCCAGCGTTTGGTATGCGTATGCCCATCGGGCACGGAAATCTTGACCCACCGCGCAAAGCCAAGGCCGCAAAACGCAGTAATATCAGCAATGGTAAAGCGCTCTCCGGCCACATAGCTATGTTGACCAAGGCTTTCATTCAGCCGGTCCAGCCAGACGCTCGTCAGCACTTGGCCGCGCGCGGCCATACCAGGCAATTGCTCCATATCAGGCACCGCCCCGGGCTGCGGGCGCGTTTTAAAGTGCGCCGCCGTATTGCGAAAAAT
Source organism: Pseudomonadota bacterium (assembly GCA_039026755.1). Lineage (GTDB taxonomy): Bacteria > Pseudomonadota > Alphaproteobacteria > Sphingomonadales > CAKZYD01 > CAKZYD01. The sequence continues at coordinate 4,022 of JBCCLR010000243.1, read as the reverse complement.
CCAAGAAATCGGCAGCAGACCGTCAAACTCCATTTCCCGCTGGCGCATTTCAATCAGAGCCTGCTCTTTCGCCGTGCCTCCCAACAAATTTGGCTCTGGAAACAGGCTTTCGAGATAGCGGCAGATCGCGACCGTCTCGGTCAGAACCGTTCCGTCATCGAGCACGAGAGCTGGCAACAAGCCGCGTGGATTAATCTTCAAGTAGGTTTCCGAGAGATTTTCGCCGCCGGGAATATCAATTTCGATAATATCAAGCGCGATGCCTTTTTCGGCCGCAAAAATACGCACACGCTGCGGATTGACCGCTAGTGTCATCGAATAAAGCTGCATCCGCGCGCTACTCCCCACCATTTAAGAACACAATGCCAAAGCAGCCTTCATCGGTCCAGTACGGCGACGCTAATATTCCCATCGATTTTGGCAATCATGATCAGCATGCAAGGTTTGACCGCGCAGCAGCGGTCTAAAGACGATTGAGCCGGCATCTAACCAATGTGTATATCCGTATGTGCGAACTCGAAATTAGGATATTAATACTGAATTATATTGATTCTTCCAAATTAAATTCTATTATTATGATATGATACAAAATCTTAATTGGAAATCTGGCGAGCAGCCATCTGATACAGCGCTGGCTGAATTGCGCGGCAAAGCCTTTGCGTTTACCTCTATGGCGCCGCGCGCTGCTGATATTTTGCGCGCTGGTGCAGCGCCTTATGATGGTGCAATCCTATCGGCATATGCTGCGGCAGACTTGGCCGGTTATGTTGCACTGTGGCCAACACAGCTGGTGCATAGGGCCGGCGAAGCGCCGCTTGCTTTGCTTGGGCCTTTGATGGTTGACCCGCGCTATCAAGGCATCGGCTTAGGGCGTTCTCTCATGCGGCGGATTTTGTCCTTCGCCGATACCGCAGGCCTGCCGCCCATCCTGCTGGTTGGTGATCAGAGTTACTATGAGCAATTCGGCTTTGAAAATGCAGTTTCGCGGAACTGGCAGATGCCTGGCCTTGCCGCGCCGGAACGGGTGCTCACGCGGTCGTTAGGCCCTCTGCCACAGGCTGGTGCGGTGACCGCGCAACCGCTAGCGGCCTTCGCGCCACCATGCAATCAACAAACTGCTGCCTAACAACGCCAGCCACGCCCATGCCGGCAGCAGCGACCGCTGCGATATACTCACGATATCGCCGCGGGTCTTGTCATGCAATCCAAGCCAGTTGGTACCAAATGTGCGCGCGCCCGATGCGATGTCTTCATCGATAAGCCGCGCGGTTAGTGGCCCATCTTCGAGCCATTTCACGCCGCCGGTCACCATGTTTTTGAGTGCGGTATCATTTGGCTGCAGTGCATTGATCTCCTGACGATTATCAGAGCCTACAGCCACAAGCGCAACGCCTGCCTCATCTGAAACACGGTAAAGACCGCGCTGCGCGGCGGCGATGCTGCCAGACCAGATGCCAGGTGATGTTTGCGCCAAAGAGACACTTTGGCGCACACCATCTGGCGCGACAATCGTCACGTCTGGCGCTTCATTTTGCAGGCTTCGGCGGGCGATCTCTAGCTGCGTGCCCGTCATCCTTGCCGACAGATGTTCTTCTTCCAAATCCGGCTCGCGCATCAACCAATGCACCAAGCGGCGTACAAATTGTGCATAAGGCCCACCGCCGCCAATGCCGCGGCCCCACACCCAGCTTTGGTCGCTCATCACCATGGCAACCCGCCCGTCGCCTTGTCGGTCGAGGACCAGCAGCGGCAGATCGAGCGGGCCAGTCATTACAGTTTGCCCCGACACGACATTGCCGGCACTCAACCGAAACCACGGACCCCAGTTTTCTCCATCTCCCACTTGGCGCAGCCCGGAGGTGACCGGATGGCGCTGGCCTAGTGCTGTGACCTCAGGGCGAAAGCGCGAATCCAGGATTTCGCCGCGCGGCGCCACCGGCAGAATGTCCCCAAGGGGTGTCGTATAAAGACTAAGCTGGTCGCCATACTCAGGCCCCACGGCCACAAGCAACGCGCCGCCTTGGCGCACATAGTCAGCCAAATTCGCCAAATAGCGTGCTTGTAAGACACCGCGCATGGAATAGCGATCAAAGATGACCAAGTCGAACTTGTTGAGGTTTTTCTCAAAAAGCTCCTGGGTCGGAAAGGGGATCAGCGAGAGTTCACCCACCGGTGTCACATCCCGGCTGGTGGGCAGGCGCAGGATGGTAAAATGCACCAGGTCGACCGAGGGGTCGGATTTGAGCGTTGAGCGCCACAAACGCTCGCCTTGATAGGGCTCTCCAGACACCAGCACCACACGCAGCCGGCCGCGCACTCCATTAACGGCGAAACTGGCACGATTGTTCAGTGTCGTTACCTCTCCATCGCGCGCTTCGACATTAATCGACACCACATTTTGGCCGCGATGCGACGGCGTGAAAACAATGGTCGTTTGCTCACCCGGCGTGACCAGCCGGCTCTGCACCGGCTTTTCATTTAGCTGCCATTCCAGGCGCGCTGGCTCGGCGGTATCATAGCCAATATCGTCAACGGTCAATGTGAGGCTTTGGGTGACACCAACTTCTGCAAAGGCTGGCTCACGCTCGATCATCAAGCGCCGGTCTTTCAGGTCACGCGGTCCGGTGATGATGGCGTGCACTGGCGCGCCAACATCCAGCGTTTCAAGCCGGCTGACATCATCAATTTGACCGTCCGTTACCAGGACAACACCTGCACGTTTGTTAACCGGGATATCTTGCAGAGCTGACGCCAGCCCGGCAATCAGCGGTGTACCGCTCGGGTTGTCTGGTTGCTGCTGAGACAGTCTAGCGGTTTTCCAATCGAGACCGTCTTTTGCGCTGAGCGCGGCTTGCAACATCTGCGTGCTGCGCTCCAGCGCTGCAAGCCGATTTGCCGCGCTTTGGCTATCGCTATCATCGAGCAAAATGAGAGCTGTGCCGCGCTGGCGCACGCGCTCAGTTTCAATGACTTGCGGGTTGGCCAGCGCGGCCAATAAGAGCGCCAGAAAGCCAAAGCGCCAAAGCCCGCTTTTCTGCCCATTCAGAACGCCAAGCAAAATCAAGCCGGAAAAGCCGATGGCGAGGAGCGCCATCCAATAAAGCGCGATACGGGGCTCAAAGATAACGGCTGTGCTGGCGGTCATGCCCATTGTGTCCTCCTAATCACCGCGGCCGACGCGCTCCAGCAGCGCGGGCAGGTGCACTTGATCGGCCTTATAGGTCCCAGTCAGCGCGTACATCACCAGATTGATGCCAAAGCGCATCGCCAATTCCCCATCGCGTCCGTCACCTTTGGCATAGCCAGGCAAGGCACTGCGCACACTTGCCCAGGCGGAAAGCCAATCAACAGCGCCAATCACGATGGGGCTGACCGCGGCGCCAAGCTCCTGGCCGCCCGCTTCAACCCACACGGTGCCGCGTCCGCGGCGGCCGGGATAGGTTTTTAAAATGTAAAAGCTGTGCGTTAAAACATGTTCACTGGTGACGGTTTCAAGCGGCGGCAAACTCATATTGCGCCGAATGTCTGCCAAGGCTTGCGGTGCGGGCAGTTGCATATCAAAGCCGGCCTTCCCCGGCAGACTAATGCCAAGGTCAAGCACCAGCATGCCGCCATTGCTAAAGTACTTTTGCAAGCTTGCGTAGCCTTGCCGAGAAATATCTTTCGCGCCGTCAACTACGGGCCAATAAATCAAAGGGAAGAGGCCCAAGTCATCACGGCCCGGAGTGATCAGCTGAGCACTGCCGGTCAGCACCGATGTGCGCATATTCAGCTGCTGCGATAGCGCGTTGATGCCGTTTAAACACAGCGCATCGACCTGTGCGCTGCCTGTCTCAAGGCAGGCTAGTCGGACGTTCTCAGCCAAATCTGCTGTCGCTTCAGTTTGCGCGGTTGCAAGCTGCGGATGTATTAGGCAAGCCGAAGCAAGCAAAACAACAAGTGCCGCTGCGCCGCGCTGAAAGCGCGGTATAGACGGACGGCGCAGCAGCGTGCCGTTGAGTAGCAGGGTCACAACCATATCG
>JBCCLR010000242.1:0-5028 GCA_039026755.1 Pseudomonadota bacterium | reverse complement strand
GGTTTTCGGGTCGTCCCCTATGACATCCCGCGTGGATGTATTGCCGGATACTATCCTGAGATGAACGAGCTTGTGCCGCATCAGACCTTTGGCGAGCAGAGCTTCACGCCAACTTCAAAAAGCGTCATCGTACGGATTGAAACGCATCAGCCGTGACAGACGACTTAGATATGCTAACGCAATGTATCGCCGCGCGCAGAGGCGACTTTTTGAGCCCGCTGGGGCCAGTTTTGCTGGCCTCGACCGCCCTTGGCATTGCGACAGACACCAAAACCTTTGCACGCATGTTTGATATCGCGCATGCGCTGGTTATTCGCGAAGCGGTTAGCCTCGATGCCGATCTAGGATTGCTTCACACGGAAGATCGCGGGGACCGGAGCCAGCGCTTGTTTCTATCGCTGACTGAGGCGGGCGCCGCGCTTACGCATATGGCGCCCGCGTAGCTCTCTTGACTGCAAACTTGCCCACATCACCGCCATTTGGCCCAGTCCGCGCGAGACGTTGGACAAACGGTCGCTGGCACGTGGAGACAGAGCACCAACTCGCCAATGAAGCACCAGTCGCCATCGTCCTTAACGGCACGACTGTCGCCGTGATGATGGCATCGCCGCAAGACTTAGGCGATTTTGGGCTCGGCTTTGCACTCTCGGAGGGCTTCATCCAATCGCGCGATGACGTGGAAACCCAGGATGTGATTGCGCACGCAGCGGGGATTGAGGTGCGGCTGTGGGTTGCCGAAGACCGCGCCAAGGCAGTCGCTGAACGGCGGCGCGCTATGCTTGGGCCCATTGGCTGCGGCCTATGCGGCATTGAAAGCCTTGAACAAGCCATTCGCGACATCCCACACGTCGCGGCCACAACCACATTTTCAATCGCTGAAGTCAGCAGCGCCACTGACGCTTTAAGGGCATATCAACCCCTGCACGATCAAACCCGAGCCATTCATGCAGCAGGCTTGTTAAAGCCCGGCGATGGTATCGTGTGTGCGCGTGAGGATGTGGGCCGGCACAACGCTCTCGACAAGTTGATCGGAGCCATGATGCAGGATCAAACGAACTGCGCAGATGGCGCGATCGTTCTGACCTCTCGGATATCCGTAGAGCTGGTGCAGAAGGCAGCGATCGCCGGCTATGGGATGATCATCTCGGTGTCAGCACCCAGCCTGCTCTCCGTCGAAACGGCTGAAGCCGCAAATATAACACTCGTTGCACTGTGCAACGAACAGCAGGCCTCCATCCTAACGCATCCATCAAGAATTTCAGATATTTAGACGTCTTTTATTAAACAGTTTCTCAATTCTTAAATTACGGGATGGGCGACCGTCTCGTTGACGTCCAATGCCGGAAATCGTTTAGTGGGTCTCTCCAAACAGCTCGCGGCCAATAAGCATGCGGCGAATTTCTGAGGTGCCGGCACCGATCTCATAAAGCTTTGCATCACGCAGCAAACGCCCTGTTGAATATTCGTTAATATAACCATTCCCGCCCAGGCATTGGATAGCATCAAGTGCCATTTGCGTGGCTTTTTCAGCCGCATACAATATGCAGCCAGCAGCATCTTTGCGGGTCGTCTCGCCGCGGTCGCACGCCTGCGCAACGGCATAAACATAGGCCCTGCAAGCGGAATAGGTGGAATACATGTCCGCCAGTTTGCCTTGCATCAGCTGGAACGTGCCAATCGGTTTGCCGAACTGCTCGCGCTCATGCACATATGGCAGCACCACATCCAAGCACGCGGCCATGATCCCAAGCGGTCCAGCTGCCAGGACGACGCGCTCATAATCGAGCCCTGACATCAGCACGTTTACGCCCTTGCCCTCCTCGCCAAGCACGTTTTCATAAGGCACTTCACAGCCTTCAAAGACCAGCTCGGCGGTATCAGAACCGCGCATGCCGAGCTTATCAAGCTTCTGCATCACCGAAAAACCCGCCATCTCCTTCTCAATTAAAAACGCCGTGATGCCCTTTGGGCCAGCGCTCATATCGGTCTTGGCATAGACCACAAGCGTGGATGCTTCCGGCGCATTGGTGATCCACATTTTTGAGCCGTTTAGCACATAGCGGTCATTGCGCTTTTCCGCGCGCAGCTTCATCGACACGACATCTGAGCCAGAGCTGTGCTCTGACATAGCAAGCGACCCAATATGCTCGCCGGAAATAAGCTTGGGAAGGTATTTCGTTTTTTGCTCGGGATTGCCCCAACGGGCGATTTGATTGATGCAAAGATTTGAGTGCGCACCATAGCTTAGGCCCACCGAAGCAGATGCGCGGCTGATTTCCTCAACGGCAACACAGTGCGCGAGATACCCCATGCCAGCGCCGCCGTCCGCCTCAGATACGGTGATCCCATGTAGGCCAAGCGCACCCATTTCAGGCCATAGGTCACGCGGAAACTGATTATCCGCATCAATTTCAGTAGCGCGCGGCGCAATCTTATCGCGCGCAAATGCGGTCACGCTTTCGCGCAGCATATCGAGTTCTTCGCCATGGCCAAAATTCAAAGCTGGGACATTCATTCCTCTTCTCCAATCTCGATCAAAATATCGCCGTCCTTGACCTGCGCGCCGGCAGACACGTGCAGAACCTTCACAAGGCCCGCTTTCGGCGCAACAATGCGATGCTCCATTTTCATCGCTTCTAAAACCATCAGGCTTTGCCCCGCCTCCACCGTCTCCCTCTTGGAAACGGCAATGGATAATACATTGCCAGGCATTGGCGCGGTGACAGCGCCTTGACCCGCATGGGCGGCATTCTTGCCATGCAGGCCATCTGGGCGGGCGAAAACGTAAGTTTGGCTGTCATAGCGGATTTCGATATGGGTGTTGGAGACCACGGGGTAATACAGCTCTTGATCCATTACAAAGGGTTCGAGGCTATGGTCATAGGCCGGATGATAATAGACCTCATGCCGCTGCCCATCGACCACGACAGAACCATAGGCATCTTGGAACACTGCAAAAACCAACTCCTCTTGGCCGGGTGACTGCAGCACGATCCTGCGCGGCACTGGACCATTGAGACGCCATGGTCCGCAGGCCTGCCAGGCTGTTTCATCGGCCTCGGCGATGAGCGCAGGAACGATCGCGGCAATGGCCGCGGCGCGGCTTATGTTTTCAGGTGGGTTCATTGCAGCCGCCAAGACGGCGCGATGATCGTTTAAAAAACTTGTGCGCAGATCAGCGCTGGCAAACGCATCAGACCCAACAATGCGATTGAGCTGTGCGCGGTTCGTTCGGACCCCCTCTATATGGGTCGAGCGAAGCGCATATCCGGCGTCCCTAACCGCATCTGCCCTGCTCTCCGACTGCACAATTATTTTTGCAATCATGGGATCATAGAACGGCGAAATATAGTCACCTTTTTCGGCGCCACACTCGATGCGGGTGCGATTGTCTGCATGTCCAAATTGCAGCTGTGTCAGTTGGCCGGTTGAGGGCAGAAAGCCATTGTCTGGATCTTCCGCATAAAGCCGCACTTCAATTGCATGACCACTTTTCGTGATGTCGTTTTGACCAAGTGGTAGCGCCTCGCCCATGGCCACGCGTAATTGCCACTCAACCAAGTCAATGCCGGTAATCTCCTCGGTCACCGGGTGTTCGACCTGCAAGCGCGTGTTCATTTCCATGAAGTAAAAGTCGAAAGTCTCCGCATCCATGATGAATTCAATGGTGCCCGCGCCGACATAGTCGACCGCCCTGGCCGCTTGGACTGCCGCGTCGTACATCTTCGCGCGCACCTCATCGGGGATGCCGGGGGCTGGCGCTTCTTCGATAATTTTTTGATGCCGCCGCTGAATGGAACAATCCCGATCAAATAGATGCACATGATTGCCGTGCGTATCAGAGAAGACCTGCACTTCCACATGGCGCGGAGCATTGATGAACTTCTCAATCAACACCTTGTCGTTGCCAAATGCGCGGTTGGCCTCGCCGGTACAAGCTGTGAGTTGGTCGGCAAAAGACGTAGCATCAGCAACGATACGCATGCCTTTGCCGCCGCCGCCTGCCACCGCTTTGATCATGACGGGATAGCCGATTTCATCGGCTGCTGCTTTTAACCGTTCCGCGCTTTGGTCTTCGCCGTTATAGCCAGGCACGATGGGCACACCGGCCTTGTCCATCAGGTCTTTGGCAGCATCTTTCAGGCCCATGGCATTGATGGCCGCAGCCGGTGCTCCAACGAAAATGATCTCATTGTCCGCGCAGGCCTGGGCAAATTCGGTATTTTCAGAAAGAAATCCATAGCCAGGGTGGATCATGGTCGCGCCGGTTTGTTTAGCAGCCTTGATGATGTTGCCAATCACCAAATAGCTGTCTGCCGCCGGAGATGGCCCGATATGCACAGCCTTGTCCGCATCGCGTACATGCGGGGCACTGCGGTCAGCGTCGGAATAGACCGCAACCGTGCGAAAGCCCATGTCTTTGGCGGTGCGCATCACTCGCCGGGCAATCTCGCCGCGATTGGCTATGAGGACGGTTTGCGTCATGTCATGCGCCAGCGCGGTGTGCGCTTCTCTAAAAATGCGGCGATGCCTTCGCGGCCCTCATCACTGGCGCGGCGGTCGGCGATGCGCTCTGCCGTATCATCGCGCAGCGCTTGATCAATGGGCTGGCCAGCAAAATCGCGCACCAGAGCTTTAGCAGCTCGCACCGCTTCAGGCCCGTTTGCTGCTATAGCCTGTGCGAGGCTCTCCACATCTTCATCAATGCCTTGAACAAGGCCCGTACGCAGCGCAACTTCAGGGCCAAAAGCATCCGCCGACACACAATAACGCATCGCCGCGCGCTCGCCCATGGCGCGCAAGACGAACGGAGAGATTGTAGCAGGCGTTAAGCCCAGACGCACTTCAGACAGCATGAACGTCGTGCCCGTCTTGGCAATCGCGATATCCGCGCAGGCCGTCAGCCCTACACCGCCGCCATAGGCCGCGCCATGCACATCTGCAATCACCGGAACAGGGCACTGGTAAATCGTATTTAGCATGGCCGACAAGCGCTGCGCATCAGCCACATTTTCTTCGCGGGAGTAT
>JBCCLR010000241.1:0-5031 GCA_039026755.1 Pseudomonadota bacterium | reverse complement strand
TTTGGTGCTTGCAAATGATGCAGCCTTGCCAGACGGCGTAACCCCAAGCGTTGTCAATACCAGGCTTGAGAACGACTATTTTCTGCCGGCCCTTACCCTTACCTACAATTTTTATGACGATATGCAGGTGCGCCTTGGCGCCTCAAAAACCATTGCTCGTCCGCAATTTAGGGAATTGGCACCGCAGTTTTATAACGACCCGGACGTCGACCGCAGTTTCCGCGGCAACCAGTTTTTGACAGATACCGAACTCCTAAATTTTGACATTCGTTATGAGTGGTTCTTTGGGCAAGACGAGCGCTTTACCGTGAGTGGGTTTTACAAAGACATCGACCGGCCAATTGAAAACATTGCCCGGCCAACGGGTGATACGATCCAAACCACATTTGCCAACGCACCCAAGGCAACACTGTTTGGTGCGGAGATCGAAATTGAGAAGTATTTTGACCTGTATGATTTGACTGAAAGTGCGTTCTTTAAAGACCGCCGCATCTATATCAATGCGAACTATACATACACTGAGTCTGAACTTGTCGTTGAGCAAGGCGATGAGACAACGCTGTTTGATGGCCGTGTGCAGGATGCATCTTTAGTGTTTATTGATGGTTTGCCGCTTACTGGCCAGTCAAAGCATCTCGCCAATTTCCAAATCGGTCTTGAGCATCCGGATTATCTGTCCCAGCAGACCTTTATTATCAATTATGCAAGCCCGCGCGTGTCGCTGCGTGGTCCGCGCGTCGGCCAATTTATTCAGCCGGATATTATTGAAAAACCTGGCGTTATTATGGATGTGGTCTTACGGCAAGGGTTCGATCTGGGTGGAACCGATATGGAGATTTCTTTCGAGGCACGCAACCTGTTAAACACTAAGTTTTCTGAGCGGCAGGAGCTCAATGATACCTTTGTTCTGGTCAATGAATTTGACGTAGGGCGCTCGTTTTCGCTGAGTTTGGAGGCGAATTTTTAAAGGCGCTCTGAGCGTCGCAGGCGCGCCGCTGGAGAATTCCCCGGCGCACATCTTGCTCAGCCATGCTAAGACAAAAAGGGTAACGCAGCTTTGCGTTGCCCTTACGTGCGTTAAAGGACCAATGATGATTTTAACTGAGCGCATCAGACAACTCAATCCGCGCATCATCATTGCCGCAGCTGAGGTTGTGTTGGTTGTTCTTGTTGCATCGTTTGCTGTGCAGATTGCGCTGTATTTGGCGGCGCCCGTTGGTCCCGTCGGTGAGAAGCGCACGAGCGTGAATGCTGGTTTCTCGGGGCAGCCTGTTCAAACGTCTCAAAGCGATATTTTCTGGACCTCCAATCGGCGTGCGCCGTCTTTATCACGTGCTTGGGTGTTGCATGGACTTTCGGTTTCCGCCAATCCAGCGGGCAGTGCTGAGAGCGGCTTTGCAATTGTCTCCCCAGGCAAAGCCAAACAGCAACTCACCGCGCGCCCGGGGGAGCTGCTGGATGATGCCACACGGCTGGTTGAGATCGGCGCTGATTATGTCGTCCTTGAAAATGCGAGCGGGCGTCAACGGATTTATTTAGACGATGCGCCTGCAGGCAGCCAAGATGCGCAGCGGGCGCAGCCAAACCCAGCGCAAGGCTTTGTCTTGCCGGGCCAGCTTGATATGCGCCTGCTGCGGCGCTATGGCTTTCAGTCGGGTGACAGAGTGCTCAGCGTTAATGATAAACAGATTAGGGGCGAGGCAGATTTGGCGCAGCTTGCCGCACAAACAAGAAGCCCCGGAAGCACAGTGCGCGTAACCTTTGTGCGCGCCGGTCAAACCCTGGAAAAAGTTCTCTAGTGAAGCAGTTTTGCGCGCATATTGCTTGCGGTTTTGCGGCTGCATTTGCAATGGCGCTGCATGGCCTTATGCCTGCTGCTGCTGCGCAGCAAACGCTTAATTTGCGCGGCGCGGATATTCGTGCCGTTGTGCAGGAAGTCTCACGCTCCACGGGGCGGACATTCATCGTCGACCCAGACGTTAAGGGCACGATCACCATCATCAGCCAGCAGCCGCTGTCACAAACTGAATATTTTGAAGCCTTTCTTGCGGCGCTTCGGGCAAATGGGTTTAGTGCGCTGCCAGCGAGCGGTATTGACGGCGGATTTCGCATTGTGCGGTCTGAAAAAGCGCCTGGCGCCGCGGCGAGTGTTGGCGCAAATGCGCTTCGTACTGAGGTGATTGCCTTGCGCTTTATCGATGCGGAAACCGCGCAAAGTGCACTTGCGCCGCTCAGCTCCAAAAACGGACAAGTGATCGCCAGCCGGGCTGGCAATGCCATCATCTTGGTTGACTATGCGGACACACTTGCGCAGCTCAAAACCGTGCTGGCCGACGTTGATAAAGATAGACGCAGCATGCAAATTGTCAGCTTAAGCAATATGAGCGCGCGCGATATGGTGCAAACCCTGACGTCCTTGCAAGGCGGTGGTCCTGCCGGCCAATCAAACATGGCGATCATCCCCATATCTGGCTCTAATGGCATCGTGTTGCGCGGCGATAAAACCACCGTTACGGCGATGGCGAAGCTTGCTGCGGAGCTGGATGCACAAGCACAAATCAGCGGCGATGTGCGCGTTGTTTATCTCAAACACGCGGATGCCGACCAGATTTTGCCGGTGTTGCAGCAACTTGTGGGCCAGGTCGCCAGTGTTGCCGCGCCAGCGGAAGAAGGCGCGCCGGCCCGCGTGCAGCCGGCAGAGGCAGGCAGGCCAATGATCGCCCGCTTTGAAGGGGCCAATGCGCTGGTTGTATCGGCGCCCGCAAACCTGCAACGCGCCGTGATGGACATCGTGGAGCAGCTCGATAAGCGCCGCGCGCAAGTGATGGTTGAAGCGCTTATTGTGGAGATATCAGATGGCGCCGCGCGGCAGCTTGGCGTGCAGTTTTTGGTCGGCGGCACGGGCGATAGCGTGATCCCGCTTGCGGCCACCAATTATTCAAATACCGAGCCCAACTTGCTTGCCATTGCCGGCGCCGTTGGGGCCAATGAACTTGATACGACGGAGACCACCGTTGATGGCGGGATTGTGCGCACGACGACCGGCAGCCCGGCACGCACCGCTATTGAACAAGCCGCCGTATCATCCTTGCTTGGCGTGAGCGGCGGTTTGCTTGGGGTGGGCGGCGAAATTGGTGATGATGCGCTGTTCGGTGCGATTATCAATGCTATTCAATCAGATACCGCCTCTAACATGTTGTCAACGCCATCAGTAATGACGCTGGACAATCAAGCCGCGCGCATTTTAGTTGGCCAAGACATTCCGATCACCACCGGCCAGGCTCTGGCTAACACTTTTGACAACACCTTCCGCACCGTTGAGCGGCAAAACGTCGGTATTCAGCTAGAGGTTAGGCCGCAAATCAATAAGGGAGGGGAAATCACCTTGTTTTTGCGGCAAGAGGTGTCGTCGATCGCAGGGCCGGTGTCCGATGATTTTAACGACCTCATCTTGAACAAGCGTGAGGTGGAGACCACGATCACTGTGGATGACGGCCAGATCGTGGCGCTTGGCGGGCTGCTGGATGAATCAGAGCGAAAATCAATTGAACGCATCCCGTTTCTCAGCAGCATACCCGTATTAGGAGAGCTGTTTACCAGCCGGGCTCGCACGAAATCTCGCACCAATCTGATGGTTTTCATTCGGCCCACCATTGTGAATACCAAGCAAGACGCCGAAGCGCTTTCAGGCCGCCGTATGGACCAGGTGCGGCTCGATATGCGCGCGCGCGGGCTGCAGGCGGAAACTTCGCTCGATGCGCTTGTGCGCGACTATATGGGCGCGCAATTGCCCAGCCAAGCTGGGCTGACCCTGCCAGCACCCGAAGCGGAGGCGCCTTAATCGATGCTAGATGCGCTGCCCTATGCTGATGCCAAGCGGCTTGGCTTCTTGCCGATTGACGATAGCGATGCCCCGACGGTGGCGCTGCGGGCTGGCGCGGACCCGGCGGTACTGAGCGAAGCGCGGCGACTGATTGGTGCGCCGTTTACCGTGATCACGAAGAGCGAGCGCGAATTTGATGATTTGCTGGCCACGCATTTTGGCCAGCAAACCCTGGATACAGCCGCCGTTACCTCTGGCCTGGACGATGTTGAGGAGCTTGGTGGGCTGCCTGATACGCTGCCGGCCGCGGCGGATTTGCTGGACAGTCAAGATGATGCGCCAGTGATCCAACTCATCAATCAGCTCATTGCCGAAGCCGCACGCACCGGCGCGTCTGACGTGCATATTGAACCTTATGAAAATGATGTCGTGGTGCGGCTGCGCATCGACGGGGTATTGCGCGAAGTGCTGCGCTTGCCCGCGAAAATCACCGCCATGCTGGTCAGCCGGATCAAGGTTATGGCGCGGCTCGATATCGCCGAGCGCCGCGTGCCGCAGGATGGCCGGATCACGCTCATGCGGGCTGGTCGGGCGCTTGATGTGCGGGTCTCTACACTGCCGTCGCGCGGTGGCGAGCGAGTGGTTATGCGGGTGCTTGACCGCGATCAAGCCGGCATCGGCCTCACCGACCTGGGCATGCCAGATGCTTTGCTTGACGAGGTTAAAAAGGTCCTCGCGCAGCCCAACGGCATTATTCTGGTTACAGGCCCCACGGGGTCGGGCAAGACGACATCGCTTTATGCTGCGCTGCGCCTCCTCAATGACGGTGCGCGCAATATTCTCACGGTAGAAGACCCCGTGGAATATGCAGTCGACGGAGTTGGGCAAACCCAGGTGAACACCAAGGTCGGCATGACTTTTGCTGCCGGTCTCAGGGCAATCCTGCGGCAGGATCCGGACGTCATCATGGTCGGTGAAATTCGTGACTTTGAAACAGCTGAGATTGCGGTACAAGCCTCACTCACCGGGCACATGGTGCTGTCGAGTGTCCACACCAATGATGCGGTTGGCGCAATCGTGCGGCTCCGCGATTTGGGCGTTGAGCCCTTTCTGCTCGGTTCTTCATTGCGGCTGGTGCTCGCCCAGCGTCTGGTGCGGCGCTTATGTGAGGACTGCAAGCAGCGCTACGATGCACCGCCGGATATGCT
>JBCCLR010000240.1:0-5085 GCA_039026755.1 Pseudomonadota bacterium | reverse complement strand
TGTTGCTATGCTGAGCGAACTGCAGATGGCCGTTGAGAGTGATCAGCTTTACACGCACCATTTCAATATGATGCGCAGTATTCTTGAGAAAACGTCCGAGCTAATGAGGGAGCGAAATTTTTCCCTGGCTATCACCTGCGATGAGTTCGCGTCAATTGGTGCGCGGCGCAATGTCTACAATGGCCACGGATGCGAGTGGATTAAAATCATGCCTGTACCAGCGCCTGAGACAAAATATGTGCGCATGACCAAAGTGTCCTGTGATGGTGATGAAGGCGCGCTAGGGCACCCGCGCGTCTATTTGAATATGGGGGATGATGGCTATGTGGAATGTCCCTATTGCGACCGGCTTTTTGTTTTAGAGGGCGGGCCGAAAGATCAGCGCGCCGATGAGGCGGCTGAATGACAAAACCGCACCTCTACCTGGTCGATGGCTCGGGCTATATTTTTCGCGCCTACCATAAACTTCCGCCGCTCACGAGCCCGAGTGGTACGCCCGTTGGCGCAGTGTATGGCTTTACCACCATGCTCTTAAAGCTGCGCCAAGATGTGACCGATGCGGAAGACCCAACGCATATGGCGGTCATCTTAGATGCCGCGCGCACCAGCTTTCGCAATGAAATCTACGCCAACTATAAGGCGCACAGGCCAGAGCCGCCAGAAGACCTGGTGCCGCAATTTTCCTTAGTGCGTGACGCGGTACGCGCGATGAGCCTGCCATGCATTGAAATGCACGGCTTTGAAGCAGACGATATCATCGCCACCTACGTCACCCAAGCACGCAGGCGCGGCTGGGATGTGACAATTGTGTCCTCTGACAAGGACTTGATGCAGCTGGTTGATGCGGACGTGGAAATGCTCGACACCATGAACAATCGGCGGCTCGGCGTAGAGGCGGTCTATGATAAGTTCGGTGTTGGTCCAGATAAAGTCATCGAAGTGCAAGCCCTGATGGGCGACAGCGTTGATAATGTACCCGGCGTGCCCGGCATCGGGCCAAAGACCGCATCGCAGCTGATCAATGACTATGGCGATTTAGAATCGCTGCTCAGTCGGGCGACCGAAATCAAACAAAATAAAAGACGCGAAAACCTTATAGAGTTTGCTGATCAAGCCCGTGTCTCAAAACAACTCGTCACGCTTAAGCATGATGTGCCGGTGCCAGAGACGCTTGATGATTTTGCGCTTAATGATATCGCCGCTGATCCACTTATCAGCTTTTTAGAGACCCACGGCTTTAAGTCCCTCAAAGCCAAATGGGCGAGCGATTTAGGCGTTGACGCTGCCGCAGAAGAGGCAAGCACGCCAACGCAAACGGATTATTACTGCATCACCGATATGGCAGAGCTTAAAACCTGGATCGCGCAGGCAGATGACCGTGGCATGCTATCTGTTGATACCGAGACCACCGGTCTTGACACGATGGCGGCGGAGTTGGTTGGGATTTCCTTATCCATTGAGGCTGGCGAAGCCTGCTATATCCCGCTGGCGCATGTGGGCAGCGATGGCGCGGGTTTAGCGCTTGGCGATGACCGGCCGCAGCAACTGCCGATGGATGATGTATTGGCCGCGCTCAAACCGCTGCTGGAAGACCACTCAGTGATGAAAATCGGGCAAAACCTAAAATATGATATGCTCATTTTGGCCCGCTACGGCATCAACCTTGCGCCGATCGATGATACCATGTTGATGAGTTATGCACTCGACAGCGGGCGCGGCGGGCATGGTATGGACGAGTTGGCTGGCCGCCATTTGGGTCTACAAACGACGCCGTTTTCAGACGTTGCCGGCAAGGGCAAAGCACAGGTGACCTTTGATAAGGTGCCGCTTGATAAAGCCACACACTATGCCGCTGAAGACGCTGACATCACCTTGCGGCTGTATCAGCATCTAAAGCCGAGGCTACCGCTGGAGGGCCTCAGCAGCGTCTATCACATGCTGGAAAAACCGCTTGTGCCGGTGATCGCGCAAATGGAGCGGCACGGCATTAAGGTTGACCGCGCGATGCTATCGCGCTTGTCGGGTGAATTTGCCCAGCGTATGGCGGGCCTCGAAGCAGAGATTGAAGAGCTGGCCGGTGAGCCGTTTAACATAGGGTCGCCCAAGCAATTGGGCGCCATCTTGTTTGATAAGCTTGATTTAGAGCCCAAGCCGAAAAAAACGAAAACCGGCGCTTACTCCACCGGGGCTGACATCTTGGAAACGCTAGCCGCGGAAAGTGGTCACTCCCTACCCAAATTGGTGCTGGAATGGCGCCAGCTGTCAAAGCTCAAAAGTACCTATACCGATGCCCTGCAGGAACAAATCAATACTGAAACAGGCCGGGTGCATACCTCCTATTCGCTGGCAGCCACGACAACGGGCCGGCTCTCCTCGAATGAGCCGAATTTGCAGAACATCCCCATCCGCACTGAGGAAGGTCGGCGCATTCGCGAAGCTTTTATTGCCGAACCTGGCAACGTTCTCATCGCCGCTGACTATAGCCAGATCGAGCTGCGGCTGCTGGCGCATATTGCCGAAATTCCAGAACTAAAAACCGCGTTTGAAAATGGCGAAGATATTCATGCGACCACCGCATCGGCAATTTTTGATGTGCCAATCGCGGATATGACTGGAGAAATCCGCCGCCGCGCGAAAGCCATTAATTTCGGCATTATCTATGGCATCTCCGCTTATGGATTATCACGCCAGCTTGATATTCCGCGCGCTGATGCAAAGGCCTTTATCGACACCTATTTCCAGCGGTTCCCAGGCATTCGCCGTTATATGGATGACACCATCGCCGCCTGCAAAGAGACCGGCTATGTGGAAACGCTATTCAAACGCCGGGCTCATATTAAAGGCATCAACGATAAAAATCCGAATATGCGCGGGTTTTCCGAACGCGCGGCGATTAACGCACCGATACAAGGCACTGCGGCTGATATCATTCGGCGGGCCATGATCCGCATGCCAGAGGCGTTAAACGCTGAGGGCCTAAATGATGTGCGCATGCTGCTACAGGTCCATGATGAGCTGGTGTTTGAAGCGCCGCAAAGCATGGCGCAAGATGCCAGCACTGTGATAAAACAGGTGATGGAAAGCGCATGCACCCCTTATTTGTCACTCAGCGTGCCACTGATTGTTGACGCTGGTATTGCACAAACATGGGGCCAAGCGCACTAGGCCGGGAACTCAACAAGGACGCTGCGATGCTGCGCATCTTCATATTATGCTGCCTTGCTCTCTTGCAGATGACGATGGCCCATGCGCAAGGCGGCATTTTCGAAGAGCTCTCGCTGGGTGAGGCGATTTTCAAATCGAAAGCGCCGGCGGCACCGATGATCGGACGGCGCGTGCGGCTCGACACTGTCTGTGACGAAAGGGACGGAACGGGCATAGCCCGGCAAGTTACCGACGGCCTGACGGCGATTGGCGTCATTGTTGATCCTAAAGCGCTGCTGACCTTGCGCTATGAGATCGCGCCTTGCGAAACAAATATCGGTCGTACCCAAAGCTTAGCGCAGCGCGATGCTTATGCTGGCAGTTCGCGCTATTCCGAACTTCCGACCCCGCCAAACCAGATCCAAATTCCCCTTGGCCGCGGTAAAGCGGCCGGTGCGCGGCTCAGCATTAACATGCTGCTGTTTAAACCAGGGCAGCCGCCCCTGTGGAATGCAGTGATCGCTGGGCGCGCGCCAGGGCGCAAAACGCAAGATTATCTGGCCCAAATGGCACTATTTGCCTTCAACCATTGGGGTGAGGCTGGTGAATTAAAGTTCGAGCTTGAGCGCTAAGCTGCGCTCCTTGCGCCAAATATCGCGACGCAGTAGCTGTGTTAGTCCGCATAACCGCGGCGCCTGGCAAAGCCTTCACCGCCGCCTGGCCAATCCACATCGCGGCACAAATCGCTGCCCGCCTGCAGGCTGTCGTGCAACTGCCAACCGGGCGGATTGGCCATGCACACCGAAATGCCGCGGGTGCGCGCAAAATCTAAAATCGGTGTGAGCTCCGTATCGCCTGTCACCACGATGATGCGCTCAATTGCTGTGTTTTCAACCAGCGAGGCAACATCAAGCGCCATCATCAGATCAACGCCTTTTTGTTCAAACGACGGAACAAAATGATCGTCAGTTAAATCGCCCTCGCCATCACCGTCGTCCCGAAACACCCAGCCGCGAAACTTCAAATGGCCAAGCCGCAGTTGAAACAAATCACGCCGCGCAAGTTCATCCATCCACCCTGAATGCAGAGAGTATTCAATCTCATCACCAGAAATCGGCTTAATCTGCCGGCCATTATAGGGCCGACAATCATAATAGTAGACCCGAAGCGGTTGTTCACCGTCATTAAGCAATTCCGCAGAGAATGCCTCAATAAAATCAGGTGTAGGCTCAAATCCAGCTTTTTTGACGATGTGGCGAAGGTGCCCACCGTCAATGAGTATAGCGCATTTCATAGTTTGTTTCCGATCACCAGCATCGGGCCAGCAATGTTCGGTTTCCCAAAAGGATGACCCATTAAGGCGGTCTGTTTGTCCAGCCGTGCGGCATCTCTTTTGCGGATGCCTAGTCTTATCGATATAGGATGAAAGGCAGTGAAAGCAATCGGCTGCGCGCTGCAATGGCTGCAATCTATGGCGAAACAGCGCTAAACCAATGGGTCACATCTTGAAGATATAGGATGCGGCGAGCCCTATTGCAAAAGCCAGAACGATACTGGCAAAGCCATAAAGAAGGGAGAGGCGCTGCGCAATTTGCGTGACATAGGCTTCAAATCCGGCCTTTTCTATCCGCAGTGTTTGCTCGGTTTGCGCAATCAACTCCATATTTAAAAATGTATAGATCGCAACAGTATAGTCGCCGATAGGCACATTGGCAGGAATAGGAAAGGACATCCGAAATAAGGTGTTATCGCGTACGCGCACGCGCTGCGGCGCATTGAGGTAGAGCTGTTCGCTCGAACGGGTGCTTATAAGGCCTTTACGAAAGGCGTTCGCATCTTCAGCAGTGTCACCTGCGGTGCGCAACTTTAGGTTCTCAGGGCCCAATTCAAGCGCTTGGCGCTGCGATATGGATGTAATGTCGGCAAGCGGGGCTGTGGCAG
>JBCCLR010000239.1:0-5232 GCA_039026755.1 Pseudomonadota bacterium | reverse complement strand
GTCCATGGCGCACTGGCTGCGTTGCTGGCTTTGCGCGATGCCCCGCATCGCGCTGCATCCAGCGCCTAACCAGTGCACCATGGACCTTAGCAGTGCGTTTCAAAGAAACCTTAAAACGCTCTAGGCTTTCCATCCGCTATTCCGCCGGTACTGCGGCCAAGTCTGCAGTGCCGGCGATTAATGCCCGGTAGGGCTTTAAGCCAAGCATTAAGATGGCACTGCCAGTGATCAGAAGGGCTGGCAAGATCACCGAGAACGACTTGCCAAGAGCAGTTCCGCCGCCCAGCGTGTCTGAAAACGCTGCAATGGCCGTCGGACCCAGCCCGTAGCTCAGCAAATTTGCAATAAACAGATAACCAGCGACCATCTGCGCGCGCATCCGATTGGGCGATATCAGCGGCAATGCAGCTGTGCCAATGCCAAATGGCATGGCGCCAAAAAACAGTGTTGGCGCCAGGCAGATCAGCGATAACGTATCATTGGGCATAATTCCGAAGGCAATGGCGAAAGGCATGCAGCACATCGACGATATGATCGGTAGCCTTAAGTTGGCGTCTGTCATACCGCGCTCGATTAACCGGTTGCAAACAAAGCCGCCTGAAGCAAGGCCGCTATAGCCAAATACCGCGATCATTGGTCCGAAAATGAGGCCCACTTTGGCAGGGTCCCAGCCATATGTCCGCATCAGGAACTCCGCGCCCCAGCTGGTAACGCCGTACAAAACAGCGGCCAAAACTGAGAGGCCGAAGTAAATCGACAGAATGACCCGCGCTTTGCTTTGCAGAAAGGCCCAGAAATCAGCGAAGCTTGCGGCTTCCATGGTTTGCCGCGCTTCGCTTGCACCGGCCTGCCGCACGGGCTCTTTCATAAAGATCAGAAAAGTCAGCACAAGCACGCTTGGAAGTGACACTAAAATAAAGGTCATCTGCCAGGGCTGCAGCGTGCCGAGCACCGGCAGCGTTTGCGGGCCCTTTGCCAGCAGATACGCAATCAGCGGCCCGCCAAGAATAAGGGCAATCCCAGAGCCAAGAAAACTAGAGGCCGTAAAGACGCTGACGGCCGCAGACAATTTTTCTTTCGGGAAATAGTCACCTAAAATGGAATACCCGCCCGGTGTGAGTGTCGCTTCGCCGACACCAATAAACATCCGTGCCGCAAACAGCATTGCAAAGCTGGCCGCCAGCCCGCTGGCGAACGTCGCCAGTGTCCAACACACAACGCCGGCAATAATAACCAGCTTGCGATTGCCGGTATCTGACAATCGCGCGAGGGGGATCGCAAGTAGCGCGTAAAAAAATGAAAAGGCAATGCCTTGGAGCAGGCTAAACTGGGTATCGCTGATGCCCAAGTCGGCCCGAATGGGCCCAACCAGCAGGTTCATGATGGTGCGATCAACATAGCTGACCACACCGGCAAAACTTAAAATTGCGACCACTGTCCAGGCGTAGCCAGAAGATGGGTAACCCTGCGATGCCGAGCGGAACGATTGGGAAACAGATGCCATCTCATGTGCCTTGTGCTGAACGCGGTTGTTTTGATGTAGTGCCTTTGCGCCGCATGGCTCAGGTTCATCTCGAATTTTGCGCTGTGCGAATACTGCGCTTAGCTGTCATTGCTTGCCTTGCGCTTGATCCGTCTATCAGGCATAGCGCGTAGCCAGTGCTGTGGCTTGGTCAGGGATAAAGCAATTTATGTCGATTTTCTTCCATGAGCGGGATTTGCCGGATGATTTTATACCGGCGGATGCCGTTGCGGTTGATACCGAAGCGATGGGGCTGCATCCGCAGCGCGACCGTTTGTGCTTGATCCAGCTTTCAAATGGCGATGGTGATGCCCATCTGGTGCGCCTGCCGCAGGGTGAATATGATGCGCCCAATCTCAAAGCCCTGTTTGCAAATCCTAAAATCACCAAAATCTTCCATTATGCACGCTTTGATGTGGGCATGATTAAAGCGTATTTGGGAGTTGACGTGGCGCCGATCTATTGCACGAAAATAGCGTCAAAACTGGTGCGTACATATACTGATCGGCATGGACTGAAAGAGCTGCTGCGCGAACTCCTGAGCGTCGATGTATCTAAAAAAGAGCAGAGCAGCGATTGGGGCGCTGATGAAATCACCCAGGCCCAGCGAGAATATGCGGCCAATGACGTGCTGTATTTACACGCATTGATGGAGGGACTGAACATCCGACTGGCGCGTGAAGGGCGCACTGAACTTGCGCAGGCTTGTTTTGACTTTTTGCCGACCCGCGCTGCGCTCGATTTGGCCGGTTGGCCAGAGGTCGATATTTTTGCGCACAGTTAAATCTATGAGCCAGAACCCGAGAAGGGCGATCATCCCAATTGCGGCTGTAAGAGCAGCCATGCGCGCGCGGCGGAGCCGACCATGAATACGTACGGCAGCTTAGAGGATGAAGCCGACACAGCCGATGTCCGCGCGCATTGGCAACCTGAACGTTTTGCCCCGCGCATTGGTGGCAAGTTTGACAAAACAATTTGGCTGCTCAGGATTGTCTTGCCGTTGATCGGCATTGCGCTGCTGGTTTTAACCATTGCCTATCCGTTCTTAAGCGAGCGCGAAAGCAGCTTTGTCCTGGCGCGCGACAGCGTTGAGACCAGCCAAGAGCGGCTGCGTATGGTGAACCCGCGCTATAGCGGGCTGGATGCCCAAGAGCGGCCTTTTCAAATTCGAGCAGAAAATGCAATGCAGCCACGCGGCGTGGCCGATGAAGTGCAGCTCAATGGGATAGAGGCCGACATGGTGATTGAAGACACCACGGCTGTGTCGATTATTGCCGGCGATGGGGTCTATCAGCCGACGGATGAAAAACTACAGTTGGTTGGCCCCGTTACGATCACCACCAGCAATGGCTATACCATTGATGCAGCTGACAGCACAGTGTTGCTGACAGAGCGCGCAGTGACGTCTGACAAACGCCTTGTGGCCAACGGGCCGCTTGGCCAATTTAAAGCAAAACGCTTTGAAGCGCGCATAGATGAAGATAGACTAATCTTTCGTGGCGGCGTGAAAGCCTATATCGATCCACGTCAGGAGGCCGCATCGATGCGCGATACTATGCTTGCGGGTGAAGCGCCCAGCTCTGGACAAAAGCTAATGACGGAGCAGCCGGCCGCTGATGCGCCGGCTGAGACACGACAGTGATGCCCGCTGCTCGATATATCAGCCTTTGTTGTGTTGGCTGGGTGCTGTGTGTCAGCGCTGCCAATGCGCAAATTTCTGAGTTAAAAGACCATGATGTTGATCAGCCATTTGATATTTCCGCAGACAGTGTGGAAGTGCGCGATCAGTCAAACACGGCGGTTTTCTCTGGCAATGTGCGGGTTGAACAAGGTGATTTACGGCTTGAGTCTGAGCGCCTGCAAGTGTTCTACCAGCGCACTGGCGATACGCCGACGATCCTGCGCCTTGATGCGCGCGGCGATGTGGAATTCACCTCACCGTCTGAAAGTGTCAAAAGCGCCTGGAGTATTTATGATGTGCGCGGTGAGATTGTGACCATGGGCGGGGAAGTTCGATTTGATAGCCAAGATGCCCGCCTGGTTGGCGACCGTTTAGAGCTCAATTTACGCACCGGCCGCACCACTTTAGATGGGGACACCACCGGCAGCAGCGCGACCCCGCGGGTCCAAGGCCGTTTTGCGGTCCCTAAGAAATCTGGCCGCTAACTCTACGGGCAGATCCATCGCCAAAGCAGCGTTGGTTGATCCGCTATGATCCCCGCGTGTTTGACTTGCCTTCGCTCTGGACACCCTTTATGCCTTTTGCATGCATATTTCGGGCCAACTTGATATGTTTTGCCTAAAGATGAGATTTTATTAACGGCCCCACGCTAACGTGCCGGCATGGAAGTTTTAGAGATCTCTGCGCCGCCGCGACGGGCTGATCTGGAGACGATGATGAATGTCTCGCCGCAGTCATTTTTGCAGCCTTCGCTGGATACAAGCGAAGGCTTGTTCGTGCGTTCAATTGGCAAAAGTTACGGCAAAAAGGTGGTGCTGCGGGACGTGAGCTTGTCCGTGCAGCGCGGCGAAGTGATTGGCTTGCTTGGCCCAAATGGCGCTGGGAAGACGACGTGCTTTTATTCGATTACCGGGTTGGTGGCGCCCGATAGCGGCAATATCGTTTTAGACGGCGCAGATATTACCAAGCTGCCCATGTACCGGCGCGCGGCAATGGGTGTTGGCTATTTGCCGCAGGAAAGCTCCATCTTCCGCGGAATGACCGTCGAACAAAATGTTATGTCAGTGCTTGAAGTGGTGGAGCCAGATCGCGCGAAGCGCGCGCAAAAGCTTGATGACCTGTTGGAAGAGTTTTCGATTAGCCATCTACGCACCTCGCCCGCTCTGGCCCTGTCTGGCGGTGAACGTCGGCGCTGCGAAATTGCCCGCGCACTGGCTGGCGGACCAGCTTTCATTCTGCTTGATGAACCATTTGCTGGGATTGACCCGATTGCTATTTCAGATATCCGCACGTTGGTGTCGCACCTTAAAGACCGTGGCATCGGCGTATTGATTACTGACCATAATGTACGCGAGACGCTCAGCATTATTGATCGCGCGTACATTATCTTCGATGGGCATGTGCTGTTTGAAGGCACGCCCGAAGAGTTGGTCGCCAATGAAGATGTGCGCCGGGTCTATCTCGGCAAGAGCTTTACCCACTAGGCGCTAAGGCACGGACATGGCGCTTTCCCCGAGGCTTGACCTTCGCCAAAGCCAGCAGCTGGTGATGACGCCGCAGCTGCAGCAAGCCATTAAGCTGCTGCAGCTAAATAACATCGAACTCAGCAGCTATATTGCGGAAGAAGTTGAAAAAAACCCTCTGCTTGATGTGGGTGAGGATCGGCCCGCAGAGACCGCCAATACCGATCGCGCAGACGCTGCGCCGGCGGATGC
Source organism: Pseudomonadota bacterium (assembly GCA_039026755.1). Classification (GTDB taxonomy): domain Bacteria; phylum Pseudomonadota; class Alphaproteobacteria; order Sphingomonadales; family CAKZYD01; genus CAKZYD01. Next base: position 314 of record JBCCLR010000239.1, on the reverse strand, counting down.
GCCAGGAGATGCAGATACTGGCTTTGAGGATGCACCAGCGGTCGCTGATAGCATGTCTGGCAATGGCGAAAGTGCTCTCGATGCCGATGTTTCAGAGAACGCATTCGATAGTGATACGCCAAGCGACCGGATCGGCTTAGATGGTGCGCCTGAGGCAGCTGGACTTAGCTTAACCGGAAGTGGTGCGGTCTCGGGAAGTGGCGGCAGCGAAGCACCGGGTGGCGGCGATAATATTCTAGAAGAGACCTTTGCCAGTGAGTTGTCTTTGCAAGACCATTTGGCGGCGCAGATGGCGCTGATACTCAAAGTGCCCT
>JBCCLR010000238.1:0-5273 GCA_039026755.1 Pseudomonadota bacterium | reverse complement strand
TTTTTAGGCATGCTTGTCCATATGTCGAAAGACCCGGGATTTGTTGAAAAATTGCGGCCGCTTGCCAAGTTCTGGTCCAAGTAAGCATCGCTGGTCGGCGCATGCGATTGGTTCATGCTGGACAGCTTGTTGCCGCTATAGGTGCATGCGTCCATGCGTAAAGTTCACGTTGTTGGGTCCATCAACGCCGATTTTGTGATTCAAACCGAAACGCTGCCGCGGGCGGGCGAAACAATCGGTGGCGGCAGCTTCATGGCCGTTCCCGGCGGCAAGGGCGCCAATCAAGCCCTAGCGGCGCGCCGATTGGGCGCAGATGTCATGTTGCACGCAAGTGTTGGCGATGACGAGTTTGCCCAGCTTGCGCTAACGCATCTGCAAGCAGATGGTGTCGATCTGTCGCGGATTATTCTTAAAGTGGGCGCGCCAACCGGTATCGCATTTATCAATCTGGCCGCCGATGGGGAAAACCAAATTGCAGTTGCAAGCGGCGCGAATGCTGCCTTTTCAGGGCCTGATATAGCGCCGGCAACAATCAATGATGATGATATGGTCATCGCGCAACTTGAGATTGCCGAAGCGCCCATTTTGGCTGCGCTTGACGCCAATTCAGCATTTTTCTGCCTGAACACGGCGCCCGCGCTGCCACTCAGCGACGCTCTATTTGCGCGCGCCCAACTTCTGGTCATGAATGAAATCGAAGCTGCAGCCTACGCTGATCAACTGACGAGGTTTGATGGCTTGGTTGCGCAGACCTATGGGGCGAGAGGTGCTGCACTGTTTCGAAACGGGCAACAGATTGCGCAGGCCGAGCCGCCGGTGGTTCAAGCAGTCGATACAACCGGGGCAGGGGATACTTTCACTGGGGCTTTGGCTGTTGCGCTATCGCAAGGCATGGAAAATGCTGCGGCGCTGCAGTTTGCCTGCGCAGCTGGTGCCCTTGCAACCACGAAACATGGGGCACAAGAAGGCATGCCCACCCGCGCTGATGTCGACCGTTTGATTGCGTCGGGCTCGGTTAAATGAAACCAGATACCGGAAACTCCGGCGCACGCTGGATCCAATTGGTCTTGGGATAGTGATATCGCCCGTCAACCACGTGTAGTGTATAAGCGTGGCGGGCCTTTGCCGAGGTGTTTGGGGCGCTGTAATGCGGCAGCAATCCGTTAAAACACACCAGTGTTCCAGCTTCCACTTCCAGTGGCACCGCCTCGTGTTGTGTTGGCCATGCAGCTGTGGTCAGCGTTTTGAGTTCGGCATGTCCATCGCTGACGCAAAACCGCTCGCGCAGCGGGGTATCTACGCCGTCTTTCGCCGCCCAAAGGCAACCGTTCTGTTGTGTCGCATCATCTATCGCAAACCACAGCGTCACGACGGAAATAGGGTTGGTATAGAAGTATGTGGCGTCTTGATGCCAGCGGACTTCTCCGCCGATGCGGGGTTGTTTAAAAATATACATGGACTGCCAAATCTTTGGATCTTGAACGCCTAATGCATCCACTAAATCCGCCAATTTTGGGCCCCGCGAAAAGGTATGAAAGGCCGGCACCAAATCATGCATTGCATGGCCGATTTTATTGATGGACAGCGCTTTGGCCTGTTTGAGACGTCCAGCCTCATCAAACGCATCGGCTTCAAAAAAGCATCTCACTTTATCGCCAGAAGATAGGAAATACGCATCTTCTGACCGCTTAGGATCATCAGTGGCAAAGATGGCGCGATGTTCGTCAGCATCGAACGCCTCAACAATGGCATTGGCCGCAGCACGCAGCGCTTCACACTGCGCGCGCGTTTTGAAATTCTCTAAACAAATATACCCGTGCTCAGCATAGTGCCGCCTTTGCTCATCATTTAACATGCGTTGCCCATAAACTAACCATTGCTCATGTCTTGCCTATATTTTAGCCAGTAACCCCGTGCATTTTTATCTGGCAGTCGCTATAGACCGTTTGAAATCCATGCGGGTGAGGTGTTGATCGGCACCTGGCGCAATATTTGCTTACACGCGCAACGGGATCAACAGAGACGAGACTAAAAATCGGCAATGCGCGGTTTTTTCAACATAAAAGCCGAGAGTTGAGGACAAAAATTGAGGCAAGGGAGGCCCTAACATGCATCTTATCATTGCGGTGATCAAACCCTTTAAGCTGGAAGCTGTTCGCGAAGCTTTAGCTGGGATTGGCGCGACCGGTATGACCGTCACAGAGGTGCAAGGCTACGGCCGGCAAAAAGGTCAAACTGAGATATACCGCGGCGCGGAATATGAGGTGAGTTTTTTGCCGAAGGTGAAAATCGAAGTGGCCGTTGCCGCTGACATGGCGGATGAGGCAATTGATGCAATAGCCAATGCGGCGCGTACGGGGCAGATCGGGGATGGTAAAATCTTCTGCCTCGATTTGGGAAAAGTGGTTCGTATTCGGACCAACGAAACCGGCGGCGACGCTCTTTAAATTTAAAAAAAGGCAGGAAGGAAGCAGCGGACATGACGCGGAAGAGATCATTTAAGGTGCTGGCAGCAGGGGTTGGGGCCCTGTTGCTCGGCGTGCTGGCAGCAAGCCCCGCGCGGGCGGACGTGTCGGTAGAAACGGCCTTTATTTTTAATACGCTTTTGTTTCTCATTGGCGGATTCTTGGTCATGTGGATGGCTGCGGGCTTTGCCATGCTTGAGGCGGGCCTTGTGCGCACCAAAAACGTTGCCGAGATTTGCCTTAAGAATATTGGGCTCTACTCGATTGCGGGGCTGATGTATTACGTTATTGGCTACAATCTTATGTATGGCGTTGCCGAAGGTGGCTATATTGGCCCAATAAATCTGTTTTGGGGGCCTAATGATACCTTGGGCGATGGCTCCATTGATTTAGAAAACAACAGCTACGCGGCAGCATCTGATTGGTTTTTCCAAATGGTGTTTGTGGCAACCGCGGCCTCAATTGTTTCAGGCACCGTTGCTGAGCGGATCAAGCTTTTCCCATTTTTTGTGTTTGTTGTTATTCTGACCGGCATCATTTACCCCATCCAAGGCAGCTGGGAGTGGGGTGCTGGCTGGCTCGATGCACTTGGCTTTTCCGATTTTGCAGGCTCAACTTTGGTGCATTCCACCGGCGGCTGGGCGGCACTTGCCGGCGCCATCTTGATTGGTGCCCGGCACGGCAAATACGACGCGCAGGGCAGGGTGCGGCCTATGCCCGGCTCGTCACTGCCTCTGGCTACACTTGGCACCTTTATTCTGTGGGTCGGTTGGTTCGGCTTTAACGGTGCATCACAGCTGGCCATGGGCACCGCAGCCGATGCAGCGGCGATCGCACAAATTTTCGCCAACACCAATATGGCGGCCGCGGGCGGCTGCATCGCTGCCATTATCGTCACGAAGATCTTGTACAAAAAGGTCGATTTGACCATGGCGCTCAATGGTGCGCTTGCCGGCCTCGTTTCCATCACGGCCGAGCCGTTGACGCCAAGCATTGGCGCAGCAATCTTAATTGGCGGTTTTGGCGGTGTCTTGGTGGTGTTTGCCGTACCGTTTTTCGACCGGCTTAAGATAGACGATGTGGTCGGCGCATTATCGGTGCATTTGGTCGCTGGTATTTGGGGCACGCTTGCCGTGCCTCTCACCAATGCGGATGTAAGTTTTCTGCCGCAAATCATCGGCGTCGTGGCGATTGGCGCCTTTGTCTTTGTGACGAGCTTTATCGCTTGGACAGTCCTGAAGGTAACGGTTGGTATTCGCTTGTCTGAGGAAGAAGAGCTGGCTGGTTCGGATGTGGCAGAGCTGGGTATGGAGGCCTATCCTGAGTTTGGCCGCGGGACCCAAAAGCTGGGCAGCTAGCGGCCGAATTATATGGGTCTTTGACCTTTAAAGAGCTCCTTTGTTGCAGATCTAGGTCCTTTGTTGCAGATAGCGTGCGCGCACTTGGCAATTTGTGCGCGCATGCGTAAGCCAACGAAGGACCTTCCATGTACGACTTGCTCAAAGGCATACGTGTCATCGATTTAAGCACAGTTGTGCTCGGCCCTTATGCAACACATCTGATTGCCGAAATGGGTGCTGACGTCATTAAGGTTGAGCCTAAGGGCGGCGATATATTTCGTGCAGCGCGGCCCGGCAAAGATGGCGGTGATGGTGCGGGCTTTCTCACACTAAATCGCAATAAAAGGTCCATTATGCTAGACCTTAAACATGGCGATGATCAGCAGATTTTAGCGGATCTCATCCGAACCGCGGATGTCTTTGTGCACAACATGCGTGGCCGCAGTGCCGCCAAGCTCGGCATTGATTATGACGCGGTCAAAGCGGTGCGCTCTGATATCGTGTACTGCTCGGCGCGCGGTTTTGGCCATGGTCTGAAGAGTGAAGAACCCGCTTATGATGATTGCATTCAGTCCGCCTCTGGTTTGGCGTGGCTGAATGCGGATGAGACGGGGACGCCGCGGTTTGTGCGCAGTGTGCTGTGCGATAAGGTTACTGGCCTGCACCTGGCCCTAGCGATAGCCGGCGGCGTGGCCGCCCGCGCACGCAGCGGCGAAGGTTGCTTCATAGAAACGCCGATGTTTGAGGTCATGACGGCGTTCTGGCTTGCCGAACATATGAGCGGCCAAACCTTTGTGCCGCCGCTGCCCGAGCGCGGCTATGGCCGGGTTACGGCGCCAGGTCGCCGCCCTTATCCAACAAAAGATGGCTACGCGACATTGATGCCGCATACAGCGCGGCATTGGCAGCGCTTTTTCGCGCTTATCGGGCGCGATGACATGGCACAAAAGCCGGAACTGGCGGATGACAAGTGGCGCTCGGCAAATAGTGATATGCTGTATAAACTGATTGAGAAGGAGGCACCGAAGCGCTCAACACAAGAGTGGCTAGACGCGTTCAAAAAGGCCGACATCCCCTGTGCAGACGTCAATAAATTGGAAGATTTGGTCGATGATGCACATCTACGCTCGGCCGACTTCTTTCACACCATGACCCACCCTGTAGCGGGTGAACTTATGTATGCGCGAACGCCCTTTAATATGCCCACAACGCCGCAGGCTAAAGATCGTCCGGCACCAGAATTAGACGCCGATCGTGAGGCTATCTTAGCGGAGTTAGAGCAGCTCTTATAATCGATTGTGACTGGAATTCACGCGCCTAAATGCACTGCGCGATCCGAATATGGAATGTATGCGTCAGTTTTGTTGCGCCTGGGCTTTGTGCAAAAAATTCACAGTTTTTTGCCACTGCAACAGATATCGAACAAGACATTGTGAAAATCGATTTGAGTATTCGATAAATTAGTTTT
>JBCCLR010000237.1:0-5398 GCA_039026755.1 Pseudomonadota bacterium | reverse complement strand
TTCAACTCGTCGCACTTGATATCGAGACGAGACTACGATCCAGCGTTTCTGGTCCATCTGAGGGGCTACGACTCAAACACACAAGCTACCAAGGAGCGCCGAGCCAGAGAAATCGTCAAAACTGTGATGATTGGACACTGCAATGTGAGCTGGCTGGCGTGCCCATCGAGATTATCATGGCATGAACTGCTGCATGGCAAGGCTACAAAAAAGCGAGTCCAAGTGGGGGACTTGACAGCCTTTGGAGACAGAGGACTGATGAGAGTATCTCGTCGCCTGTATGTCTGCCACCCGCTTCGCAATTTGTACATTCCCAGCCAGAGCGTGCGCGCCAGGCTGGTGGTGGACTTTTGCGCCGAAATGATGCGGCTCTTCAGGGAGCTGCGATCAGAGTATGCCCTGATCACCATCTCATCCAGCAAGAGAAACATGGTCTTGATCAAGGCAAATATTGACGCCCAGATGGCGAGCGCACAAGGATCAAAGAACAGCGAGGTGGATGTGAGCATTGAGCAGTCCTGGCCGAGCCCGGTGCGGCCCGAGGAGGAGCGCTTTGGGGTGGATGACAAGGTGTGGTTCTTTCTGGACGAGACCGGCGGCGTGGGGGGGAAGGAGTTGTATGGGCTGGACTTTGCAAGTGCTGTGGAGACGGTGCTGAACATGAAGCGGGATCGAGTGGCGAGCAAGGCAGCGATAAAGAGCAACCGTGTACAAGTGGTGAGCAAGATCTCGGCGGAGTTGATGGTACTGGCCAAGGTGGAGCAGTTGGGAGGCGCAGAGGAGAAGGAAAGCCTGGAGGAGGACCCAACGTTTGAAATCAAATATGAGGCGCGCGTATTCGAGTGGGATGGCGTGAAGAAGCGGTGGGGTTGAGGACAATGAACCACACCCCGCCCCTAACCAACGGCCCCACCCTCCGGCGCCAGCTGGCGATCACTGCGTTGTTTTAAGCGCCGGCGAATGATGTCGTGCTGTGCGCGGCTGAGCGGGAAATTCCATACTGCAAGCACAGCGATGAGCTGAAATAGGATCGGGGAAAGCGCATAGAGAATGCCAACGGCCAGCACGCCGGCGGCATCGTTCTGCGCGCCGAGCGTGACGTTAAAGCCCGTCGCGTCGAGGATGGGAAAAGCAATCATCACCGGTATGGCGAGCGCCAGTTTAATGAGGAAACTCCAGACCGATACATAAGCGCCGGCGCGCAGCTGCTGCGAGCGCAGCGTATCTAGGTCGATGACGTCACCTAAAATCGCGTTGGGCAACATGGTGTTGCCGATTGCAATTACCCCAGAGACGAAGATAATCACCGTGATGAGGGCGGTATTTGTGGGGTCGACAAAGAAGAACGCAGGCGACATGGCCATGGCACTGACGATGACAATGCGCCAGGTCGGGCCTTTTTCAATCCGCTTTGACAGCCACGCCCAAAACGGCACGGCAAGCACGCCGCCGAGTGAAAAAATCATCATGAACGTGGCAAGAAAATCCGCCCGCTGCCAATAATATGTGATGAAAATCACCGCCAGCGTGGTGCGCAGGCCTTCGCCAATGCGCATGCAGGACATGCCAATGCACAGCCGCATATAAGGCGCATTTCCAACGAGGTCGGAAATCATCGTCAAATTGGTTTTCGGGTTTGGCGCGTTGTCTTGACCTTGACCGATTGGCGTTCGAAACACCGCCAAGATCACGCAGACGATTAAGGCGATCGCCACGGGCACCGCTAGTGTATCCAGCACCTTGCCGGAAAACCCCTCGCCGCTGACGCCAAGCGCAAAGGGAATAAGGCCGACCATGAAAAAGCCAATCACCTCCGCGCCATCGCGCCAGGCCATGACGCGGGTGCGTTGATTGTAGTTGCGCGTGAGTTCCGTACCCCAGGCCAGGTGCGGAATAGAAATCATCGTCCAGCCGAGATAGCACGCGATCAGCCAGACGATCATATGCCCGCCACTGGCGCTTTGCGGCGGCGCAAACAGCATATAACAGGCAAAGGCGGCGATGCCCATGCCGCCAACGATCCAGGGTTTGCGGCGGCCAAAGCGTGAGCGTGTGTGATCAGATAAGATGCCGATGGTTGGGTCGGAGACTGCATCGAACATCCGCGAGGCAAAGATCAAGGTGCCAATCAAGGTCAGATTGACCCCGCGCTCTTGCGCGTAGAATGTCGGGACGTAGAGAAAAATCGGCAGCATCAGGGCATTGAGCGGCACTTGCAGTGCCGCATAGCGAAACAATAGCCCATTGGAGAGTTTGTTTTCGTTATATGCGCGCGCGCTAAAAAGCATTTTGCGTACCCCTATCGCAGTCCAAACCGCCCGCATGAGAAACATCTTCTCATGGCTGAGTGTCGTCAAATCGGGGGCGGATAAGCGGCAGGGGAACACACGCATGTTGCGTGATTTGCCATCTCGTCATGGTGTTTGCCTGCATCCAGGCAAACGGTTTATTTATCGCGGGCCATCTTCCTTAAAACGTGACCGGTGAAGCGCTGCAAATGGTTTGCATAGGCCTTTTCCGCGGCTTTTTGGTCACCAGCGATCACCGCCTCGCCAACCGCGCAAAACCCTTCCACGTAAGGGATCCAGTCTTTGTCCTCGATTGCATCCACAACGTTGCGAGACCACAATTCTGTATGAACAACTTTCTCCACGCGGTCTAAATACGCATTGTCGCAAATCTCTTTCAAAAGATTGCTAAACTCTTTCACGCGTTGCAGAAATTTTAAGCGATCATCGCGCATTCCCGCGCTGCGAATCTTGCGCCAAGATTTTCGCATGCGCTCGGCATTGTCGCGAATACCAGCACGCTGAGCAGCCAGGCGGACCTGTAACATGGCATTTGCTTGCCACACTTCCAGGGAATCAAGCAGCTCCTTATCGCTCAGTTCTTTCACCCGCGCGCTGCGGTTGGAGAAGAACTCAACAAGCCCTTCGCCCTTCAGCCGATTAAGCGCTTCGCGAACGGGCGCAATACTGGTGCCAAGCTCCTGGGCGATAGTCCTGGCAATCAATTGATCACCTTGCCGGTATACGCCGGTCTCGATGCGGTTGACGATCAAATCTGATATGGAATCAACCGAATAGCTCGCCGCTTTTTCGCTGTCATCGTTTGAGGATACAGGATTTTTTGCCACTGCGCGGGCACCCTTGGATTTTGCGGTCGGCCCAGCAGGCGCACTGGGCGGCATGGTTTTTACCGATCTTGCTTGTTGCATACTATAGTCAGCCGGATTGCATCGCTATGTAAAGTCATTTAACAAAAAAGCTCAAGGATGTGAGTGACGGCGCGGCGTGATCCACCCAGCCCCCCAACTCTTCGAACATCTCTATACATATACGAAAATATACCGGTATTGCAAGCGTGCCAGCTGGCCGGCACTCTATCCACTCGGATGCACGGCGCAGCCCAAATGCGCCTACGCTGGGCGCATACTGCTGCATGGGAAAGAGATTATCTTGGATGCGCCGCTTTTTTTAAGCGGCGATATGAGCCTTAACCGGGGCATTCAGTGTTTAAACCACATCAGCCAACGCAGTGCCTAGTGAAACCGTCTTAGCCATAGGGCCTGGCGCGCCGCGCACAGGCCCTATGGCCCCCCTCAAAAATGGATAGACTAGTGCTCGGCCTAAAAGGCGACCTTGTCCCCGCCTTTGAAATCCAGCATTGTGCGCGCTTCGGCGGGCGTGGCGATGTCCAGGCCCAGCTCCTCAAGGATGCGGCGCACCTTTGACACCTGCTGCGCATTGCTGCGCGCCAGCTCCCCTTTTGCGATATAGAGGCTGTCTTCAAGCCCAACACGAACGGCCCCGCCCATCACCGCGCTGACCGTAATCAGCGGCATTTGATTGCGGCCCACAGCAAAACTGGAAAACTGATAGGCAGAGCCAAACATCCGATCGGCTTCGGTTTTAAAATGAACAAGATTTTCCACCGTTGCCGCCATACCGCCCATGACGCCAAAGATGCCTTGGATTAGAAATGGCGGCTTCACAAGGCCCTGTTTGGCAAAATACTGCAACGTCGCAAGATGGCTGAGATCATAGCACTCATACTCAAACCGTGTGCCATATTTCTGGCCCACATTGACCATGATGTGCTCAATCATCTCAAAGGTGTTGGGATAGATAGAGCCCTTGGTTTGCTCTAAATAGGGCTGCTCCCAATCGAATTTCCAGTCATCATATTTGCCTGCCAGCTCGTGCGTGCAGAAGTTAATGGAGCCCATGTTAAGGCTGGTGGCTTCCGGCTGCGCACGATGCGCGGGGGCCAGACGCTCTTCGATGGACATGCCAAGCCCGCCGCCTGTCGTGATATTAATCACCGCATCGGTGGACTGTTTGATGCGCGGCAAGAACTGCATGAATAAATCGGGGTCTTGCACTGGCTTGCCGGTCTGTGGGTCGCGCGCGTGCAAATGCAGGACGGCAGCGCCCGCCTCAGCCGCTTCAATGGCCGATTGGGCGATCTCATCGGGCGTAATCGGCAGATATGGCGACATGGTCGGCGTATGAATTGCGCCCGTTACAGCGCAGGTAATGATCACTTTTTGTTGAGCCATGGCTAAACCTCGTATTCTGCATTTCCATCGACGCCGATACATTGACCGCTCATGCGCGCACCTTGGGCAGAGGCAAGATAAACGGCCATATTGGCGATATCCTCCGGCTCCACCATGGTGCGCAGGGACGTGTATTGAAGCAGTTCAGCTTCATAATCCGCCGCCGTGCGGTTCATGGCAGCGGCTTTTTGCTGAATGATTGTGTTGATCCGGTCGCCGCGAATGGCGCCTGGCAAAATTGCATTCACGCGAATGCCGTCTGGGCCAAGTTCGCGCGCGAGATTGGTGGTCATATGCACCACCGCGCCTTTGGTCACGATGTAAGGCAGCCGCATGGGCAGCCCGGTCTTAACACTGGCCGAAGAGATGTTGACAATGGCGCCGCGGCCACGCTGCTTCATGCCCGGCGTTGCGCGGCGAATGGTTAAAAAGAAACTCGTCAAATTCACATCCAGAGAGCGCTGCCAATCGGCCAGAGTGATATCTTCAATCCCAGCTGTGGGCCCGGCGATCCCAACATTGTTGACCACCACATCAACGGGCCGTCCGCTGGTCTCCAAATCTGCGAAGATTTGATCGACGGCGACTTCATCAGAAACGTCGGCGTGATAGGCTTTGATCGCCGCTGTGCCGGCATTGACTGCGGCGACAGCCTCCGCATTGACATCACACACGGCAACATGCGCGCCGCGGTCTGCAAAGCCCTGCGCGATAACACGGCCCGCGCCGCCGGCACCTGCTGTAACCAGAACACTTGCGTCCTGCACCAAATCACCGTCGCCCGCCATAATCCCCCCATGATCACGCAAAAACTGGAAAACGAATTATTTCTGAGAT
>JBCCLR010000236.1:0-5413 GCA_039026755.1 Pseudomonadota bacterium | reverse complement strand
GTATATTCAAAGCCGAGCGACGCGGCCACTGGAGTGCTTAAGCCGTCCCGAAGGGCGTCGGTCCATGGCGCACTGGCTGCGTTGCTGGCTTTGCGCGATGCCCCGCATCGCGCTGCATCCAGCGCCTAACCAGTGCACCATGGACCTTAGCAGTGCGTTTCAAAGAAACCTTAAACCGCTCTAGCGTCCCGGTGCGTGCGCACAAAACATGGCCGTTGTCTTTGCGCCCGTATTGAAGCTTAAGATATGGCCGATGTTCAGCTTAGCGCGCTGCCGACAGGGTCCGCGGCGCGACACATTCACGTGTGAAAGACCAATCGCCACGGGTAACAGATCAATTGCATCAAACAGGAGCATTTGACGGCAATGCGGCCTGCAATGTCGCTAAGCAGCTGCCACCACGGCTAGGGTTTTGCCCCTGCATGGTGCACGCGGTTGGTATTTTAGCGGGCGGCAGCCCGGGCCGGTGTTTTTTTGGGTTTTTGCTTTGCTGGCGTTCCATAAAGCTCAAGTTGATGGCGCTCTAGGTTATAGCCCATGCGCGCGGCGATCTCATTGATCAGCTTTTCCAGCGCCGGGTCGCTAAATTCCATCACTTTTCCCGACCCAATATCAATCAAATGATCATGTTTGTCCTTATGGATCAGCTCATAGCGCGACTTGCGCTGACCAAAACCATGCCGAGCGATCAACTTATGATCTTCAAGCACTTTTAAGGTTCTATACACTGTGGCGATGGCAATTGTTGGGTCCTCCTCGCGCGCCCGCGCGTAGAGATCATCAACATTTGGGTGATCTTTTGATTTTTGTAAAACTGTGCAAACAAGCGCGCGTTGAGAGGTTAATCGAATGCCCTCAACACGCGCGCGCTCAACGAGTGAACTGTCCGTCATCTCGCACTCCTTTATGTCTACGGCGCTGTATGAGTGAGCCTTAAAGTCAGCAATGCAGTTTTGTGGCACGAACACGGCCAACATGCTTCCCTTAGACAGCACCCTCGGTGCGCCGAACCTGCTGTTGCAGCCGTGCAATGTAAAGCAGTGCTGATACCAATCCCTGGCAGTTATGGTACCGTATGTTACCGCTGAAATACGCCAGCGAGCAAGGCTTCATTGCGACCGACCGCATGAGCAGGTCACGTTTATGTGTGCAGCCTCCCCTTGAGACAGCACCAGCAGTATTCGCAATTTAGCGCAAGAGTTCAACATCCCGCCGCATAAAAATATGCCAGGAGGGGATTTTCAGGTCACCGGGCGGGCACTGCTGTTATGAAAACGGGTTGCTGCTCGCGGCTGAGATGTGCTGCGTTACAAAGCGATCCGGTAACCGCCAGCCTCTGTGATCAGAAGGCTGGCGTTTGATGGATCGGTTTCGATTTTTTGTCTTAATCTGTAGACATGGGTTTCGAGTGTGTGCGTCGTTACACCGGCATTATAGCCCCAAACTTCATCAAGCAGCGTATCGCGCGCAACCGGCCGCCCGCCGGCTTTGATCAGAAATTTAATAATTGCGGTTTCCTTATCTGTGAGCCGCACTTTTGCGCCCGCGCTCTCATCCACCATCATCTTGGCGCTTGGCTTGAATGTATAGGGCCCGATTTCGAAGGTTGCATCGTCAGTATTTTCATGTTGGCGCAGATGCGCACGCACGCGGGCGTGGAGCACGCCAAAGCGTACCGGCTTATTGACATAATCATTAGCCCCGCTCTCCAGGCCTAAAATGGCGTCTGCGTCGCCTTCTAAAGCGGTGAGCAATATGATGGGCGCACGCACACCATGTTTGCGCATCAGTTTTGTTAAATCTCGGCCATCCATGTCTGGCATGTTGACGTCCAGGATAATCAAATCATGCCGACCATTTTTCGCGAGCGCCAGACCATCAGTGCCGTTGGCTGCTTGCTCGACGCTAAACTCTTCTTGGATAATAAACTGCTCGGCAATGCTTTCGCGCAGGTCATCATCGTCATCCACTAAGAGCAATGTCCGGCGCATAAAATCCCCCCGTGCGTGTCAAACATCTTTTGGTATACTAAAAAAGCGTGCGTTTATAGGCGTCAATAGGAAAAACCCACCCAGTTGATTAGGCAGAAGCTGCCCTACGTCGTCCATGAGGTACAGCAAAACCTAAAGAAAACCGGGCTTGTGTGTTGGCATGGCTTTTGCTGGACGTTAGCGAAGCAGGAACCGCCGCCAAGAGATATAGCCTTGCCCACTGGCATCACATCATTTTATCAGCCGCAAAGCGTGACCGTTGTCCAAAACGGGGCAACGCGCGGCGTATTTAAAGCCGGTCAGCATGCCGACGCGGCTGGCTTTGGTTTTAAAGATTGGGTGGATACGCTCAATCCGCTGCATCACATTCCTGTTGTTGGCCAGCTCTATCGCGCTATTAGTGGAGACGAGATTGCTGATAAGCCCAGGCTGGTGGGCGGCGGCTTGTTTGCCGGGCCAATTGGCGTGGGTATTGCTGCTGCGACAATAGCGCTACGCGGCAATGAAACTGTGGATCGGGCAGAGGCCAATCAACTGGCACCACCCGACGACAGCGGCGCGCGCACCAATCCTAAAAACCCCAAACAGACCGCAGTGACATCTGATGTACCAGACGCCTATGAAGATTTAAGCAAGCCTTATTGGAGCGCGGCAACTCTAGGCCCTTTGCTTGGGGCGCTCAATCTAGCGGCGCCAGATGAGCCGAAAGCTGAAACATTAGTTGAAAGCGGAAATTCTGACGTCATGACGTCAGCTGCGCCGGTCGCAAAGGTTTCGCCAGCGCAGCCGCTGGATATCCCGCCAATAAACAATGCCTTTTTAGCGCAAATGCTGAGCAATTTAGATAAATATGAAGCACAAGTGGTGCCGACACGCTAAGCTTCAGCCATGCTGTTCATTGCTGATACCCAGGCACAAGTGTTTAAAGCTGGGACCGCTACCTTTGCCATGGCAATCGGCAAGCATGGTGCGATTGTAGAGCGCCGTAAACGTGAAGGGGATGGCAAAACCCCGCTGGGCAGGTACCGCTTTGAATTCTGCTATTATCGCGCTGATCGATTGGCGCGGCCAGATACACATTTGCACTTAACGCTGCTGACGCCCGCGCATGGCTGGTGCGACGCACCGGGCGATCCGCGCTATAATGCGCCCGTTCGTCTGCCTTATCGCGCGTCCCATGAAGACTTGATGCGCATGGATAGTCTCTATGACGTTGTCGTTGTGCTGAGCCATAATCGCCAGCGACCGGTGCCTGGTTATGGTAGCGCCATATTTCTGCATGTGGCCGAGGCTGCGCCGCATGGGCTAAAGCCAACGCTTGGCTGCTTGGCCTTGGCGCGCAATGATCTTTTGCACGTTGTAACGCTGCTGCGCCCGCAAAGCTGGCTGATTGTGCGTTAAGACTGTGGTTTCGCGCGGGCACCAAACAGGGCGGTGCCCAGCCTAATCATGGTTGCACCCATGGCAATACCTGCTGGATAATCAGCACTCATCCCCATTGATAACTCGCGCAGCCCATTGCGCCTTGCAATTTGGCTCAGCAACGCGAAGTGCGGTGCGGCATGATCATCTAGGGGCGGGATGCATTGCAGGCCAATGACGTTGAGATTTAAGTCTTCGCGGCATTCTTCAATAAAGGCGTCCGCGTGTTCTGGCAGAATACCGGATTTCTGCGGTTCGGCGCCCGTGTTGACTTGTATAAGCACGGGGATGTTGCGATTTTCCTCCGCCATCACGCGGCTGACCGCGCGGGCGATTTTAGGCCGATCAATACTGTCGATACGGTCAAACAAGCGGACCGCTTCGCGGGTCTTATTGCTTTGTAGAGGCCCGATGAGGCATAGCTTTAGATTTGGATACTGCTGTTTTAACGCAGGCCACTTCTCCTGCGCTTTTTGCACGCGGTTTTCGCCAAACAATCGATGCCCTGCTGCAAGGATTGGCAAAATTTCTTCAGCTGGCTTGGTTTTGGACACTGCGATTAACGCAATGTCCTCCGGCGCGCGCTCGGCACGCTTGGCATGGCGCGCAATATCAGCCAATACATGCGCCAGTCGCTGTTGCGGCGTTTGTTCGGAGGTCATGACCGGTGACATATGCCAAAGCCCTTAAGCGGGCAAGCCAGTCACTATGTGGGTATGCCGGCGCCTCGCTTAGCAGTGCATTTTTTAGCCCGCGCCGCAGCAAACGCGGCCATAGTGTTGGCTGGTTTTTTCTTGGGCCGCAGCAGCTTCAAAACGACCAGGCTTTAGATCTGGTGCGTGCACTCGCGCCAGATATTGGCCTGGTTATTCGCTCCTATGGGGCGAGCGGTAAAGCGCAGGTACGCCACCTCATGACGCTTGCGAAGGTGCAGCGCCGTATATGTTTATTGGCGCCAGAAAGCGCGGCGGGCTTTGGCCGGCATATCCCGCGCTGGCAGCGGCCGCAGCGCCGCATGTCAACGGTGATGTCAATGAGCGTTCATAGCGCTGCTGAAGCCATAAGAGCGCGCCGCAGTGGTGCAGACTTGGTGTTCATATCGCCGGTTTTTGATACGCAAAGCCATGTCGGTGCGCCAGCGCTTGGCCTGTATCAAGCCCGTAGGTTGGCGCGGATGGCGCGCAGGCCTGCCTATGCTTTGGGCGGATTGAACAACGTGTCTCGTCTGCGTGTTCTGGGTCCCGGTTTTGCTGGGTTTGCCGGAATTTCTGGCTTCAGCGCGCTTTAAAACTTTAGGTTTGTGCCCAGAAAGACTGCGGAATCGGTAATGATCGAATCATCAAGCCCGAAGCTGTTGGTGTCTTTAAAGCCTGAAAACCGCAAGCTCCCGCCGAGGGACAATGCAGGCGTGAGCAAATAGCTTGCACCCCACTCAACGGCAAAGGACTGATCGTGCACAAAACCACGACTAGCTAAGCGCGCGGTTGCTTCCGACCCTGTTACGCCGCTCAAAGCAATGTTTGTTTGCCAACTTTCACCCAAATAGCGCACATCAACATCCAGGCCAGTTGCATCAAACGCGTATCGATCCCCGGCGATGCGGCTGACCGCAGCCCCAACTTGAAAGCGTGAAATACCCAAATTAACGCCAAGATTATAGGTCTGCGTAGCTTCCTCTTGTGACGTTTCAAGCGCAATTGGCGCGAGGCCTGAGAGGGTCAATGGCCGCGAGAAGAGTGAGACGCCAAGCCCGCCCTGCGTCGCCGTAGCATCGGCGCCGCCGCCAACCAAAGCAACCTGCTGGCCAGCGTGTCGCGGCGTAAAATGGCCACTGCCAGTTGGGCTTTCTAATGCGCCTACGCCGGCGCTGCTGCGTTTCTTGGTACGCCATAAAGTCGGCTGCGCTAGAACGCGCTTGAGCTGCGTTAAGCTTCCGGCGATATTGCTTTGTGCCTGGTAAGCAACGCTTTGGGTTGGTGTATCGCGAAACACTAAAAAGT
>JBCCLR010000235.1:0-5414 GCA_039026755.1 Pseudomonadota bacterium | reverse complement strand
CAGGCCTGCCGCATAGTGCGCTGCAACCGCACCAAGCCCCCAAGCAAACACGACGCCGGGAAACACCATGCGGCGCACCGAGCGCCCGACGTCGCTTATCTCTCTAAAGTTGAGAGACAAGCCGCCTTCAAATAAAATGATGGCTACGGCAACCGAAACCATGGGGCGCAGGAATTCGCCAAAGTCTGTGCTGGGCTCAATCACGCCGGTAAGAGGCCCGGCGATGATACCCGCGATCGACATGAGCACGATGGCTGGCAAATTAAAGCGCCAGGCAAGCCATTGTGACCCGATGCCGAGGACGCCGACCAGGGCCAAGATGTTTACCGTGTTGTCCAAAAAGTGCTGCGCCTAGAATGTGCCTTTAATAGCATCAAAGATAAACTGTGCAGCCAGCGCGGCAAGGATAACGCCAAGCACGCGGGTTAACGATGCAGCAAGGGTTTGGCCGATCAGCCGCATCAATGGATTGGCCAGCAGAAACAGAACAAGAGACAACAATAGTGTTGCACCGGCTGCGCTCCAAACGGCCAGCTGAGCAAGGCGGTCGCCGGTATATTGCCCGTGTAGCAGCATGATTGACGCAATTGCCCCCGGTCCAGCGATCAGCGGGATACCCAGTGGAAAGACTGAGATATCATCCAGCTCGGCATGGCCATCCTGATTTTGAAATTTTTCCGTACGCTCTTCGCGGCGCTGCGTGCGCTTTTCAAATACCATCTCCAGCGCAATCAGAAAAAGCATGACGCCGCCGGCGGCTCGAAACGCATCAAGGCTGATGCCTAAGATCTGCAGAAATGTCGTTCCTAAGAAGCCGAAGAACAACAAAATCGCCGCACTCACAACAATCGCGCGAAACGCCATTTGCTTGGCCCAAGATGGTGGTGTGCCGCGCGTGAGGGAGGCAAATATTGGCATCACCCCCGGCGGGTCAATCACCACAAAGAATGTGACGAACGCAGAGACAAAAACGCTTAAAATGTCGCCTGGCATCTCAAAATGTGTTTAAAACCGCAGGTATGGCTCGCCCGTTGCGCAAACATGCTGCAACAACGGCATTGCGCAATAGGCAGGCAATTGTCATCGGCCCCACACCGCCAGGAACCGGCGTGATGGCGCTTGCGACTTCAGCGGCGGCCGCGTAATCCACATCGCCCACCAGCCGGGTCTTGCCATCCCCTTTTTCCGGCGCCGGAATGCGGTTAATCCCCACATCGATGACCGTGGCGCCGGGCTTTACCCAATCGCCTTGAACCATATGCGGGCGCCCAACGGCGGCAACCAAGATATCAGCTTGGCGGCATAGCCCCGGCAGGTCTGCCGTGCGCGAGTGGGCGATGGTGACGGTGGCATTGGCGTTGAGCAAAAGCTGCGCCATGGGCTTGCCCACGATGTTTGAACGGCCCAGCACGACGGCATGCTTGCCGCTGATATCGCCCAGTGTTTTGCGTAGCAAGATCATTGAGCCAAAGGGCGTGCACGGTACCAGGCTGGTTTGCCCGGTTGCGAGCCGGCCTGCGTTGATGACGTGAAAGCCGTCGACATCTTTATCAGGTGCGATCCTATCGATCACGGCTGCTGCGTCCATATGGGGTGGTAGGGGCAGCTGCACCAGAATGCCGTCTACGCTCTCATCGGTGTTGAGCTGATCGATCAGGCCGAGCAAATCAGCCTCGGCTGTTCCTGCTGGCAGGCGGTGTTCATAGCTGGCCAGGCCAACCTCTCGGCTCGCTTTGCCTTTGGAGCGCACATAAACCTGGCTTGCCGGGTCATCACCAACCAGCACGACGGCGAGCCCGGGAGTAATCTCTGGCTTGAGCGCGGCGACAGCTGTGGCGATAGCGCCGCGCAAGTCGGCAGCAATGGCCTTGCCGTCAATGATGGAAGCGGTCATTGCAGCAGCGGCGCAATGACGGATAAAATGAGTTCTGCCCAAACTGGACGGGCGATAAAGCCGATCAATAAAAACAAGATGATGGGCGAGATATCAACACCGCCTAAATCAGGAATGAAGCGCCGGATTTGGCGCAGTGCTGGCTCGGTTACCCGGTAGAGAAAATCGGTGATCTGATAGACGAACGCGTTGCGTGTGTTGATCACATTAAAGGCAATCAGCCAGCTCAAAATGGCTGATGCGATAATAGCGTATTGGTAGATCGAAAGCAGTGCGTCCCCGAGCTGGTAGATGCCCATGAGTATTCGCATAACCGTGCCAATCCTTGCAGCTTGAGTAACAGAGCGTCAGCGCCCGTGTAGCGCCGTTGTGCGGCGGCTGCAAGTTAAGCCTTTATTAGCGCTGCCAGGTTTTAATTAACGCGCTGTGCCAGAGCTGGTTCGGGCACGCTGTGCGCGGGTGCGTGCGCGCAGAAATTGAGACAAGCAATGTCATTTTTTGGACAAACGCAGGGCAGTGCCAATACATTTCGGTTTGTAACGATTAATCCAACGTTGCTGGCCGGGATTTTCAATGCCCAAACAGCGCTTGCCACGGCATCGACCCTGCCCACAGTGCCGCAGGCACGTGCGAGCGATCCCGCAGTCATCGCGCCATGGCTGCTTGATGAGAACCAGCAAACCTTAGCGCGTGGGATCAATAGCGTACGCCAACAAACCCAGTTCATTGATTTAACGGCATCGACAGTTGAAGCCGCCGGCGATGACCGCGATGCAGAGGCGACGTTTGCGCTGTTTAATGCGCTAAGCGATCTACGTACGCTGGCGCAATATGCAAGCGAAGAACGCACGCTTGAAAGCGAGCTTGACCGGCTTAGCGATACCTTTGAACTCGGCCTCGGCCAAGTGCAGGATTTTTTAGCCCAACGTAAACTCGATAAACTCGATCTCATCTTTTCGAGCCGCAAAAGCTCGGTGACATCGACGGCCACGGTGGGGCGCAACTCAAACAGCTATAGCGGCAGTGTGATCCAGCGTGCCGGCCGCACCGATGCGATTGAAGGCCTCGTCGGCACCGAAGTGTTTTCTATTTCGCTGACCAAAGCCGGCCGAACAGATGTTGTCGATGTGAACCTCGCCGATATTACTGGCGACTTGAGCATTGATGCTGTGGTGGAGCTCATCAATGCACGGATTTCATCCATAAAACTGGTCGATGAGTTTGGCAATCCAGAGTTGGATGAAGACGGTGCCCCGATTTTGGGCGACGATGGGCTGCCCGTTGATCGCTATCTCACCCGCTTTGAAGTGCGCAGCGATGAGAATTTTGATTTCTTGCTTGGCGTGGATGGGATTTCCACTGAGCAAGTCTCCTTATCTGCTTCAGGAGA
Organism: Pseudomonadota bacterium; assembly: GCA_039026755.1. Lineage (GTDB taxonomy): Bacteria > Pseudomonadota > Alphaproteobacteria > Sphingomonadales > CAKZYD01 > CAKZYD01. The sequence goes on along the minus strand of JBCCLR010000235.1, from coordinate 2,130 downwards.
CCCGTCGGTCTATGTGGCGAGTACGTTTGATTCCATCGTCACCGACACAGCTGACTTTGGCCGGGTGAATGAATTCACGGCCACCGCAACGGGCTTTACGGCGGCAAAGCGCACCGATATCAGCGCCGGCAGCGAGGCTTTAACTGAACTTGCAGACAGCGTCGCGGCTGATAGTGGCCGGGATACCAATGATGACCCGGTTGATCCAGTGCAGCTGGCGACCAGAACCGACGCAATCGCCGTCGACAGCCAAGGATTTACCTATCTAGTCAGTACGTCCTCAGGAGACGTCGGCACACAGCTTGGCACCGGCCAGGATGACGTGTTTTTAACCAAGCTCGACAGCCAAGGGGACATCGTGTTCCAGCGTCTGCTCGGCACGGAAGGCAGTTCGCAAGGCTTTGCGATTACCGTTGATGCGAGTGATAACGTCATCATCGCCGGGCAAACCACAGGCCGCGTCGATGCTCTCGATGCTCTTGATGGCGGCGACAGCTTTATTGTCAAATATACGTCAAGCGGCACGGAAGTATTCCGCTCTCAGGTTGATACGGTCGTCACAGATGCTGCATTGAGCCTGACCACCAATGCTGCTGGTGATATTTTTGTTGGTGGCTATGCATCAGGTGCGGTGAATAACACAACGACAGCATCCGGCGAACGCGATGCGCTGGTTTTGCGGCTCGATAGTCAAACCGGCGCCATTGGCGACGTGGCGCTGTTTGGCACGGCTGGTCAAGATAGCGTGAAAGCCCTGACCATCGGCAGTGATGGCAATCTGCTCGCAGCCGTGGAAGAAGATGGTCGCGGCAGCCTGGTCAAGCTTGATGCAAGCAGCCTTTCAACCGAGCTCAGCCGCGCAGATTTAGGCGCACTTGGCGGTGGCAGTCTATCGGGCATCGCCCTCACATCGGGTGCTGGCCCGAACCGCATTGTGGTCTCAGGCACGACCGGCAACGCGGGCATCAATGGCGGCACTCAGGTGAATGCCAAATCTGCAGGGCTTGATGCGTTTGTCACCACATTTGAAGATACCGGCGCTACCCTTCAGGCGCAGCTCACGCGCTTTATTGGCACGGACGCGAGTGATGGCAGCAATGGCATCGCTGTCAGCGGGGATGATATCTATGTGACCGGCCGCACCGGCGATACGCTGCCCGGCCAGACCCGTCAAGGTGCACGCGACGGCTTTGTCGCGCGCATTGATGCGCAATCGGGCAGCCTCGATAGTTTGAGCCAGTTTGGTGCCTTCGGCGGCCAAAGCAACAGCGTTGGCATCGCCGTGTCCTCTGCCGGAGAAAGTGTATTGTCGCGGCTGGGCCTGCGCAGCGGTGCCATCGGCGACACTCAAGATCGGACATTGGGCACGCAAACCAGTGTGACCGACGGCCAGTTTTTCTTCGTCGCCGTCAATGGCCGGGCGCCGCGCCGCATCACGGTGGACGCAGACGATACATTTCGCCAGGTGGCGGCGCGGATCAATGCGCTAAGTCTACGTAGTCTGAAAGCCGAAGTGTCAGGCGACAGTCTAAAGATTGAAGCGCTGAATGATGCGCGCGTCGATATCCTCGCCGGGCCGGAAGGCAGTGATGCGTTGGTGCGCTTGGGCATTGAGCCGCAGTCGATCCTGCCCTCAGACCGGCTTTTTGAGCTCAATGATACACGCCCACCGGAGGAACAGCTCGGCGGCACCTTCGCGCTTGGGCTCGAAGCATCATTTAATCTACGTGATAAGACCACGGCGAAATTCGTCGCCACCAAGATTGATAATGCCATCTCCACAGTGCAGCGGGCGTTTCGGTCGCTGACCTTTGATCCCATTGCTTTCCAACTGCAAGAACAGGCGCGCTTTCAAGGCGGTACTGTTCCGACCCGGCTAACCAATCAATTGGCCAATTTCCAATCGGCGCTGGCGCGCCTGCAAACCGGTTCGCAAGCCTCTACGAGTTTCATCATATGATGTATCTGGTCCGGTTTTTCGCGCTCATCCTCATGCTGCTGGGTGCCGCGCATCCAGTATCGGCGGCCAAACAGGCTGACGACACCAAGGAAATGACCGAGGCAAACTTTGTCAAGCTGCAGCCTATTTTGATGTCCGTGCTGCAAGACCGGCGCATTGCCGGCCTGGTG
>JBCCLR010000234.1:0-5509 GCA_039026755.1 Pseudomonadota bacterium | reverse complement strand
TGCATCTCGCCCGGAATTGGCCCTTTGGCCATATTAAAAAGCGGCTGCTTCCCTTCCAAATACGCGGCTTTGATGGCCGCTTCAAATGCTCGGCTTTTGACCATATTGGCGTACATTTCAAGCCGCTGCGGCTGGTTTGTGTGCGGGCTCATCGCGCCACATAGCCCCCGTCAATCACCAGCTCTAAACCGGTGACAAAACGCGCCTCATCAGAGGCTAGGTAAACCGCGCCCATGGCAATATCGCGTGGGCTACCATACATGTTTGAGGGGGTCATGACCTCAATATCTTTCCACGGGTCCTCTTTGTTTAACAGGCCAGTTTCGACCCATTCTTCAACCACCTCCTCCATCATATCGGTACGAATGATGCCGGGATGGATTGAATTGGCCCGGATGGGCTTGCCATGCGCTGCCCACTCTATGGCCAGGCTTTTACTAAACAGCCGCACCGCTCCTTTTGAGGTGCTGTAGGCATGCTGGTCGGGAAAAATTACCAGGCCGGCAATTGAAGAGATATTGATCACCGAAGCAGAGCTGTCTGAAGTGGCGCCGTCTGCCAACATGTCTTCAAACACCTGGCAACCCATAAAAGGGCCATCCACATTGACGGCGTGCACTCGCCGCCAGCCTTCTAAAGTGATGTCTTTAAGCGGCGCGCGCAGCTCAATCCCCGCGTTATTGACAAGAATATCGAGGGTACCGTCCTTGGCTTTTACCGCATCTGCAACAGCCTGCCAATCGGGTATGCTTGTCACATCATGCTGCATGGCGCGGTCGTAATTGCCGACAATAGGCTGCACATCCGTGCGCCAGACAATGGCCCCTTCCTCAGCGAACGCATCGGCGATGCCTTTGCCAATACCGCGCGCAGCGCCGGTAACGAGCGCCACTTTCCCCGCCAATCTTCCGGCCATAGATGCTCCCCTTAAATCGATCTGTTGCCGATTAAAGGCTACGTATAGGCACCGCGCATCAATGCTGGCTTGTCAACGGAGGAAGGAAAACGTGTCGCTCAGAGAACTGGTGCGCTTAGCTGCGCGCGCTGCGCGGGCTGATACCAAACTCGGCTTTAAAGGCGCGCGAAAACCCCGAAGAGTCATTAAAGCCGTTCTTCAGCGCAATCTGAGTTATGGATTGCGCGGCAAAGCGACTGTCCTGAAGCTCGTTAAAACTGCGCTGTAGGCGCCGCTTTTTAATCCAATCCGATACGGTAATGTCAAACTCACTGAACAGACGGTGTAAATACCGTGGACTGAAATTAAACGTCTCAGCAATTTTCTGCGGCCCCAAATCGGGGTCGGATAAGTTGGCAATGATATATTCCTGAACGCGGCTTAAAAGGGCGCGCTTAAAGGCAGTACCATTCAGCCGCTCCTGGGTCGGGCGAAACGCGGCTGTTGCAAGCTCAACTGTCGCACGCAAAATTGCTGGGCGATCCTTTGGATCAATATCATCGATACTTTCATGCAATTTCTTTAGATGCGACAGCAGTAGAGCGCCCATGCCGCTTTCGCTGCTCACCTGGAGGCCACACAAATCTTCGATACCAGGCAAACAGGTTGTTGCGACGCTGTGCGGAATTAACAGCGAACACTGATGCAGGCGCTGCGTCGCATTAAAGAATGCCGGCCGCGTGCTGTCCCACAAGGCGATACTGCCTTCTTCAACGACGGTTTCATTGGGCCCTTGAGCCAACAAAGACCGTCCTTCTTCAAAATAAAGGAGGCAGAAATAGTGGTCGTCGTTCTTTTTAATATCATCGCCAGAACGTGTGCCGCGTAGCGGGTCGGTAATCACCTGGGTTAAGATGAAATCATCATATACCCGTCGCCTAACGCCGGCCTGAAATTCATCATGCGTTTGATTTTTTAAATCCCAATGGAAATGCGTGCGATCAAAAACGCGCTGAAAATCAGCAAATTGATTGGCAAAATAGCGCTGCTGCTGCGGCCAATTCTGCTTTAGATATTCCATTATCGTTCCCTCCCCAAGGACGTCTAACGGCCTAACCTCGCATATGAGTTTTTATGGGTATGCGTCTCTTTTGAAGCTCAGACCTGCTTTAATACATACCATTTTGCCGAGAAAGGCTAGGGTCACAACACCGATATCCCAGCGCTGTTCTCTCAATGACATGCAATTAGACGCTGCGTGACAAGTCCTGCTGACAAAACTGCTCCAAGGTCGAAACCATAAAAAAGGGCGCCGATAAAGCGCGCTCTAGGCAGATAAAGATCGGGGAGAAATATGACACCAAAAGCGTTGAAGCATCTTTTGCTCATGTCGGCGTTCGCAGCGGGTGTGCCCATACCGGCTGCGCACGCCCAAGTCGAAGAAATCATCGTAACCTCGCAGCGCCGCGAGCAAGGGCTGCAAGATATTCCGCTGTCTGTCACCGCACTCGATGATCGGCAGCTGCGGGATACCGGTCTGCAAAACAGTTTGGCCATCGGCGACATTGTTCCCAACTTGGAAATTAAAACCTTTGGCGGTGTCCCCAATATTTTCATCCGTGGCGTCGGCAATAATGACTTTAATTCCTCTTCCGTCAGCCCCATTAGCATTTACCGTGATGATGTTGTTGTAGCCTCCACAGGCAGCCAAATATTTGCCCTGTTTGACTTAGAGCGCGTTGAAGTTCTGCGCGGCCCGCAAGGCACGCTATTTGGCAAAAACACGACGGGCGGCGCCATCCAATATGTCTCAAAACTGCCGGACGGGGAATTTGAAGGCTATGCCCGCGCTGGCTATGGCCGCTTTAAGTTGTTTGAAGCAGAAGCCGGTGCCTCCATCCCCCTTGCTGATGCCGTGAGCATGCGTGTGAGCGGCATCACGCGGCGGCGCGATGGCGAGCGCACCAACATCTTTAACGGCGACGACGCAATTAATATTGATGAAGCCGCAACACGCGTCATTTTGCGCTACAATCCAGGCAGCAATTTGGACATCCGCCTATCCGCCGGCACCGGCCGGGACCGCAGTGATTATCTCAACCCCAAACCGCTTGGCACCGTGAATGGTGGCAACATTTTCGGTTATACCGACCCTGAACCTGATGACATCAGCATTTTAAACTTCAATGCCGATAGCCGCAATTTCTCAGATAACACCTGGGTCGCTTTGAATGTGTCCGTGGAGCTTACGGACCAGCTGACACTGCGGTCGATAAGCGGCTATGATACATCCGACATCGACAACCGCGTGGATGTTGACGGCAGCCCCTTGCGGGTCGACGAGATCACCTTTCTCACCGAGACGGAACAATTCTCGCAAGAATTGCAACTGCTCTACAGCGGCGACCGCTTTAACGGTCTGCTTGGTTTATATTTTTTCGACGAGACCCTGGATGCGCGCAGCGAAGCTGATTTGATTGGCGAATTAAGTTTCGCCGATGGCGCAGTCCCCCTCATCACCGAAGCGATGCGTGAAAATCAAAGCTACTCAGTGTTTGGCGAAGTCACTTATGGGGTAAGCGACCAGATGTCGGTCACAGGTGGCCTGCGTTATACCTGGGATGATGTTTCCGCAGAGCACCGCGGCTTCCTTATCCCCGGGTTTTTCGACGATGATATTCCCAACGGCGCCGAGATCGACTTGGTTCCCTTTGGCGAACTGGCCGACACCTTCAAGGCTTTTTCCTGGCGCGTCGTTGCCGACTATAAGATCACGCCGGACATCTTGACCTACGCCTCGATCAATCGCGGTTTTAAATCAGGGACTTTTAATATCGGCATCATCACCAGCTTGGCCGAGCGGACCCAGGTCGAACCAGAATTTCTAACCGCCTATGAATTGGGGCTCAAATCCACACTGTTTGATCAGCGCGTGCGGCTGAATGTCAGCGCATTTTATTATGACTACTCGGATTTGCAGGTGCTCAGCGTCAATCAACAAGGCAGCGGCATCCCAACGCTGGGCCTTGATAACGCTGCCGACGCGAGGATTTTTGGGCTTGAATTCGAGCTCTATGCAAAACCTACAGAGGCCTTGGACCTAGGCCTGAACTTTGGGCTGCTTGATGCTGAGTTTCAGAATTATACATCGGGCGCGATCGACCCGGTCAGTGGCCAGCCCAGAGATTTTTCAGGCAACAGGCTGCCCGGCGCGCCAAGCTTAACGCTGTCCACTTTCGGGCAATATACCCAGCCCATAACCAACACGATCAATGCCTCGCTGCGGCTTGAATACAACTACACAGGCAAGAAGTTTTATAACAATGCCGAAGATGATCTGGTGAGCAGCCAGGAAGGCTACGGCCTGGTCAATATTCGCGCTGCCATTCGCGAGGCGGAAGACGAATGGGAAGTCGCCTTTTGGGGCCGCAATATTACCGGCGAAGCCTACATCATCGATGCGACAGACCTGCGCGATTTTGGCCTCATCCCGCTGTACTATGGTGAGCGAGCCACTTGGGGCGTCGAAGCAATCTTCAACTTCTAAGAAAAACTGAGCGAGACAGATCATGACCATCGAAGAAGCAATGGTGGACACAGACGCCCTAGAGTGGAAGCCGCTCACCGACGGCATCGACGTTAAGCTGCTTTTCTCAAGCGCCGAAACCGGTCGCTGGACGGTTCTACTAAAATGCGCCAAAGGCAGCTTTTTTGCGCGGCACAAGCACTATGGACCCGGCGAATACTATGTCATCAAAGGCCGTATGGAGTATCGCATGGGTATGGCAAAAACCGGCGATTATGGCTACGAGCCGCTTGGCTCCGTACACGATATGACGACGTTTCCCGAAGACACCCTGCTGCACTTTACCAACTACGGACCGGTCCTGTTTTTAGGCGAAGACGACCAGGTTGAAGGTATTTTGGATAGTTCTTTTTTTGAAAATCTTTGTGGATCTTGATACTGCAATGCCAATACTCCTGCCTTTGACCGAGTAAGTATGATTACGGTTTCTGGATTTGCTTTGAAGTGGATGTATCGAGGCATGCATTCAGGCGAATTTCTGTAAGATGTGTATTCGCAGAAACCATTGCATCACTCGTTCTCGTTGTTGGAATGGCAGCTCATTATTTTTTGCCCCGTTGCGCATATCTGGGCGCTTTTTTTTACTAAGTCACCTATCGCCGCGCCCTATTCGTTGCGCTCATCCGTGACAATGATCTTAGGTTTTCCATGCGCTTCATTGCCTTTTTATGCACGTCAACCTGGCAGCTTTATTTCGTTTTTTAGTAGCTTAAGCCTCTAATACTTCGCCCTCATGATCGACGGCGCGCTATAGATAATAGTGCTGGCCATTGTCCGTTACGAAAACCTTATGAGGATTCCCCAGCGATCGTTTCAGAAATCGACTGCCTCTACGGTGGCCCGCTCGCCGCACTGCCGGTGCCGAACTATGAAGGCTATTTCGCTGCGGAAGAGGAGCTTAATTTGTTGTTGGATGACAACGAACAGGCGGCTTGATCATGGCGATAAAAGCTTCGAAAGGCGCAAGAGTAACCTTTCCATCAGCAATCCTAGCGCCCAGTCCCAGTTCTAGTAGCTCGACTGTGTCG
>JBCCLR010000233.1:0-5550 GCA_039026755.1 Pseudomonadota bacterium | reverse complement strand
TGTTTTAGGCGAAGTTTTAGAGGTTTGCTCAACCGACCCCATGACCGGTTATTTCCGTGATGGCTGCTGCAATACGGACGTGACGGACGGCGGCACACATACCGTTTGTGCCATCATGACGGATGAATTTCTGGAGTTTTCAAAAGCGCGGGGGAATGATTTATCGACGCCCAGGCCGGAGTATCGATTTCCCGGGCTAAAGGCCGGTGATCGTTGGTGCCTCTGCGCTGTACGCTGGAAAGAGGCGTTTGTTCAGGGAAAGGCGCCGCAAGTGGTGTTAGCGGCAACGCATGCAGAAACGCTTGGTTTTGTAAAGCTCAGTGACCTTGAAAGCCACGCCGCGCGTGTTTAACGCGCCGCCGCCTTCTGTTTTGATGCAAATGGTCTGAGCTCGAGCGACGCAGAGTTCATACAATAGCGCAGGCCCGTGGGTGCAGGGCCGTCGGGGAACACGTGGCCCAAATGGCTATCACATGTCGCGCACAGGCTTTCAGTCCGCACCATGCCATAGCTGCGGTCGGACTTTTCAATCACCGCGTCTGGCGAAATAGGCGCATAAAAGCTCGGCCAGCCCGAACCGGAATCATATTTTGTTTCTGATGAAAACAGCGGGGAGCCGCACGCTGCGCAGTGATACGTGCCGGGGGTTTTGGTACTCCAATACTTGCCGGTGAAGGCTTGCTCAGTGCCGGCACAGCGGCAGATTTGATATTGCTCTGGCGTCAGGCTTTCCCGCCACTGTGCATCCGTCTTGGTCACTTTGTCCATACTGTATCTCCCTGGGCTGTCCAAAGCATGTAAGCATCCCACTGCAGCGTTAAAAGGCTTTTCGTGCCGCCAAGGTGCGGCCAATTGCGCTTAAGACGCACACAGCCGCATAGCCATAAGCAAAAAATCCAAACCAGTTCGGAAACAGACACATGGCGACGAACACGGCGATGGTCTCTGTGCCTTCGGCCAGTCCATCGGCAAAGAAAAAACTTTTTTGCCCTTGCGCCGTTGTGCTGAGCCCGCGTTTTTCCGCATGCACGGCAAACGCCAGGTGGCTGATGCTGGTGAGGATAATGCCGGCCAAGAGAGTTGCAGCAGGCAGCGCATTGACATCCGCTGCTATCGCAAAGGCGAGCGGTATCGATGCGTAAAACACAAAATCGCACAAGATATCGAGATAGCCGCCAAAGTCGCTGCTGGCGCCGCGCGCTCTGGCAAGCGGCCCATCAAGCCCATCAGCTAAGCGGCTCAGCGCGATAAACGCCAGGCATAGGCCATGCTCGCCGATGACCACCCAGGCCGCAGCAGTTAGGCCAAACAGCATGCCAATCACTGTTAATGCATTGGGGCTTAGTGGTGATTTCGCCAGTTTGCCCGCCACCCAATTAAGCGGCGGATCAATGAGCGGCCGCATATGCCGGTCAAGCATAGCTAACGAGCCCTGCCACAGCGCCGGTCATCAAGCTTGCGCCGTTGCCCGCAAGCCAGCTTTTGATGCCGAGCTGGGCAACCTCTGCCTTGCGGCTGGGGGCAAGCGTGGCAATGGTGGAGATGAGCAGCCCAATGCTGGCCAGATTGGCAAATCCGCAAAGCGCATAGATCGTGATAAGCTGACTGCGGCCCGCTAAGGCCTCGCTGGGCAATGCCGCAAATTCTAAATAGGCTACATATTCGTTTAGGATCGCTTTTGTGCCCATCAATCGGCCTGCAACATCCGCGTCGGCCCAAGGCACGCCCATCAGCCACATGATCGGCGCAAACAGCCAGCCAAAGGCGCGGCGGATTGTGATGGGTTCGCCCGCAATGTCTGGCAATAGGCTCAATGCACTGTCGGCCAACGCAACCAGAGAGAAAATGACGATGATCACCGCAATGACAGCTAAAAAAAGTTTCATGCCGTCCATGGTGCCGGTCACGATCGCATCGATCGTGCTGTCATAGCGCAGCGATGTATCGTCTGCTTTGCTGGGTGTTTCACTGGCTGCCGCCGGCACCATGAGCCGGGCGAGCAACAAGGCCGCCGGCAGCGATATGAGGGAGGCAGAGATCATATGGCCCACCGCATTATCGATCAGCGCGGACAGCGTCTGCGCATAGAGCACCAAAATGGCGCCGGAGATGGTGGACATGGTCAAAACCATCATGGCAAAGAGTTCGGCACGGCTGACTTTGTCAAAATACGCCCGGACTGCAAGCGGCGCTTCAACGACGCCTAAAAACAAATTGGCCCCGCCCATCAGGCCGACGACGCCGGAGACCTGAAGGCTCTTTTGCAGCGCCCAGCTTAAGCCCTGTACGATGGCGCGCAACACGCCCCAATGCCAAAACACAGCAGCCAGCGCTGAAAACACAATCACCAGTGGCAAGATTTGAAATGCGATAATCACTGGCGGCTGCGCGCCTTGGTTAAGCGCGAAGGGTAAATCTGCACCGCCCAAATAGCCAAACATATAGCTTGAGCCCTGCAGTGTTGCGCGCTCGATTGCGATTACGGCGAGGTTTGCAAGCCCGAGCGCGTCCCAGATCAAAGGCACACGCAATATCAAAAATGCCAAAACGAACTGCATGGCCAGTGCGCCCAGGATCCAGCGCCAAGAGGGGAGCGCTGCACGGTTTTCAGAACAAAGCCAAGCGGCAAGACAAATCAGCAGGATGCCAAGCGGCGCAGTCATAGGTGTAGGATGAACTCTGGCTCTATGGAATACATGTCTCCGTGTGAAGCAGGATTTCACCACCGTTGCAAGCGCCACCATTTTGCCATGGCTGGCTGATAGCGCAATGAAATGCGTTTCGTTTTTGCCATCGCGCTAGCAATCGGTCTCGGCGTGTTGTCGATGCCTCCGCTCCAGGCGAACGCTTTGGTTGACGCTGCGCGCGGGCGCATTGGTGTAACCGTCGGCTATGACCCGTCCTACCAGAGGCTAGCATTTCCGGGTGGTGATGTCGCGGATCACACCGGCGTGTGCAGCGATGTCGTTATTCGGGCCTATCGCATCGCCTATGGCTATGACTTACAGCGCGCTGTGCATGACGATATGCGCACCCACTTTGCCGATTATCCCACTATTTGGGGCTTAACCCGGCCAGATGCGAATATTGATCATCGCCGCGTCCCTAATTTGGAACGGTTTTTCACCCGCCAGAACGCGCGCATCGCGCAGCCTATCGCTGCTTTTGCGGCGGAGGATTTTAAGCCCGGTGATATTGTAACCTGGCGGCTCAATGGTCGTTTGCCGCATATCGGCATTGTGTCCAATGCGCTTAGTCCAGCGGGGGTACCGCTGGTTATTCACAATATTGGTGCCGGCACGCGTGAGGAGGATGCGTTGTTTTCCCATCCAATTGTTGCGCACTTTCGCTTTCATCCAGCTGGTCCAAAAGGCTAGCGCCCCCCAGACTTGGCAGGGTGTTTATCAGCCGCAATGCGCTACACATGTCTCATTAAATCGAGCCGATAGAAAGCACTTGCCCATGACTGATACGATGCAAGCCTGGCGTCTGCGCACGCGCCCAGACGGGGACATTAAAGATGACGATTTAGAGCTCGTGACCGAGCCAATTCCCGATCTAGAAGATGGCCAGGTTTTGGTCGCGGTCAAATATGTATCGCTTGACCCAACAAACCGCATTTGGATGAGCGATATGGATCAGTATATGCCACCGGTTGAAATTGGCGATGTTATGCGCGCAGGTGTGGCGGGCACAGTCACCGCATCGAAAAACCCAAAATTTCCAGTTGGTACAACGGTTGGTGGGCTTGGTGGCTGGGCCACGCATCTCGTCAGTGATGGTATGTTTTTATCGCCTATCCCGGACGTGCCTGGCGTGCCGCTGTCTAAGCTGTTCGGCGGCATGGGCGGTACGGCAATGACCGCCTATTTCGGCTTTCTTGACATCTGCGACCCCAAGGAAGGCGAAACGCTCGTCGTCTCCGCCGCCGCAGGCGCGGTTGGCTCCATCGTCGGCCAGATTGGCAAAATAAAAGGCTGCCGTGTGATTGGCATCGCCGGCGGCGCAGAGAAATGTGCCTATGTGACCGATGAACTCGGCTTTGACGCCTGCATCGACTATAAAAGCGAAGATGTCGGCGCCCGGCTTGATGCGCTTTGCCCCGATGGCATTGACATGAACTTTGAAAATGTTGGCGGCGACATCATGGACGCGGTGGCCAGCCGCATGAACAATTTCGGCCGCATGAGCCTATGTGGCATGATCTCCACCTATAACGCCACCACCCCCGTCCCCGGCCCGGAATGGTTTACCCTCATCCTCATGCGCCGCCTCAAAGTCCAAGGCTTCATCGTGTCCGACTTCGCCGCACGCTTCGGCGAAGCAGGTGCGCAAATCGGCCAATGGGTCATGGAAGGCAAGATGAAAACCAAAGAAGACATCCGCCACGGCATTGAAAATGCGGTGACGACCGTGCGCGATCTTTATTCGGGCAAGAACTTTGGGAAGTTGCTACTTGAGGTGGGGTGAAGGCGCGGTACTCGCGTCAATCGCTCCACTCCTCAGGCCAGGGCGGCAAATTACCTGCAGTTTTAACGTAAGGGATGCCTTTGGTCCTTAGTTGGTAAACGTCGCCAGCACGCTTTTCGATGACATTTGCCGCGCTCAGGGTTTGCGACGGCGGCACGCACTCATTGGGCTCAAACTCTCCTGTTACACCATGCCGTGCAGCGAAATATTTAAAACATGCGCGAGGCGGCGCGTATGATTGGTCAATGCCCCAGGTGCCAGCGACCACACCACTGTTTCCTGGGTACCACATGAACAGCGCACCGTCGGGCCCGGTATATTCCACATATATGCCATGCCCGGTCTGCTTGATAATCGCCGTGACGTCCGTGAGCTGGGCCTTGAGGCGCGCAGCCACTTGATCGTTTGAAAGGCTGCGGATGGTTTGCTGTGCCGCAAGCACCTTAGCGGTGGCTCTATTTTGAAAAGCGATAGCGTCGTCGAATGTCATTTGCTTGTTGTTGCGTGGATCGCTTGCACACGATGCGATGACGAGGGCAAACACCAGCCCGGCGAGGTTTCTCATCATTTTGGTGTTACCGCGGCACCTTGTTTGGGGCATTCAAAACCGTCGATTACATCCACGCTCCGTAGCCGCCGACGATTGCCGTCTGTCACATCAAACACCAGCGCGCTGCACCGCTCATGCATGACTAAGTAATCACGCCCATTAAGCGCATCAAAACCCAAATAAGAAAAACACCAAGGACCATTCAGGTTTTGATTTTGGACCGAATGCATTACAAAATGCAGTTTCTTATTCGCCGCAAATCTCGCGGTCTCAATGTATTCGCCATCAAAAGAGAACCAGGCCACTTTCTGGTCATTCGCACAGCTTGGGCCATCAACCAATTCATAGCCTTGGTAAGGCTCGTTATTCACAGCCCTGGTGCCCGACATATTGCGCTGAAAAGTAATGGTGGCATGCGGCTCTTCTAGAGCCACACTCTTATAACTTGTTGCGCACGCTGCCAAATTAAGGGCTACAAACCCTAGATACACCGCTTTAAGCCAACGGCCTGAAGCCATTTTCCCCACCCC
>JBCCLR010000232.1:0-5605 GCA_039026755.1 Pseudomonadota bacterium | reverse complement strand
TGCGACCTGCGAATTATCCCATATGTTCTGCGCATTGGCTGACACACCGTAGACGACAGCATAGTGATAATCTGGCGCATCAATGCATCGCTGAAACAGCTGCACGGCATCGCGGTGGCTCAGCCAGGTCATGAGTTGGCGCCTGTCTTCGGGTTTGGGCCGGAACGAGCCGATGCGAATGCACGCGACGCTCGTGCCAAATTTATCAGCGTAAAGGCGGCCTAAAAGCTCGCCAAACGCATTGCTGAGGCCATAGCGTCCGTCCGGCCGCAGTGGTGCGTCCAGGTCCAGCGGTTTGCTGCGCGGATGGAACCCGATCGCGTGGTTGGAGCTTGCATAAACAATGCGTTTAACCCCGGCCAGCCGCGCTGCTTCGAAGACATTATAACATCCGTCGATAGCAAGCGCGCACACGCTCTGCCAATCGGCTTCATCCGCCAGACCGGCGAGATGGACCACGCAATCCACGCCCTCCATGACCGGCGCCAGTGCATCGATATCGCGCATATCCGCATACATGATTTCTTCGCCAGTGCCGGCGTCATCCATGGGCGCAATATCCGTCAGCCGCAGTTTAGGATATCGCCCTTGAAAGCCCGCACGCAGTACACGGCCCACGTTGCCCGCAGCGCCGGTGATCAAAACGCGGCGCGGCGCAAAAGCTTGGCTCACGGGTTATTGCGCCGTATCCGGCTTGCCCCATTTTTCCCGAGCCGTGTGATAAACGCCTTGATCGAAGGAAAATTCAATGATGTTGCCGTCTGGGTCATTTAAAAAGCAAATGTAGCCCACCTGTTTTGGCATTTGTTTTGGGCCCAATGCTAAACAGCCGCCTTCGCGGGCCTTTTCCGCAATTTCATCAATCATTTCGCGTTCAGGCACTTCAATGCCGATATGCGCAAACGGTGCAAGCACGGCATGCTTTTGCGGAGCGAAAGGGTCTTTGCCTTCTAAAAATTGCGCAAGGACAAGCACAAATGGCGACTCTGGCTCGGATGGATCACCCAGCCATGCATTGTAGGCAAGATCAACTTCGCCGCGCACCAACAAACGCAGATGCGTATAGGTTTCAAACCAGTCGATGGTTTTTTCCATGTCACTCACGTGGAGCGCTAGGTGCGTCCATGTTGGTTTTTTCGGCCTTAGCGCAAAATTTGGCACAACGTCTGACATGGCTTCCCCCAGGTATTTGCTATCGCTGGAGCATGGAAGACCCGCTTAAATTGCGCTTGTTTATATGCGCACGATTATATGATTTATTGCTGCTCTGGACAAGTTTGGCAGGGTTTTAAGAGGCGCGCATCGTTGGCCAACTGCGCCTAAAGGGCAGGCCGCAGCGCTCTAAGATTGCGTCGCTTGAGCGCTGCACTTGATCCAGCAGCGCGTCTTCATCAACATGCAAAACCTCGCCGCCTTTGATCAGTTGGCGCCCCGCCACCCACACACTTTCTAAGCTGCGTCCGTCGGCGGAGAAGATCAATTGATCTATGGGGCTAATCAGCGGCCGCCACTGCGCATTGCGTGTGTCAAAGGCGAGAATATCCGCCTGTTTGCCCACTTCGAGCGATCCGATCATATGGTCAAGGCCAAGCGCTTTAGCGCCATTGATGGTGATTGCTTCTAGGCCATCCATGACATTGGCGGGGCCAACATCCCCAGTGAGATCTTTAAAGATGCCAACACCGATGCGCGCAGCTTGTAACAGTTCCGGATCATAGCCGTCGGTTGCAAAGGCGATATTGACGCCAGCGTCGCGCGCTTCATTATAGTGCGCGACTTTGGACACATGAAATGCGCCTTTTAACGACGCAAACGGGCAATAAGCGATGTTTGTGCCAGTGTGCGCAAATACATCGACTTCCGATTGGTCGATATGTGTGGCGTGGGTAATAGTAACGTTTTCGCCCAGTGCGCCAAGGCGCTCCAAATGCACCATTGGCCGTGCGCCGACCTGCTTAAGATACCATTCTGGGTCAGCGTTATACGGGCTCATATGGCCTGCGACGCCAACGCCGGCATCGTCCGCGATGTGTTTTGCAGCCTGCCATACGGCATCAGGGTTGGTGTTGTGGCCGACCAAGATCGGCCAGGCCGCAATCAGGTCATCCTCGCGCTGCGGCAACTTTGCCACTCCATCCTGCATGATTTTAATGGCGGCATCGATTAATTCTGCTTCATCCTGATCTGGATTAAACGCGCGGCCTTCGACCCAGCCGCCGATGCGGGCGCGAATGCCGGCCTCGCGCACGCCATCCGCGGCATGGTCGAGATGGCAAATTGTGCCTGCTTCTAAGAATGTCGTGGAGCCGCCTTTCAGCAATTCCAGGCTACAAAACAACGCCGACAAACGCTCGTCTTCGGGCGTATGCGCATAATAGCGCGGGATCACCCAGGTAAACAGCCGGTCTGGGTCGTTCAGATCATCGGGCATAAAGTGGCGGGTAAGCGGATCGCCCGTGATGTGCACATGCGCGTTGATGAAGCCAGGCGTTAAGACCTTGTCGCGGCCATCAATGCGGGTCGCTGCGGAAATCTGCGCAGCGGCATCGCTCGCGCCGATCCAGCTGATTTTATCACCGGTGACGGCGAGTGCAGCCTCCGTTAAGACGCGCCGCTCGGCATCCACAGTGATGATGGTTGCGTTGGTGATCACCCAGTCAGCGGTGGACGGCGGAGAGTTTGTCATAATTTAGCCCTGGCAAAGCGCGTGCGTGCGGCGGTGTGTTGGCCCCGCCTAACCCCTCTTGGCCGGTTCGCTTTCGTTTTTCAAGCGATGTGCTGGTCAACACGGCAAGGGGACAACACTTTATGCATTTAAAGACGCAGCTATAGACGTGGCAGTTCTAGAGGTAGCGTGGATAAGCTTGTGTCGTGTGCCCGATCATGAGCCGCGCCATCCGGCTGAACGCCTGAACCCGCTCGCGCGGCGATGCAATGGCGCTCGCAAGCGCGGTGGCTTCGCTGGATTTGCCGTGTCGCAAGAGACCCCATGCGATATCGCGCTGTGTTGCCGCTTTTAACGAAGCAGCCGAACCAAAGGGTTGCGCGGGAATGTCTTCTAACAGCCCATAGGCCGTCTCCCATTCACCGGCAAACGCGGCAGAACCGGCAATCTCATACAGCGAATAGCGCCGCATCACGGCGGACGGCTCGGTTTGAGCGATGGCGACAGCCTGCGGGAAAATCGCACGTGCGGCAGCATAAGTGCCATCATCGGCCAGGGCTGTTGCAATGCGGCTCAGCGTGCGCGCTTTGCGCTGCGGGACGCTAAGCTGCAGCGCGGCATCCCGGGCTAACGCATAGAGCCGCTTAGCTTCAGCTTGGTTATTATTGCGTGCATAAACCGTGGCGGTATTGCGCAGCGCACCGGCAATGAAATAGCCATCGTCTTGGGTGTTGGCAATCTCTTCGGCCTCGCGGAGCAAACGGTCTGCCATGTTGGTTTTGTTGGCCTCAACCGCCAGTTTCGCGATGTCCGACCGGGCTTTTGCTTGGTAATAAACCAGCCCCATCTTAATCTCTGGAAGGACTGCCTGGGCACCAGCGAAATCGCTGTTTTCGGCAAGCGTGACGGCGATGCCCTGCAGCGTCCGCGCCTTAAGGGACGCCAGGTCAGCTGCGGTTTCAGGCATGGCGCCAGCGATGTCATTCGCGTCTTCAAGTGCGCCCGCTGCTGCCAATAAAACAGCAATTTTGCCAATCGCATCGTTGCGTTTAGTGACATCCTCGACGGCCTCCAGGGTCTGCATGGCAAGGCGCGCAGTCGCGGCGTTTTCATCCTGTGCCTTCAGCGCTTTATAGCCTTTGGCGATTTCCACGTAGCTGTTCGCCCGAACCAATGGGTTTTCAATGCGCGCGGCAGTTTCTTTTGCGGCGCCAAGCACTTGCATTGCCTCACCTGTGCGCTGCGCGGCATGCAGTGCTTCAGCATATTCATAGGCAGCTGAGACGAAGCTGGCGGCATCTTCGATCTGTTGCAGGGATTGCTCCGCACGCAGCAGGAAGCAGGGTGCTGTGGCGTCTTGATTACAATCTACAGGCTGCGTGCAGCCAACGAGCGCAGCAGCGCAGGAAAGCGTCGCGGCGGTACTAAAGACCGACTTTATCAAGTTCATGATAAGAAAAATCCCCAGCTGTGCTCACCACAACATCATCAGCGACCCGCACAATCTTGTCGCGAAACCAAAAGCTGTCCTCACCCAGCAGCACTTGGTAGCTGAAATAGTTCTTGCCGAATACACAGGCCTTGTCTTGCATCGGCATATGATAGCGCGCGCCCTCGCGGGCCACGATCAGGTCGCACTCATCTTTTAAAGGTGACATATTTTCAGGCGTCAAATCCGCTAAGCGTGACAGATCACGCCACGCGCCGACGTATTTTTCTTTGTCTTTAAAATACCAGAGCTTAACGCGGATGGCGCTCATATCCGGGTCAACCGTAAGTGTATAAATCCGCTGCCGGAAGATCAGGCTTTCATCGCCGTGCTTGGTTTCTTCAACATACAGCACATGCTCGCCAAAGGCCGGCAAATCAACGACTTTGTAGTGCGAGGTGACCTCAATATGCCCGCCTTTGCCGGTGTCATCTGCGCGCCACACGGGCTTTCCATCGGCGACCAAGGCAGCGATCTGCTTGTCATTGTGATAGTCGCCCGGCCACCAGCTCATGATGGTTTCTAGGTCTGCAGCCAGCGGGTCTATGGTGCTGGTTTGCGTGGTTTCAGTATCGCTTGATTGGTTGCCACAGGCCCACAACGTCGCAAGCACCGCGGCCATGCAAAGCGCCCTCGCGGTGAATTGAATGGTCTTCGCCATAATCCCCTCCATTTCATAGGTGTTGCCGCGCTACCCGAGCCATTTAAGCGGATTGGCTGGCTTCGACTGCGCCATGCCTACAGCCGCATCCACGACCGCGCGCTGGGTTTCAATTTGATAATTGCGTCGCTTGAGCAATGACGTTGCGCGCATATATGACGCCTGTGCGGCCTGTACTTGACCAGCGCGATACCGCGCCCAGCCGATGGCCGCTTGTGGAAACGCATGGGTGTCAAATTGCGCGCCATTTTCATTTACGAACGCCAGCGCCTCGCTCGTTTTGCCAGCTTCTGCCAGGCTGTAAACTAAGACCCAAAACGGGTAAGCCTGCGGTTTTAAATCCCAAGATTTTTGTGCGTTTTGAGCGGCTTTGGCATAGTCACCAAGTTCAAAATAAAACAGCGCGATGTTGGCTGCAGTATAGGCTTCATCATTGCGCCCTTCGGCCTCTGAAATGCGAATATACTCATCAACTAACGCGCTCACATCGGTATCGGCATCCGCCTTCGCTTGGCCAAGTGCCATGCGAAAGAAGGTGGATCGCCATGTCGAGGCATTCACTTCGCCCAACTTTGCCACCTCGGCAGCCTGTGCATATTGTCCGGTCCGATACAGCGCTTTGGCGTAGAGGTAATAGATCCAGGACGCACTCCACTGCGCGGGGTCGGGCTCAATCTCCAAGGCGCGGCGCGCAGCTTTCGCAACATCATCATAGCGGCCGAGATTGGCGTAAGCGGAGGCCAGATCGTACCATGCCCAGCGGTCGTGCGGGGCGCGTGACGTTAGCGCT
>JBCCLR010000231.1:0-5628 GCA_039026755.1 Pseudomonadota bacterium | reverse complement strand
GACAGTCCAGACCCTCGGTTTAGCCTGGGGGAATGGGATACAATCGACGGCTTACCGGTACTGAAAAGCGCCGTTGCTGCGATTTTGCTGTCGATCAATGCGCGTCATGATAGCGGCACGCACCGCGTTTTTTTTGGTGAAGTGATGCATGTTGCGCTTGCGCAAAACGGCCCAACGCTATTGTATGAAAACGGCACTTTTTGTAGCAGCGCGCCGATGTAGAGGCAGCGCACAACCGGGGGGACAATGCTGCAACAAATAACACCGCTGCCGCAGCGTACGCACGGTATTGGCCGCCTCGCAACACGGGCCGTTAATGGCCAGACCCGGGCCACGCAGCTGTATCAGGAAGGCGCGTTTAAAGCGCGCTGCGTCCCCAGCCACGGCGCGGACCATTGCGAAATCGCGCTGATCAACACCGCAGGCGGGCTGACGGGTGGTGACGTCATGACGCTCAATGTGAATGCAGGGCTGAACACCAAAACAGTGGTCACCACGCAAGCGTGCGAAAAATTCTACCGCAGCGATGGCGCGGTCGCTGCCGTTGATATTGATCTTAGACTAAACGCCTGCGCACAGCTGCACTGGCTACCGCAAGAATCCATTTTGTTTAATCAAAGTCAGGTGCGCCGGCGGATTGACGTCGAGATGGCGGCGGATGCCAGGCTATTGCTGGCTGAAACACTTTTGTTTGGACGCCAAGCAAGCGGCGAACGCTATAGCGCGGGCAGCTTGTGTGATCACTGGACGGTACGCATGACAGGGCGGCATGTTCATTCCGAGCGGCTTGATATGCATGCATCGGCCCTTGAGAAGGCTGCGCACCTGGCAGGCTATGGCGCCATGTCGACGGTCCTGCTTGTTGCCGATGATGCCCATAATTTTATCAATTCAGCGCGAAAGATCATTGCCGCTGGCCCGGGCACCGGCGCGGCGTCAGTGTGGCACGTGGGTGGTGGCTGTAAAATGCTTGTGCGAACACTGGCAAAAGATGGCTATCATTTACGCAAAATGGTGATGCCGGTCCTAAGGCTCTTGGGCGGCGGCGCGCCATTGCCAAAGCTGTGGCAAACGTGATGCAAAGGAGGGGGCCGTGCGCTTAACGCCGCGAGAGAAGGACAAACTCTTAATATCTATGGCGGCAATGGTGGCGCAGCGCCGGCTGGAGCGCGGCGTTAAGCTTAATCACCCAGAAGCCATCGCGCTGATCAGCGACTTCGTTATGGAAGGCGCGCGCGACGGCAGAAGCGTTGCGGACTTAATGGAAGCCGGCGCGCATGTGCTAAAATCTGAACAAGTGATGGACGGCGTTGCAGATATGATTCATGATGTGCAAGTTGAAGCGACGTTTCCTGACGGCGTAAAGCTGGTCACAATCCACGCGCCGATCCGGGAATAAAAGGGGCAACACAGAGGAGACCTTGTATGAAATTCATCGCATTTATAAGCGCGCTGTTTGCGCCAGCATTGGCCCATGCGCATGGCTATCACGCTGCTGACTATATCAGTGTGTTTGGCTTTCACCTGCACCCTGAACATATTTTAGGCCTGGGCCTGTTAGCATTGATTGCAGCCGCCGTGACGACCCGCATTGCCTTTGCGAAATCAAAAAACAAACGCCGCTAGCTGATGCGGCCGGGGGAAGTTTTAACACCGGGCGGCGATATTGACCTCAATGTCGGCGCCGACATTACCACGCTTAAAGTCGCCAATACGGGCGACCGGCCAATCCAAGTTGGTTCGCACTATCATTTCTTTGAGACCAACCCATCCCTAGAGTTTGACCGGGACGCAGCGCGGGGCAAGCGGCTGAATATTGCGGCTGGCACTGCAATTCGCTTTGAACCCGGGCAAGCCCGAGATATCGAGCTCATCCCCCTATCCGGCGCCCGGGTTGCCATTGGCTTTCGCGGGCAAGTGATGGGGGCACTTTAGCGCCATGGCAAAGATTTCTCGCGCAGCCTATGCCTCCATGTATGGCCCGACCACCGGCGACAAAGTTCGCCTGGCCGACACGGAACTGATCATCGAAGTTGAACGCGACCTCACCACCTACGGCGAAGAGGTCAAATTTGGCGGCGGCAAAGTCATCCGGGATGGAATGGCACAAAGCCAGCACAGCCGCGCCGACGGCGCTGTTGATACAGTAATCACCAACGCGCTGATCGTCGATCACAGCGGTATTTATAAAGCGGATATTGGTATCTTGGGCGGGCTCATCCATCATATCGGCAAAGCCGGCAACCCGGATACGCAGCCCAGCGTTGATATCATCATCGGCCCGGGCACGGAGATTATCGCTGGCGAGGGTAAAATCATCACCGCTGGCGGGTTTGATAGCCACATTCATTATATTTGCCCACAGCAAGTCGAAGAAGCGTTGATGAGCGGCGTCACCACCATGCTGGGCGGCGGCACGGGGCCAGCGCAAGGCACGCTTGCCACCACGTGCACGCCCGGGCCTTGGTATATGATGCGTATGCTGGAGGCCTGCGATAGCCTGCCGATGAATGTGGCCTTTGCGGGTAAAGGCAATGCCTCGCAGCCGGGAGCACTAGAAGAAATGGTGCGTGCTGGCGCCTGCGCACTCAAGCTGCATGAAGATTGGGGCACGACGCCTGCAGCCATCGATTGCTGCCTCGATGTAGCCGACCGGTTTGATGTGCAAGTGATGATCCACACCGATACATTAAATGAATCAGGTTTTGTCGAATCAACCATTGACGCCATTGCCGGGCGCACGATCCACGCCTTTCATACCGAAGGTGCGGGCGGCGGGCATGCGCCGGATATCATTAAAGTATGCGGGCTGAGCAATGTGTTGCCCTCGTCCACCAACCCAACACGGCCTTACACGGTTAATACGGTCGCCGAGCATCTCGACATGCTGATGGTTTGCCACCATCTTGACCCAAACATCCCGGAAGACATTGCCTTTGCGGAAAGCCGCATCCGCAAGGAGACCATTGCCGCCGAAGACATTCTGCATGATTTGGGCGCCTTTTCGATTATCGCGTCAGACAGCCAAGCCATGGGAAGGGTGGGTGAGACGATCATCCGCACATGGCAAACCGCTGATAAAATGAAGCGCCAGCGCGGAGCTTTGACTGACGAGACAGGCGATAATGACAATGCGCGCGTACGCCGCTACGTCGCCAAATACACCATAAACCCCGCCATCGCGCATGGCATTGCTGGCCATATCGGCTCCATCGAAATCGGTAAGCGCGCTGATATCGTCGTGTGGGACCCCGCCTTTTTTGGCGCCAAACCCGATGTGGTGATGATTGGCGGCATGATCGCCGCAGCGCCGATGGGCGATCCCAATGCCTCGATCCCAACGCCGCAGCCGGTGCATTACCGCGAGATGTTTGGCGCCTTTGGTGCAGCGCCGGCAGCCACAGCAGCGACATTTGTGTCGCAAGCAGCCATTGATGACGCGCTGGCGGACAAGGCGCGGCTGAGAAAAACGCTGCTGCCGGTGAGCAATACGCGCGGCGGCATTTCAAAAGCGTCCATGGTGCATAACAGCTATGAACCGACGATTGAGGTTGACCCGGAGACCTATGACGTGCGTGCGGATGGGGAGCTTTTGATTTGCGAACCCGCTGAAGTGGTCAGCCTAGCGCAGCGGTATTTCCTGTATTAAGCGATGCGCGCAACAGATGTGACGACAGCGTGTGATCATCCGATTGATACCATAACGCTTGATGAAACCGGCCGGCACCGACGGCGCATTCAGCTAACAACCGACAATGGCCTGGCCTTTACGCTTGATCTGCCCAAGGCACAGCGGCTTCGCCATGGCGACGGCCTGGTGCTTGAAAGCGGCGAGGTTATAAAAGTCCTGGCCGAACCAGAAGACCTTATGGAAGTAACGGGCCGTGATGCACAGCATCTGGTGCAATTGGCCTGGCAAATCGGCAACCGGCATCTGGCCGCAGAAATCACCAGCCAAAGCATCCGCATCCGCCGCGATCATGTGGTCCAAGCCATGCTTGAAGGCCTTGGCGCGAGCGTACGCCCCGTGCGCGCTGCGTTTGATCCGGAAGGCGGCGCGTACGGAGATGCGCATCACAGCCACCATCATGATCACAGCCATGGCTGACACGGCGCACCAGACCGCTCGGCTGGCCTATTGGCTGTCGCCGGCCTTTCCAACCGGCGGTTTTGCCTACAGCCACGGCCTAGAATATGCATTTGATGCGGGCCTGGTCACGACGTGGGGCAGCTTCGCCGATTGGCTTGCCGCCCTTATTAAGTATGGCTCGGTTTGGTGCGATGGTGTCCTGTGTTCGCTAGGCTGGCGCACGCAAGCAGATGGGCAAGACTTGAAAACGCTGATGGAGTTTGGCCAAAGCCTGGCCGGGAGCGCGGAACGCTACCGCGAAACCATGGACCAAGGCAGTGCGTTTTTAACCGCGATTGAGGCCTATGATGACGTGCGCGGTGCAAAGCTGCCAGCGGCCTTACCCTACCCGGTCGCCGTCGGCGCGGCAGCCGCAGTAGCGGGCATAGACCACCGCGCAGCGGTCGCCGCCTATTTAAATGCCATGCTGACAAACTTGGTCCAAGCAGCGCTGCGACTTGGGCGATTTGGCCAGGCTGATGGCGTACGCTTGCTTGCGCGGCTTGAACCAACACTCAACAAGACTGCTGAGAACGCCTGCAGCGCCGGTATAGATGACATTGCCACATCTTCTGTGATGGCCGACCTGTGCGCCATGCTGCACGAAACGCATGAACCAAGGATTTTTATCACATGAGGGGTGTCAGCACATGAGCGGGTTTGCGAACGGGCCGATTAAAATCGGCATTGGCGGCGGGATAGGCGTGGGTAAAACCACTCTTACCGCTGCGCTTTGCATGGCCATGCGTGAGCGCTATTCGATCGCTGTGATCACCAACGATATTTATACCCGCGAAGATGCCGAGGCCTTAATGCGTTGGCAGGCCTTGCCGTCTGAGCGCATTTTGGGCGTGGAGACCGGCGGCTGCCCGCATACTGCAATTCGTGAAGACGCCAGCATCAATCTGCGCGCGGTGGAGGACTTACAAAACCGCCATCCCGATCTCGATATTATTTTTATTGAGTCAGGCGGAGACAATCTTGCAGCAACGTTTTCGCCTGAGCTTGCGGATGTAACGCTCTATGTGATTTCCGTTTGCCAGGGCGACGATATTCCGCGTAAGGGCGGGCCGGCCATTACCCGGTCAGACATCTTGGTAATGAACAAAAGCGACCTCGCCCGCCATGTTGGCGCGGATTTGAGCGCTATGCGACGCGATGCCGATGGCGCTCGCCATGGCCGTGAAGTCCACGTGACTGACTTAAAATCTGGCACTGGCGTCGCAGCTCTCGTGGCGGCGATCGAAGCACTGGCCGGGTTCACGCAGAACCAAACGGTGGGCGGCCAACATGCCCACGTTTAAGGAGAAATTGGTTTCCGGTTCGCCGATTGTTGGCACATTTATGAAAACGCCAAGCGCCATGCTGTGCGAAGTATTTGGCCGCAGCGCGCTTGATGCAATTTGTTTGGATGCAGAGCACAGTCCGTTTGACCGCGCCGATTTAGACCGCTGCGTGTTCGCGCTCAAGGCCTCAGGCAAACCCGCAATCGTGCGCGT
>JBCCLR010000230.1:0-5659 GCA_039026755.1 Pseudomonadota bacterium | reverse complement strand
TAGTCGAACACATATTCATGCGTCATTGACGCCCACACCAAATACCCGCCCGTCGTGTGGAGCACGCCCTTGGGTTTACCGGTTGAGCCGGACGTATACAAAATAAACATAGGGTCTTCGGCATGCATGGGCTCAGGCGCGCAGTCCGCT
Source organism: Pseudomonadota bacterium (assembly GCA_039026755.1). Lineage (GTDB taxonomy): Bacteria > Pseudomonadota > Alphaproteobacteria > Sphingomonadales > CAKZYD01 > CAKZYD01. The sequence goes on along the minus strand of JBCCLR010000230.1, from coordinate 5,509 downwards.
GATACGGTGAGCGCTTCCTCGTGATACCAATGGTCAACCGCGCTATTCCACTTCACATGTCCGCCGGTGCGTTTAACCACCAGCACGGCTTTGACCTCACTATCGACATTGCCATCCATGGACAGATGCTCAAGCGCCCGGTCCACATTGTCTTTAAGCGGCACGACTTTAGAGCCGCGCAAGCCTTCATCGGCGGTGACAATAAATTCAGATTTACAATCAGAAATCCGGCCCGCCAGCGCGTCTGGTGAAAAGCCGCCAAACACAATTGAGTGTATTGCACCGATGCGCGTACACGCCAGCATCGCGTAGGCCGCTTCCGGGATCATCGGCATATACAGCGTGACCCGATCCCCTTTTTGAACGCCAAGCTTTTTCAGCACATTGGCAAACCGGCCGACATGGTTGGCGAGCTGGCCATAGGTTATGGAATAATGCTCTGCCGGGCTATCGCCTTCAAAGATGATGGCTGTGTCATTCGCCCGCTCAGGGAGGTGGCGATCAATGCAGTTGGCTGACACATTGAGAACGCCGTCTTCAAACCACTTAATTGAGACCTCATCCTTGCCAAAAACAGTGCTTTTAACCTTGGTATAAGGGGTGATCCAGTCGAGGCGTTTGCCATGCTCACCCCAGAATGCTTCGGGATCGTCAATAGACGCCCGATACATGTCGAGATATTGCTCATTGGTGCACTTTGTGCGCGCTAGAGTCTGCTGCGGTACGGCGTAGATTGGGTCTTCTGTCAGCGGTGTTGCAGTGGCCATGATAATCGCTCCCCTCGGACATGCGCTTTTGGTGTGCGCGGTGTTTCCAGCAAACCTTCGTGATGCATCGTAAACTGTGCGCTTTCGCTGCGCTGGGGGCCATTAGACCTTGGTCGCATAGACCATCCGCGCATAGAAATTTTGGTGTCCTCAAACGCATAAGGTCACCGCGCTGAAAGCTGCGAAACAGCAGCAGCGTGATGACTAAGGCTTCTTTTGGGGATGATGATCTATGCTAAAATCAACACAAGAAAATCGCTCAACGCGGCTCAAAACAGCGGCATTGATAACGACCACATTAACCGGGCTGTTGCTCGCCGCGCCAGCGCAGGCTCAAACCTCGTTAGAAGATCGTGTTAATCGCTTAGAAGCCTTAATGCAGCAAATCCTCGATAAGATGGACAGTTCGGAAACGCGGATCACTGAGGAGGAAAGAGAAGTGATCTCGCAGGCGGCAAAAATCGTCGACATGCAAGACAAGATTGAAGAAGCAGCCGCCATTGCCGAAGCGCAATCGGTCGAGATTGCGGCCTTAAAAGAAATTGGCCAGCTTGATCTGGAATTGCCTGACAAGGGCTTTAACATCGGCAAGGTTAAAGTGAATTATGGCGGCTATATCAAAACGGATGTGCAGGTCACGAATTTTAGCGATGGCGACCCCTTCGGCCTTAGCACCATCATCAATAACTTTTATATACCCAGCCAATTGCCGGTCTCGGCAACACCAAATGGCACCACCGATCTGCATATAAACGCGCGTGAAACGCGGTTTTTCTTCACCACGCAAACGCTGGTTGGTGGACATAAAGTGGGCAGCCGCATTGAGCTTGACTTCTTGGTCAGCACCGATGGCAACGAAGTGGTGTCAAACAGCTATAATCCGCGGATGCGCCACGCCTTCTTTACGATTGATAACTGGCTGTTTGGGCAGACCTGGACAACCTTCCAAAATGTCGGTGCGTTGCCTGAGAATATCGACTTTATTGGCCCTGCAGAAGGCACCATCTTTGGCCGCCAACCGATGGTGCGCTACACCAATGGCCCGTGGCAGTTTGCCATTGAAAATCCAGAAAGCCGGATCACTACAAACACCGGTGGCACAATCACGACCGACGACGGCGCACTGCCTGATTTTGTGGGTCGCTATAACCTTAAAAATGATTTTGGGTCGTTCACTGCAGCAGCTTTGGTGCGCCAATTGCGGATCGACAATGGCCAATTTGATGCCAGCACGTTGTCGTGGGGTGTTAGCCTGTCTGGCAAGGTCAACGTCGGTGAAAAAGATGACTTCCGTTTCATGGCAAACGCTGGCGATGGGATTGGTCGATATGTTGCTGTTGCAGCCGTAAATGGAGCGGTGATTGATGAAAATGGCGGGCTTGATGCGATTTCATCATATTCAGGCTTTGCCTCTTACCGGCATTTCTGGAGTGATGAATATCGCTCGAACCTGACGCTGAGCTACTTCAAAGCTGATAATCCCGTTAACCTGACGACCAGCGGCGTTACCGACGAGATCTACTCCGGACATGTCAATTTCCTCTACTCACCACGGCCCAACCTGACCTTCGGCGGAGAAGTCATGTATGCGCGCAGGGCGCTAGAAAGTGGCCTCGCCGGAGACATGACGCGCTTCCAATTTTCCGCGCAATATGGTTTTTAGGGCCATCTGAAACACGCAGAAGGCCACCTTGCATGGTAGATATCGCCAAAATACCGACCGGCATTAATCCGCCGTGGGACATCAATGTCCTGATTGAGGTCTCGCTTGGCGGCGAGCCGGTCAAATATGAGTTTGATAAAGCATCGGGCGCAATTTATGTCGACCGCATTTTGCACACCTCGATGCGCTATCCGTGCAATTACGGTTTTCTGCCGCACACCCTTGCGGATGACGGCGATGCTGTTGATGTGCTTGTGGTGACAAACGAGCCGATTATTCCAAAGGCAGTGATGCGCTGCCGCCCGGTGGGCGTACTGCTGATGGAAGATGAAGAAGGGCTTGATGAAAAGGTTCTTGCCGTACCAGCCGACAAGCTGATCCCTTTTCACGCCTCGGTGTCGAGCTATCGCGATCTGCCGCAAATCTTGCTGGACCAGATTGCGCACTTTTTTGAACACTATAAAGACCTGGAGCCTAATAAGTGGGCCAAGGTGCAAGGCTGGGGTGAGCCGGCGCAAGCAGTTAAGTTGATTGAAGAGGCCATGGAAAAATATAACCAAAAACGGGCAGCGGAATAACCAGAGGAATGATAACGGTGCAGCCATGCCTGATGTCGAGCAGCTCGAACTTGACGCCTTTTTAAGGCAGCATCGACCATTTGACAGCTTAAGCGATGGCGCGCTCCGCACCCTTACCCAAGCCATAAGCATACGCTATGCGCGCCGCGGCACCATGATTTTGGATGCCGGCGCAAAAAATGAGTATCTGTTCATTGTGCGCTCGGGCGCTGTTGAGCTGCTCGAAGGCGGCAGTGATCTGGCGCTGATGGTCTCAGCGGGCGGCGCATTTGCATTTGGTTCTTTAATGCTGGATGGCGTTACCCGGCATGGCGCAAAAGCCATTGAAGACACGCTTCTTTATTGTGTGCCGGCTGAAATCTTTCACCGCCTATGTGACGAAGCGCGCGATTTTCGGTTGTATTTTTCCGTTGAGGAAGCTGAACGCTTGCGTGCGGCAATCGCGCAGCGCAGTGAAAGCATGGAAGGGCTGGGGTCTATCCAGTCCGCCGGAACGCTTTTATCGAATATCATTTCCGATCGGCCGCTCGTCACTGCCGCCGCCGATATGACATGCAAGGACGCGGCGCAGCTGATGGCGCATGAAGACGTGTCAACCTTGCTCATCATGCAAGACAGCGCGCTGCGCGGAATTTTAACGGATAAGGATTTGCGCCGGCGGCTGTTGGCCAAAGGCCTGTCCTATGACACGCCCATTGGGGACGTCATGACGCCAAACCCTGTGACGATTTATGAAACCTTAGCCGGGTTTGAAGCGCTGCTGTTAATGATGCAGCATAATTTTAGCCACCTGCCGGTGACAGGTGTTTCTGGCGATCTGGTTGGCCTCGTATCAGCACGCGATCTGTTAAAGCGCATGAGCATTCATGCGCTGCATTTGGCGCAAGATGTGGCCAAAGCCAGTAGTCCGGAAGAGGTCTGTGCTGCGGTTCAGCCGCTTGGCCAATCCCTGGTGGCGCTCGTCGATGCTGATCTTACCGCGCATGTGATTGCCGAATTTGTGTCTTCGGTCGCCGAGGCCGCGCACCGCCGCTTGGCCGAACTGGGCGAAGCGCAGCTTGGCCCGCCGCCAGTACCTTATGACTTTGTGGTGTTCGGCTCTCTCGCCCGCCGCGATCAAAGCGGGGCCTCTGACCAAGACAACGGCTTTATCTTTGATGACAGCTATGACGAAGCCGAGCACGGCGCTTATTTCCAAGAGCTTGCACGCTTTATTACCGACCATTTAAATGCGGCTGGTTATGTCTATTGCCCCGGCAATGTGATGGCTTCAAACCCGGATTTGCGCAAAACCGTGTCGGGTTGGCGGGCGCAGTTTAGCAAATGGATTGCATCGCCCGACCCCAAATCGGTGATGCATACGACAATCTTTTATGACATGCGCCCGGTGCATGGCAGTGGGCAATTTTGCAAAGATCTGCGCCGCAGTGTGATCGCCGAAGCGCAGCAAAACTCAATGTTTTTAGCCCACTTGGCAAAGGATGCGCTCAGCGCATCGCCGCCGCTCGGCTTTTTTCGCCAATTGGTCGTTGAAAAAGACAAAAGCGGAGATGAAACGCTTAATATGAAGCAGCGCGGCATCATGCCGATTGTGGATATCGCGCGGCTGAAAGCGCTTGCAAACAACCTTACAGCGGTCAACACACGCGCGCGCTTACAATCTTTAGAAGCAGCCGATGCGCTGAATGAAGGCGATGCCAGGGATTTACTCGATGCGCAGGAGTTTATCGCCATGACCCGGCTGCGCCATCAAGCGCGGCAAGTGGCAAATCATGAAACCGTCGATAACCTTGTGCACATTCGTGATTTGTCGCGTTTTGAACGTGACCATTTAAAAGATGCGTTTGTCATCGTGCGGCGCCAGCAGTCCGCGATTGCGCTCTCTTATACCGGCGGCATGCTCTGATGCTGCAACGCTTGATGCTGGAGCGGCGCCGCCAAGGCGCGTTGCCAGCGGTCAAGACAAGCGCCTTAAAAGATGTTTTCGCTGCACCACTCCCAAACCCTTCAACGCACTTCGAAGATCTACGCTTTGTGTGTTTTGATTTTGAAACGACAGGCCTTGATGCGTCGCGTGACAGTATTTTGAGCGTTGGCTCCGTGGTCATTGAAAACGGACAGATCAGCGTTTCGAGCGGGCAGTATGATGTGATTGCTTTTGCTGGAAAGATGGATGAGGCAACGCTGGCGATCCATGGCCTGACACATGATGCCCTCGCCCAAGGCATCGCGCTGGATGAGGCCATGGAAAAGCTGTTTCAGCAGCTCCCAGGGTCCGTTTTGGTGGCCCATAATACGCCGATAGAGAGCGGCTTTTTAGATGCGTACTGCCGGGCGAAATATGGAGTTGCTTTTTATGCGCTTTGGGTCTGTACATTGCAGCTGGAGCGGCGGCGCAGCAGCACCCATTATAAAGACCTATCGCTGCGGCTTGGCCAAAGCCGGGCGCGCTATAACCTGCCGCGCTATACAGCGCATCACGCGCTTATTGATGCGCTTGC
>JBCCLR010000229.1:0-5736 GCA_039026755.1 Pseudomonadota bacterium | reverse complement strand
TGGCATGCAGCCTAAAAAGTTCATTCAGTGGCTCAGCGCAGAGCGATGGATTTTTAAACGAGGCGGGAAGGGGCCTTGGATCGCGTACCAAGACCGCATCCAGCTTGGCTACATGTCTACGCGCGAGCATCGCTGGACAACTGAATACGGCGAAGAGCGGTCAAGCGCGCAGGCGCTTATTACACCTAAGGGTATGACAAAGCTTGCGAGCATGCTTGCTAAGCAGGAGAAAGCAGCATGAGTCGGCGGGACAAGTACGAACATTTAACTGACATGACTCGCAAAGCTGTTGAAGAGTGTATTCAGGAAGCTGGCGCAGATGGGTTCACCCGTGACGACTTCATGGAAAAAGTTGCTCCGAAAATTGATCAAGTCGGCGGTGCCAAAGAAGATCTTGAGCGCTACGGCAAAGTCAAGTTGCGGAAAATGATTTACGATAGGCTTCGCAAAATTGAAAAGAAGTTTTTGAATGTGCCAAGTCTGCATGGGGAATTAGCTGATCCAAATCTAAAGGTTTTTTACCCTATAAAACAGCCGGACGGTTCCAGTGTTTTTAAACTTTTAGTGCAGCTTAATCAGGACGAAGTCAGGCAGGTTCGTGAACGCATGGAAAAGAAAAGGGACGGATTGAAAGAGCATGAAATGGCGCTTAGAAGCTTACGCCGTCAATTGTTGAAAGCTGGTGGTGATAAAAACCCATACATGACAGTTGCCGAAGCGCAAGACCAGCTTTTGGCCATGCATGAGCGTGATAAGGGAGACCCCTCATGACCCTCATCAACCAACTCACAGAGAACATCTCGCAGCAATGGGCGACGGAGGACACAGACCCGGTAAAGTTTGAATACCTTGAGGGGCTGTCGAAATTAGCGCACACCTTGCAGATTGGGGGCACGGCATGAGCTACGCAAAGATAATGGCCGAGATGTGCTCTAAGCAACTTGACGCGGACGCTGGTAGCGATCCTGAGTTGTCAGCACTTTATACGCACAAATTATCAAGCCTGCGAGATGCAGCGAGCGCTTTTCCTTGTGATGGCAAAGAGACAGCGCTGGTTATGCTTAAGCTTATTGCGGAGAAGGCGGATTGCATTGTTTCCTGGGTGCCTGATGACAGTGCCAGCAGGGCGATGTGCGAAGAGTTTGAAAGCTCCATTCGGGCCATGTGCTACGCTCTTATGGAGTTCTTGCAGCAAGACGGCGACGCAACACCTGATCCTGCATTGGTGCGGTACTTTGGTGAATTTTCAGAGCCAAAGCTGAAACAGAAAATGTCAAAAACCGAAGGCAAGCCAAACTTAAAGCTCGCCGCCTAAAAGCAAGCAAAACACAAACAATTCAAGCCCCGTCCAGGCAACTCGGCGGGGTTTTTTAATGGAATAATGCCTATGTCACGACGCCTCATTGAACCGGGCAGGACCTTTTTTGGCAATGACAATCAAGTTCTAAGCGGTGGTTTGCTGCACTTTTTTGAGACTGGCACATCAACGCGCAAAGACACTTATTCAAACCCCGAACTAACAGTACCTAACGCTAACCCGGTTGTGCTCACGGCAAACGGTCGACTACCGGGTCCAATATGGGGCGACGGTGAATATAAGTTCCAGCTCACAACAGCATCTGATCCTAGCATCACTTCGCCTTTAATTACGGAAGATCCGCTCATCGGCGTTGCCGCAGCCTCGACACGTCAAGCGGCTGATCTTGCAGCGCTTTTAGCTCTTGCGAAATCCAGTTTAAACAACAACGAAATAGCTGTAGTTGGAGGCCCCCGGGGCGGCACGTTCATCTGGTCTTCAGCATCAACAGCAACACCAAACGGCGGCACCATATTCGCAGCCGATGAGGGTGGAACAGGCCGCTGGCTGAGACAATTCCACGGCCCACACAACGTTTTGTGGTATGGTGCAGTCGGTGACGACAGCACACTAAACACTGCAGCCATTCAGGCCGCGCTTGACGCCACAGCGGGCACTGACGCGCTTTATTTTCCAAAAGGGCGCTATCGCTGTGGCCCTCTGACTGTTCAAACTGTCTTAAATCTCGTCATGCTCGGCGATGGCATGTCGAACAACGGCAACAACGCCGCAACACTTGTGTATGAAGGCCCGTCAAATGGCGAGCAGCTGTTTTTAGACGGGGTTACCCACTCCACCATTCACGGCGTCAGCTTTATGCGCGGCACTGCGCCGCCAAGGGCTTATATCCGAACAGACAGCAACGGTGGCTTCGCGATCACATCAATTGATTTGCACAAGGTACTTTTTCGAGGCGAAAACAAAACAGACGCGTCTATCGCCTTTGACTGCGGGCCAAACTCGCCATTTAATAACGCTGATTTCAATTGGGGCCGCGTTGAATTTCGCAACCTGCAAGAGGGCTTGCGGCTTAATCAAGACCAGCAACTTGCATATAATTTTGAATATATCAGAGCCGTTGGTGTTGGCACATCAGTTAACGTTGTTAAAGGTGGCTGCATCAATATCGGCTCTTACAACGCAACCGACTGCGATTTGCACTTTAAGGTGCGCGGCGGCGGCGCAAACACATCGCAAATTGTAATTAATAACGCCCGCCCTGAAGAAACTAACGCGAACGCAAATAGCGTGTTCTTGGACGCTGCGTCAGATGCTGCAGGCGGGGTGCGCATTGTTCTAAACGGCGCAACCGTAACCAACAACATGACAGGAACACATACTAAAATTGGCAAGGCAACAACGGTCATCATGCACGGCTGTTCAATGCCTGCTGGGTCTATTTCTCTAGAGGGTACGCAAGCTGACGGTGATGCTCTCTTGATTGCTGAAGGTAGTCGCATACCTACGCCAACAACAAACGACTTCGGCTTTTATAAAATCACCGGCATAGACGACAACGCGCTTGGCGGCTCGCCTCTTGGAGGGAACGCGGGGCGCCCCGGCAAAAGCCTGGTATTTGATCAAATTAAAATGCCAACGTGGCAAAAGCAGTACTTTACGATGCCAATTAACCGGCCGAGTGGAGGCACAACAACCAGAGCGTTGCCCCCTGATGCGCGCGTCACCGCCGTTGACGTGACAATAAAAGACGCAGGGTCAGCCACAGCAGGAGATACTATGCAACTTAATGTCGGCGGCGTTGCCATTGGCTCTATCTCCATGGGCACAACTGGCGCGCGGCGATTTGAATGGCAGGCAAATGCGCTTCTTTTCCAGGATACAAGCACGATAACGCTTGGTAATCCCTTAGTCCTCACTGGCCTTGATAGCACCCCTGAGCTGTCATGGTCCGTGTCCGGCGGAAGCGTTGTGAACAGCAGGACCGCGGCGGCAGAGTGTATTGTTGAGTACGTTCAAACAGGCGTCTCCCTCACTGGCCTAGATAGCTAGTAGTCGCGCTTGCCGCGATCAACATCGACGCTGGTTGGTCAAGCTAATGCCTAAAACACAAAAAGGAGCGGCATGTGAGTGATCAGCAGAGAATATGCAACACGCAATCTCGCTGGGAAATGATCCTTTGGCACACCGTACCGCCTATTATCGTTGGTGTGTTCCTGCACTATTTTTCGAACGCCGATAAAATCGATGCTCTGGTGGATACTCAAGCTAAATTGGTTGAGTTTGCAGGAAGCACAGACGCGCGCGTCAAAGAAATTGAAGCAGAGCTTTCACGGCGAGAGTACCGATACTCCGACGACGCAGTGCTCAAGCTGGATTTGAAAGAATAAAGGCCCGCCATTTCTGACGAGCCCATTGGGGCCGTTTGATGCTCCCGCGCCGTGACAGCACGAATTAACTACAGGAATCCGCTATGTCATTCAAGTACAGCAAGGCCAGTCTTGCTCGCCTAAATACGTGCGCGCAGCCGCTACAGTCATTGTTCCGAGAAGTCATTAAGGTAACTGACTGCACCATCTTGGAAGGGCATCGCAATCAAGAGTGTCAAGATGCAGCCTTTGCGGAAGGCCGGTCTAAACTGAAGTGGCCAAACGGCAAGCACAACACCTACCCGTCACACGCCATAGACGCCGCACCATGGCCCATCGATTGGGAAGATCGCGACCGGTTTCATCTATTTGGCGGACTGGTTCTGGGTGTCGCGCACGGCCTTGCTGTGCCCCTGCGATGGGGTGGCGACTGGGATGGAGATTTTCAGACCAGTGACAACAGTTTTGACGACCTCGTGCATTTTGAACTGAAGGAGTGAATGATGGCAAACTTTCTTAACCGCACAAAAAAAGCAATTTTTGGCGCGTTTGCGACGGCCGTCGCTGCATTAGCTGGCGTGCTCACTGTCGCGCCTCCCGCTGCGCTTTTGGCCGGCTTTCCGATTGGTGTTTTTATTTTGCCGAAATGGCTGCTTATCCCAATTGCCGGGATGATCGCGTATGCTATCGTTTATTGGGTGCGCAATGACCAGTGACCGCTTTCGCTTCACACGCCGTGTCATTTGGGGGACCGGCATTTTTGCCGCATCGTGCGTGTGCGTTGTCGCCTGGCGTAACCCTGATGCACTTGGCCAAGTCATTTCAACATTATCAACCGCTTGGATAACGGCCTCACTAGGCCTGGCAGCAAATGCCAATTGGGCTGAAACGCGCGAGCGAAAATCGTGATTTTGGCCAAGCCAATAGCCGGATGGGCGGGCGCAGGGATCGTCGCTGTTGTGTCGCTTGGCATCATCGCTATTCAATCAGCAAAACTTGACGCTAAAGGTCAGCGCATTTCCGCACTTGAGGTTTCGCTTGCTAGCGCCGGTGCGTCCATATCGTCCTGTAAGGCGTCTGTGAGCGCCATTAAGGCAGAGGCGCTGGAAGAGGCGGGCCGCATACAGGATCGTGCCAGGCAGGCCGCAGTTAAAGCCCAGGCGCTTATTTCCAAGCTAGAGGCGCAACAACAGCCCCTAGAATCCATTACAGCGGAGAATAACTCATGCGACGCGCAATTATCTGCTGTCTCGCGCTTAGCGCTTGTGCCCAGTCCCCAATGGTAATCTATCGAGACGTCGAGATACCTGGGCCCACAGTGTACCGGCAATGTCCAGCACCTCAATTGGCGGCGGTTCCCAAGGACCCAACACCGAACCAAAGCGTGGTCGATCAAGTTCGGCGCATCGTCAATCAACGCAATGCGGCTATGACCAATCAGCAAATCTTGGCCGGTGCAATTGCGGCGTGTAACGCGGATACTGACTAGTCCAAGCTTGACTTTGTTCTTCTAATGTTCTCATTCATAGGGCATGCGAAAAGAGCGGATTTACACCCTGTCCCACAGGCCAGGCTGGTTCATCGTCAAATACAGTGGCCGCGCCCGTGTGTGGGTTCCTTACGACCTGTGCTCGCTTAAGCAATCGTCGCTAGATCTGCCGTCCAAGGCAAATGCGGAATCAATCGCACAGCAAATTATCCTTTTACTGCGTAAGAAAGAAGAGGCGCGCCAGAATGAGCTTGATCAAAGCACCTGGCAAAATCGGTACCAAAAGTGACAACCTCCACCCAAACATCGCTGCGCCAAAGCAGTGACCAATCTGCTAAGTTTGTCAAGCGCGCAGCGGGAGCCTGGGTGTGGTTGCCTGCTTAATAAGTGCGTGCGTTAAGTCGTTGCTGTTGAAAAACAAAAAACTGGACACACAACCTTCGCGATAATAGGTAAGGAAATAATATTAAAACTTTCGGTCATTGAAGGCATATATATTGTCAAAGCAAAACAGCCCTGAAAATGAGAAATCGGAGGGTGAAAAAACGCCACCTGAAGGGGCG
>JBCCLR010000228.1:0-5783 GCA_039026755.1 Pseudomonadota bacterium | reverse complement strand
GTCAGCATTGTCAACCGTCCGGTTGCGGGAAACTGGGTCAAATATCATGCAGAAACAGGTGGCTATGACGTCACCTGCTTCGTGGATGAGCGCTCTCTTGCCAATGCCGGCACGCGCAAAGGCTACCGGCTGGAAGTGCAGGGTCCGAACGCCTGGTCCATCTTAGAGGAGCTTAATGGTGGGCCGATCACTGGCTTTAAGTTTTTTGGTATGGGCGAAATCAACATCGCAGGCCGCAAGGTTCGCGCTTTACGGCACGGTATGGCGGGCGCGGCGGGGCTAGAGCTGTTTGGTCCATATGAGGAAAAACAAGAGATCGTGAGCGCAATCCTCGCCGTTGGTAAAAATTACGGGCTGCTTGAAGCGGGGTCGAAGACATATTCAACCGTAGCGCATGAAAGCGGCTGGATCCCGTCGCCGCTGGCAGCGATTTATTCCGGTGATGCTATGCGGCCGTATCGCGAGTGGCTGCCTGCCGATGGTTTTGAGGGCACATCCTCGCTTGGCGGCAGCATGGTCAGCGAGAACATTGAAGACTATTATTTAACGCCTTGGGACTTGGGCTACGGCCACATCTTAAAATTTGATCATGATTTTGTCGGGCGTGCGGCGCTCGAAGCCATGCAAAATAAACCACACCGCAAAAAAATGACGCTGGTATGGGAGCCTGAAGATGTGGTTCGGGTGTTCTCCTCGCTGTTTAACGAGGGCGATCGCTATAAGTTTATGGATATGCCAGCATCGCACTATGCCACCTATCCTTATGACGCTGTAATGAAAGACGGCAGTCAGGTCGGCATCTCCTGCTACCCTGTTTACTCTTCTAATTTCCGCCGCTGGATCTCTTTGTGCATGCTTGAGGAAAGCGTCGCGCGCGAAGGCGAAGAGCTGACAGTGCTCTGGGGTGAGCCGGGCGGTGGTTCAAACAAGCCGGTTGTCGAGCGCCATATTCAAACAGAGATGCGCGCCTCGGTGACGCAATGCCCGATCTCTGATCAGGCCCGTGAAAGCTACAAGCAGTGGGCAGCTTAGGCACGACCGCATCTGCAGAGGTCACCGCCAGTGATCTTAAAGGCCTGAATGCGGCAGCGCCGTTTCTGGCACCCGGTATGGCAGTTTATATTGCCGCTTTGCCCAGCACTACGCCGCAGGAGTTGGTTGATGTGGCGAAAGCGGCATTCGACCACGGCCTGAAACCCGTGCCGCACTTGGTGGCGCGCAACTTCGCCAGCCACCGGCAGCTTGAAGAAACAGTGCGCCAGCTGGTGGACCATGCCGACGTCAAGCGCGCGCTTGTTTTGGGCGGGGACCGCAGCCATAGCAATGGGCCGTTTGAGTGCGCACTTGACCTCCTGAACACCGGCATCATCAATTCCGATACGATCCCAAATGTTGCCTTCGGCAGCTATCCCGAAGGGCACCCGCGTATTCCGACGGCTGTGCTCGATCGTGCCACGCTTGACAAGGTGGATTGCGCTGAACGGTTGGGTCTTAATACGCGACTTATTACGCAGATTTGCTTTGATGCGCAGGCCATCCTCAGGCATGTGTCGCAGCTGCGCCAGGCGGGCATTACGGCCCCTGTGCGCTTTGGTGTTGTTGGGCCAACCAAGCTGGCCACGCTGATGAAATATGCCGCGATTTGCGGTGTTGGCCCGTCCCTGAAGACGCTGATAAAGCGGCCAAAGTTAGGCGGTAAGCTATTGTCTGGATATACGCCGGGTGAGTTGCTTTCCGAGGTCTTGGATACTGCACGGTGCCAGCCACATCTGGGGTTGATTGGGCCTCATTTTTTCACCTTTGGTGCGCTGAAAAACACTGCGCGCTGGGTCGCAGCTTTTGATACACCGGAAGCATATAAGATGGCGGCTGGCGCCTAGCAACGTTGTCAAGCCGGCAAGGCACAGAAGCATTGCTATAAAGACCGCGCGGCAAGGCCTCACGTAGCGCAGGTCGTGCTTTTTGAAATGGCCGGTTGGCCAAGACTTTGGGGGAGAAGACTTTGACCGTGCTACAAGGTAAAACCGCGATTGTGACCGGCGCAGCGCAAGGTATCGGCCGGCGCCTCGCCAGTGGGCTTGCCGCGGCCGGCGCAAAGGTTTTTGTTTGCGATATTTTGGCGGGTGATGCCTGTGTTTCGAGCATCCGCGAAGCTGGCGGTGAAGCCCATTTTGCTAAAATAGACATCACGGACGAGGCGCAACAAGCGGCACTGGCCGAGCACGTACGCGATGTTTTCGGCGGGCTAGATATCCTGGTAAACAATGCAGCACTCTTCGGCAAACTTCCGCTCGCGGCCTATGATGAAATCGACATCGATCTGTGGGACCAGGTGATGCGGGTAAATGTGCGCGGGCTGTGGCAGACGGTGAAGTCAGCAGCCCCTTTAATGATAGAACGCGGTGGCGGCTCCATTGTGAATATTGCCACCAATCGGGTGTTCAAGGGTTTTCCCAACATGCTTCACTATGATGCCTCAAAGGGCGCGGTTGTGGCGATGACCAAGGCGTTGGCGGTCGAGCTTGGCGAGCACAACATTCGGGTCAATGCGATTTGCCCGGGTTTAACGTTGAGCGAAAACATTTTGCAAAAAGAAGGCGCGAAGGATCGCAGCATTGCCATCGCCCAGCAGCGCGCCATCAAGCGCGAATCCATGCCTGAAGACATGATTGGAGCAACCACTTTTCTCGCCAGCGACCTAAGTGCCTTTATCACCGGTCAATCCTTGGTCGTCGACGGCGGCGGCATTATGCACTGATGACACTCTGTTTTATTGCTTCAGGGTCTCTTCATGCACCAGCCGGTTGTTAAAGACACCTCCGATCATCTCGGTTTTTCTATACGTTGTGACTATGGCGTTGGTATCTGTGGGCCAGTGCTGGGCTCGGTCGTGGCCACACGTTCAATATTGCCGCTGTTGGTGCGACGGAAATCTGATCATTTGGGGCATCCCCCGAGCATTGCATCGCTGCAGTGCACGCTTTAACCGATGCAGTGGAGTTGCAAACGGCGCGCTGCGGTGCTTGAGGATTTGCAAGGCAGACCCATGTAACCCTAGCACCTTGAATTGTCTCAAGCGCGGAGCTGACGCGTCGATTGGCCGTTTCGCCCCTATTGCCTCAGCGTTTTATGGCGCGTCAATCATGTCCGAGATTGCTGAACCGATCTGGCTGGTTGGGTCGCCCAATAAACCGGTGATCGAAAAATGGTTTTGGCCTTTTACCAACGCGTATGAAGAGGCAAGCCCCCACGCGCAGCGCTGCATGTGAAGCATCTGGCTTTGCTGAATGAATGCCTCTGTTTCATCGCTTCCCACAAAAATTGCCGCCGGCGCTTTAAACGGTTTATCATAGATAGGACTTTGCGCAGTGGCTTCGGTTTCGGTCAGTTTTAGGCTGTCCGCAACCGACGTGTGCACGACAGGCCGCACGTCAAATAGCCCGCTCAGCAAACATACGCCGCAGATGGAAAGGTTCGCGCGCGCTGCTGCAATAGCGGCCAAATGCGCGCCCGCTGAATTGCCGGAAAGGATGATTTTGCGATCATCAATGGCAAACCGCACGGCATTCTCGCTCAGAAACCGCGCGGCCATGATGGCGTCCTCGCACATGTCTGATAAGCTTCCATGCGGGGCAATCCTATAGTTGGCCAGCGCAAAGGAAACGCCGGCATCCAGCCATTTGCGCGCCAAAAAGCGCCGATCATTTTTACTGTTGCGGCGCCAGTATCCGCCGTGAAAGAACAGGATAAGAGGTGTTTTCTCGTCGCGACCGGCGGGAAAGATGTCGAGGGTTTGGCGCTCGTGCGCGCCGTAGGCGATATCTAAATGGCTAGCGCAGGTTTTAACCATCGCTTGGCTCGCGGCCTCAAAGTCTGGCTGACAATCTGCCGGTCGCTGCGCCAGGAGCGCGGCGACATACTGCTCTTCGAAAAAGCTGTTCCTCACGTTAATTTGTGCCTCAGGGCTTTAGGATTTACCAAGCTTTGGGATTGGTGCATTGCCATAGGGCACCACCATGGTTTTGGGCTCAGTATAAAAGTTCAGGCTCCATTCGCCGCCTTCGCGGTCAACGCCGGAGAAGCCATAGCCACCGAAGGGCGCATTTTTCTCGCGCACCATAGGCGTGTTCAGCAGCACATAACCGCTGCGCAGCGCACTTGCAGTACGATGGCCCCGTTTGAGATCGGCCGTCCAGATATATCCGGCCAAGCCAAAGCGGGTATCATTGGCTGCTGCGATCACTGCGTCATCGTCATCAAACACTAAAAAGGTCGCAAACGGTCCAAAAATCTCCTCCTGGCAAACGCGTGTCTTGTTGTCATGCGCGAGGACCACCGACGGCGAAATGTAGTAGCCATGCTCGGCTTGCGTGCTGCCCTGTTCCAAGACCTCGCAGTTATCCTGCCGGGCGATATCGCAAAATGAGAGCACGCGCTGCATATGCGCTTGCGAGCTCTGCGGCCCAAGTTCGGTTGCCGCGTCAAAGGGGTCACCGATGCGGATATTGTGCGTGCGCGCAATAAAATCGGCAATAAATCGGTCGGCGATTTTGGCGTGCACGAAGATGCGAGACCCTGCTAAGCAGGCTTGGCCATTGTTGGCGTAAATCGCCATGATGGCGCCATCAAGTGCGCGGTCATAGTCGGCATCATCAAAGATTATGTTGGCCGATTTGCCGCCCAGTTCCATCGTCACTTTGGCAAAGCGCTGCGCGGCGGCGATGGCAATTGCGCGCCCGCCATTTTCCCCGCCTGTGAAGGAAATGGCCTGCACCAAAGGGTGCTGCGCTAATGCTGCCCCAGTTTCTGGCCCGCGCCCGTTCACAACATGCAACACACCACGTGGCAGGCCCGCCTCATGCAAAATTGTGACCAACGCTTCCGCGCCAAGCGGGCTTTGTTCTGAAGGCTTTAAAACGCAGCTATTGCCCGCAGCAAGCGCTGCTGCAAGCTTTAGACAGGCGCCTTGAAAGGGAATATTCCAAGGTGTAAAGAGGCCCGCCGTGCCAACAGCCTCGCGCGTCACCAAGGTGTGCGTCTCCGGCAGCTGGCGGAACAGTTTGTCATCCTGCGTGCCGATGCGGCCAGCGAAATACTCAAACCAGCTGGCGCCAGCGAAAATCTGCGGCCGTGCTGAGCGGTGAAAAACCAGACCCGTGGTATAAACATCAAGTGCAGCAAGGCTATCAGCGCGCTGTTTGATTAGCTCTGCAGCTTTTAAAAGAACGCTTTGGCGCTGGCTGATAGGTGCGCAAGACCACACCCCATTCATGAACGCCGCATGTGCCGATTGCACTGCTTTATTGACCTGTTCGGGTGAATTTTCTGCGAGTTCTAGAAGCGTTTTACCAGTTGCGGGATTGATCACGTCAAGCAGATGCGCACCCGCAACATCGGCAAGTTCCCCGTTGATGAGCCCGGTACAGATTTTGGGGAATTCGGGGGGCGAGAGCGGGGTTTGCTGGGTCATATGTTTAAGGCTTGAAGGGTGCGCAACAGGCGAACTTTTGTTGATCGTTTATCTCGCCATAGTTTTAGCGGGTTGGTCGTTGCGAGAGCAAGTTGTAAATATAAGTTGGGTGCGTGAAAAAACGCTTACATAAGTTGAGGTCGTAGTGTTCTTGGGGCTGGCACAGCGGGCTGCATCCTTTTCTCCCGACAGTCGCAAGATCCGGCCTGCACTTCCTTGTTTAGCTTTATGGTTATTGTAAGTTGTAAAGACAAGAGACTGATGCTAAGCCAAATTAATGAAGACCTGGTGAGACGCAGCGGCCTGGAGGGGG
>JBCCLR010000227.1:0-5789 GCA_039026755.1 Pseudomonadota bacterium | reverse complement strand
TGTTCTTCCTTTTCAGAGGGAACAGAGCCTAAGCCGCACGTTTGGGCCGCACCCAGATCTCATTGACCGGCCGCGTGGTGAGCCGCGCAGCTGGTCTTATATCTTTATCTGACGCTTCAAATTGAAATCGAAAGCGCTGGCAAATCCGCGCAAGAATGACAACGCTTTCAACCAGCGCAAAGCCTGCGCCAATGCAGGTATGCGGCCCCGATCCAAACGGGATATAGGCGCCATCGGTCAGCTCGGCGCTGCGCTCTGGCATGAAGCGGTCGGGGTCGAACGCGTCGGGGTCTTGCCAGTATTTGCTATGGCGGTGCAACGTCCATGGAGAGATCATGATCAGCGCGCCTTTGCGGATACGGTAGTCTCCCACACGCCCAGCTTTGAGCGCCACACGCGGCATGAATGTGATAGGCGGATAGAGCCGTAACGTCTCGCGAAACACGCTGCGCGCAAACAGTAGCTTTTTCGTGCCTTCAAAATGAACTGGGCCGTCGCCAAACACCGCATCCGCTTCGGCTCTGAGACGCTCTGCAATATCCGGCTGAGCCGCCAAAATATAAAACGCCCATGTGAGAACGCTTGCGGTGGTCTCATGGCCAGCAAGAAAAAACACGCCAAGCTGATCTATTAATTCCTCGCGGCTAAACGGTTCGCCGGTTTGTTTATCCTGGGCTTTGACGATGACGCTAGCAATATCATTAAAGCGGTCTGCGCCGTCTCCCATATGGGTGTCAATGAGCGCGCCGATATGACGCCGGATACGCGTGCATGCGGCCAGAACCTCTGTTTCTTGCGGCACTTTCGCCCACGCGGGGCTCACAATCAACCGCCACAATTTGACCTGGCCGACACCTTTTTCAAAAATCGTAAAATCGTGAAAGACGTCCTTTGCGACGTCGGACTTGAGTGAAATCGAAAATACCGTGCGGCAAATGATATCCGCAGTGAGATGGCTCATGGCCAGATCAAGCGACATTGAGCCAGACTTATCCGCGATCGCCTCAATGCGCGCTTCAAAATCATCAATAGCCGCCATGATGGCCTTAAAGGCGATGCTGAGCCGCATCATTGAAAATGCTGGGTCAATCATGGAACGTTGGCGGCGCCATTTAGCCCCATCGGAGACGAATATGGAATCGCCAATTAGCGGCTCAAGCGCGCCCACCATCAGGTCGCTTTTGGGAAACATCTCATCCTTATCAGCAAGAATTTCCTTTACCAAAACCGGATCGTTAAACAGCTTTATGGACCGCCGCGAATAGCCAAGCTCACCCGCCTTCATACGATATGCTGCGCCCGGCAGCAGGCTGAGCAAATCCCCACCACCGCGCCAAATGGTGCGCGCCAGAGCAGCAATCGACGGCAGCCGCGACGGATGCGGCGGTGTAAACAAGGTATCGTTTGTTTTCATGGTCACTTTGCTGCTACAGTACTAGTACATTTGGGGGATGTAAATTCTTTGTCTATTCACGCCTTCTTTGATGTGCTGATCGCGCTGCATATCATCAGCGGCGCCCCAGGTTTGCTCACATTTTGGATCCCCGTGATCGCCAAAAAGGGCGGCGTTTTACACAGCCTATGGGGCAAGATTTTTAGCTATGCCATGCTGTTCACCGGCTGCGCGGCATGCGCTATGGCGCTCACCACACTTTATGCGCCGATGCCCACGCATCCGCAGCTCATTGACCACCCTGAATTCTCCGACCCAGCGCTGGTGCGCGGCATATTTGGCTGGATGATGCTGTATCTAGCCGTCCTCACCATCAACCTGACCTGGTATGGCTGGCGCTGCATCCTGAATAAGCGCAACCATGCCGCCAATCGGCACTGGTTCAACATGGCTTTGCAGGCGCTCTTGGCGATTGTTTCGATAAATTGCGCAATTCAAGGCCTGATCATCAAGCAAGTGATGATGATCGGCATTGCCTTTGTCGGTTTCGCCACCGTGGCGACGAACCTAATCTTTATTTTGAAAACCAAACCCGGGCGCATGGATTGGCTGCTCGAACATATCAAGGGCATCGTCGGCACGGGCATCTCGGTCTATACCGCGTTCTTCGCTTTTGGGGCGGTGCGCTATATTCCTGAGCTGGCGCTTGCGCCGGCGCTGTGGGCCGTTCCATTGATCGTTGGGCTCAGCCTGATCATCTATCATCAACACAAGGTCAAACGCGCCATGCGGCCAGCTCGGCCAACACGCCGCAGCATCGGTGCGCATTTCAAAACGTCCGAATTGCCCTAGACCATCTGAGCACAGACTTTTCATCCCCGCATACTCTCGCAGCATAAGGAAGACCCGCATGGAGCGCCTGGCGATCGGCACCCGCAAAAGCAAAATGGCCATGGCCCAAACGCTCGATATTATCGACCGCATCATAGCTGCGTGGCCCGATGTCGAGATTGATATCGCCGACATGGCAACGCGGGGTGATACCGACCAAACCAGCAAGCTGGCGACACATGGCGGTAAAGGCGGTGCATTCGTAGAGAGCATTCGCGCAGGCCTGCGCAGTGGGGCCATTCGCCTGGCCATGCATTCCCTTAAAGACGTACCGAGCAATGAAGAAACCCCTGGCGTGGTAATCGGCGCGTATTTACCCCGCGACGGCGCGCAAGATGCGCTGGTCATGCCTCTAGATAGAGACGTGGATGCGTTTTTAAACTCTGATGGGACTGGCTACCGCGTGGGCACCAACGCTGTCCGCCGCGCCGCGCAGCTGCGCCAAATGTATCCAGGCATTGAGGTTATTCACTTTCGCGGCGCTGCGGATACTCGTATCCATAAGCTGGATAACCGTATTGGCCAGAACCTTACCGATGGTGGCCAAACACCGCCGGCGGACCTGCTGTTGATGGCAAAATCTGGCTTAGAAAGGGTCGGCATGGCTGACCGGATAAGCCATGTGTTTGGTATTGATGACATTCTACCTGCTGCAACGCAGGGCATCGTGGCTGTTGAATGCGCCGAACATGATTGGCGCGCCCGCGAAATCTTACAAAAAATCAACGACCCAGCAGCCGAACGCGCAGCGCTTGCCGAACGCGAGGTCCTATGGGTGCTGGACGGACACTGCAATTCGCCCATGGCCGCGTTCGCTTCTGAAACCGGCGGCGAAATGTCGATCCGCGCGCAGGTCTTTAATCTACATGGGACAGAGATTGTGGAAGGTCAGGCCAGCGGCGATGCCGCTAGACCGCGCGAGCTTGGCCGCCAACTTGGGCTAACGTTACTCGCAAAGGGCGCAGGAGCGCTTATTGAAGAAGCGCGCATCTAAGCGCTCTGCGACGCTGTTTTGTGCCGTAAAGCACGCGTGCTGTTCAAAAGCTGCGTCGTTGCGGACCTATGCAGCAGCTTTTCGCCTGAAGCGTGCCACCCCAAAACCGACGCCAAACAGAGGCGCGAATAAGAAGGCCGCGGTTGGAAGCGGGACCGCTCTTACGGTGAAAGCAAATGTTTCGCTGACCACGCCGAGAGGAGAGACCGGTAAGCCGTTTATACTAAACGTGTAGTCACCACCAGACAGCGTTTGAAACAATCGGCGAGGCGCCGAGGCATCAATGACATCTTCGGAAAACGAGCCACCATCCGATAAATTAAAGTTCAGGGTATCCGACCCGACAGCGTCTAAATTTATAATAAACGGAGTGGTAGATGAAATGAAAAACACCTCAGGCTGAGGCGTTGAAAAGCTCGGTAACTGATTAATTAAGGCCGTTACCTCGGCAATATCACCCGAATTAAACGTACCACCTAGAAAAGCACCCGATAAATCAAACGGGTTTGTTGTGTAATTGATCGCACCAAACACAAATCCGCGCGACCGGTCGTTAAACCGGACGGTGGCTGCCTGCGCTGATGATGCGATAAACAGGAATACGGCGACACAAATAGATATTGTTTTCAAAATAAGCCCCTACATTTTTTATGTAACGCTTACGTTTTCATAATATCAGCTGCACTGCAACAGGGAACTTCGCAGACGTGTAGAGTTTTCCTCGTCAGATACAATTTGTGAGGCGGTAGAAAAAAGTCGCGGCAACCTTTTTAGCGATGGTCGATTAGTTCAAGCGATTTGGCGCGCACATTGCTTCTGGCGTCATGTGCAAAAGCGGGCATACCTTCAAGTGGACTTATCGCGGGACAAGCATATGTCGGTCCCATGCCCATTTAGGCCGTTGAGGAAACGCACACCCATGCCAGACAGCCGCTTTCCTGTGGACGTCCATCACGCGCGTGAGAAGCTGATCAACGAGTTTTTCGCCCGGCCGGCGCAAAGCTGCGCTGCGAAAACCGTTGTCACGCGACTGGTGATGCACACTGACGATAGCTCCGCAGCCCGGGACCGGGAACACTTAAGTGCGCTGTGCCGGCAGGCTGGCGCCCTGGCAGCGCAAGACGATGCACGTCATCACGTGGTGCGGCTCAGCGGCGGCTTGTTGATCTGGGAACGCCATACCGAATTTTCCACATACACAGTATTTGCCCCACAAAAAGGCACATCCGGTCTCGACTATAATCCACTGGAAATCCTCCCCAACGACTGGATTAAGCAAACGCCGGGGACGCTTTTGTGTGCAACCCGCCTCTGGGTCGTTGCCGGCAAGCCCGACGATACGTCAGATAGCCAGGCTAAAGATGTCTTCGGCGATGCGGAGTTTTCCGCCAGCACAATGCGCGATGGCAAGGCCTATGTGGCGGCTGACTTCCGGCTGCACGGCGATGGCTTTACGCGGTTTTATGTTATCGATAACTCTGGTGACGACACGGTGCGCGGGCGGCTGGTGCAGCGCCTATTAGAGCTTGATATGTACCGGATCGCGGCGTTGCTGGCTCTGCCCATCGCTCAAGACGCACAGCCCAAACTGACCCAGCATGAAGCCACGCTTGCAGACATTTTAGAGGATATGTCAGACACGCCAGATATGGGCCGGGACCGCGAAGTTTTGCAAAAACTGTCGCAAACGGCGGCCGACATTGAAGCCATCGGGGCACAAACCGCATATCGTTTCGCCGCTGCACAGGCCTATTACCGCATCGTGCTCGAGCGCATTGAACGTCTGCGCGAGGACCGGGCAGAGGGCCGCGAGCGCCTGGGCATTTTCGTCAATCGGAGGCTCGCGCCGGCCATGCGCACCTGCGCTGCAGTATCGGATCGCCAAGCCACCATTTCCACCCGCATCGACCGGGTTACCCAGCTGCTTGCCACCCGAGTTGAAGTGTCCGTGCAGGAGCAAAATGCAGACCTTTTGCAATCCATGAACCGCAATGCAAAAGCCCAGGTGCGGCTGCAAGAAACAGTGGAGGGCTTTTCCGCCATCGCTATGACGTATTACGGCGTGGGCCTTGTTCTTTATATTGCCAAGGGGCTGAAAGAAGCCGGCATCCATTTCTTCATGAACCCGCCCATTATCGGCGCAATTGCAGCGCCGCTGTTGTTTTTCGTATCTATTTCTGCAGTCAGACGACTGCGCAGAAAAGCACTCAACGCGGATCGAGATACCGCCCAATAGCGTGCACCGCTTTAAAGCCAGACCTAGAGCGGTTTAAGGTTTCTTTGAAGCGCCCTGAGGGCTTAAGCACTCCAGTGGTTAGGAGCGAGGCTGCAGGACATGCATAATATATTCAAAGCCGAGCGACGCGGCCACTGGAGTGCTTAAGCCGTCCCGAAGGGCGTCGGTCCATGGCGCACTGGCTGCGTTGCTGGCTTTGCGCGATGCACCGCGTCGCGCTGCTTCCAGCGCCTAACCAGTGCGTAATGCACCTTAGCAGTGCGCTTCAAAAAAAC
>JBCCLR010000226.1:0-5791 GCA_039026755.1 Pseudomonadota bacterium | reverse complement strand
TAAACAAGCGCGCGGCG
This sequence comes from Pseudomonadota bacterium, assembly GCA_039026755.1. Classification (GTDB taxonomy): domain Bacteria; phylum Pseudomonadota; class Alphaproteobacteria; order Sphingomonadales; family CAKZYD01; genus CAKZYD01. The sequence continues at coordinate 5,774 of JBCCLR010000226.1, read as the reverse complement.
AGCAAGCGAGGTCGGGCATGTATAAAACACATCATGGCGCAGAATTTGACCACACGCGTTTATCGCTCAGCCATATGCGACTGGCCGAGACGCACACAGCGCTGTTGCTTTATGGTACACAGACAGCTCAAGTGATGCCCGACGCGGACGGGCAGCGGCCGCGCGGTACGGATCCGGCCACAACACCCCGCAGCGATACTGCACTGCGCCAACTGGCCTTAAAAAATTATGCGCTGGCGCACCGGGACGAATTGACCGGTCTGTCAAATCGGCGGCACTTTATGGCGGCGGTCGACCGGTTGATCGATGGACGCCTGCCGCATGGGCTAACGCTTGGTCTCTTAGACCTGGATGACTTTAAGTTGGTCAATGACATGTATGGCCATCCCGTCGGCGATGCATTGTTGATCAGCCTGGCGAGCCGCTTGCGCCAGCATCTTGATCCTACTGCACAGATCGCGAGGCTCGGCGGCGATGAATTCGCTTTTGTCTATCAACGCGGACCGCACGCAGATATGGCGCAGCACCGCTGCGACGCGCTGTGTAAGGCCCTTAATTCACCGCATGAGGTGAATGGCTTCACCCTGCCCGTGACGGCGAGTATTGGCTTTGCACACTCCCCCGAGATGGCCGCCACACGCACCCAGTTACTCAAGCATGCCGACTTTGCGCTGTATGACGCAAAACAAACACGCAAGGGCACCGCCGTCGCGTTTTGTGCGTCACATCAAAAGTGCATGCAGCGACAAACCACATTACAGCAGGCCTTTGCGTGTGCGGATTTGGCGCATGAACTAAAACTTGAATACCAGCCTGTGTTTGACCGGCTGAGCGGAGACTTGCGCTGCTTTGAGGCCCGTGCGTCTTGGCACAGCAAGGCACTTGGCCGGTTACCAGCAGCAGCGTTTTTGCCGCTTGCTGAAAAGTCCGGGCGCGTCAGTGAGGTCTCAAAAATGTTGCTGCACAAAGCGCTGGTAGCCGCGCAACACTGGCCGGATAGCATTTCCCTTGCCTTCACATTGGCAGGCCAAGAAATCAGCGCGCCACATCATATGGAGCGTATGACGCGCAGCGTGACCGATTTTGGATTTGACCTGCACCGTTTGATTTTACAAATCCCTGACAGCAAAACTGTTTGGCAAACGCCGGTCGCTTTAGATATCCTGCAGGCGCTGCGCGCACGCGGTGTCCGCATCGCGCTTGATAAATTTGGTGCTGGTCAGGCAAGTCTTTCGATGCTGGCAACAGCCCCGCTTGACATCGTCAACATTGATCGCACGCTCATTAAGACCAAAGCAGGCGCCCCGCCGAGCGCTGTCTTTAAGATGCTGTGCGACCTGTGCCAGGCGCTTGGCCTGGACACACTGTCAAAAGGCATCACCACCGAAGCTGATTACCGCGCCGCAGAAATTGCCGGGGTTGTTGCGGTTCAAGGGTCCTTATTTCAGACGCCAATGCACAGCCCTGCTATGGCCAAGACATAGCGCATCAGTCTCCAGGGTGCAGGCTAGACGTTAATCGGACATGCGGCGAATGCGAGTGGGTTAAGCATGCTTCTCAAAGTAAAGAGACAGGCTATGCCAACCCAACGGTATCCGCGGAAATATGGTTTCGCACTTGCCGAGGCTTGCCTTGCAGCCAGAGGACCGGTCCGCAAACGGTCAAGCACCCAGCTTGGCCGTAAGCCGTTTAAGCGCGGCGAGCGTTTTCCCGCTGACATGATGTTCCATACCCTCGGCATCGCTAAACGCGGTGACTTCATCAATGCCGACTGCCCGTAGAAAATCGTATAGGATTTGATGCCGTTGACGCGCTTTTGCCGCAAGGTCTTTGCCGGTCTCGGTTAACAACACCGACCGATAGCGCTGCGCTGCGACATACCCATTTTGGCTGAGACGTTTGACGGTTTGGGTTGCAGTTGCGCGGCTGACACCCATATGCGCTGCAATATCGATCAAGCGCGCTTCACCATTGATTTCAATCAAGTCCTCAATGAGCTCCACATAGTCTTCGGCAAGCTCCGTCTGATGCGCATCACGCACGCGTTGAAACGCCGCCGCGCGCTCGGCCGGATCTGGCGTCGGTTTAATGGGCAAGGCGCTCCCCTCAACAAAATGCGCAGGTTCGAATTGCTACAAAAAGCTTCGAGTGATCAGCCCAGTGCTGAATTCAGTTAGGTTTGGCCACCTGCGCGCCTAGTTTTATGCTTGTAGCACAGGATGTATGCCACAAAAATTATATCGCATTAATGCGGCGAGGCGTTAACTATTTTCACGCGGATGACATTATGTCAGATTTGTGTGATGTAACATAACTGCGGCGCGTCGAAGTGCTTAGCGCACGTTATTAAGGGGGTAATATGCAGTCAATCTTACGCTTCATAGCAGTCTTTTCTGTTGTCATAATAAACCCGGTATACGTTTTGGCGGCTGGATTTAATGTATTTTTCATAGAAGCAGATTGCGATCCCACAGAGCCAGTCGGGGATTTGCTTTCAGGCGATAACCCAAATGAATTAGTTGTCGGTCAATCTGCATCATGTGCCAGTATCAGCGCCACCGCGTCTGCACACGCAACAGCGAAGATACACTCAAACTTCGTGAGCGTAAAATCTTCTGCCGAGGCAGGTTTGTATGAATCCACAAGTATTTCTTTTGATTCTGTGGTCGCACAACCAGAAGAGACAACTTTGTTAGGTCAGCCCGGGAAATTTGAGTTCAGTTACAAATTTGACGGAACACTTCAAGGAGCCATGACAAGCTTTGCATTTGTCAGTTATGGCTTTGCCGATAACAACGAGCTTTTCTTTTTGGATCACGACGGTACTGTTGAATTCTTGATTGATGGCGGCTCAACTCCGTTAGACGTAGATCTCACAAATGATGTTGTTGAATTTGAAAACCAGTCTGGTGAACGCGGTAAACTGACAGGGACAGTTACAGTGTCACGTGATGTTGTTTTTGGCGAACCTGTCCAATTTGGATTTGGCACGAGAATTGTTGCAAGGAACCCCGGGTCAGTAGTCGACTTTTCCTCAACAACTACGTTTTTTTCAGCCCTACTTCGTGACCAAGCCGGCAATTTCGTAGAGAGTTCCTTAGTTACCGCAGCGGGACTTGACCTACAGACATTTCAAATTGCGTCTCCGGTGCCATTGCCCTCCGGCCTGATCTTATTTTCTTCGGTGTTCGGCTTTGCGGGCATGACGCACTTGAGACGTAGCACGGCAATAAAAAGGTCGAACTAATATCCTGAGCTACGCCACAGACTGTCAAGAGGTAGTCGGCCTTTAAAGCACGCCCAAGCTAGAACGAACAAGCGTGGTGGTGAGGATAGGATTCGAACCTATGTAGACATACGTCGGCAGATTTACAGTCTGCTGCCTTTAACCACTCGGCCACCTCACCGTGCAAACACCTAAATCGCGCGAAGTGTTGCGCAGTGTCAGCGCTGCTGTGTAAAAAACATGGCGGTGGTAAGTCAACGTTTAAAGCGCGTGTGACCAGCGCCTTTCGACGGCCCTGCAAATATCAAACAATGAGACAGCCTGGCATGCCGCGCAAACGCGTAAAATCAAACAACCATAGGCCGAGCGCTCAGCGCCCAAAAAGCCGCACCCCCAAGCAGGCGCAAAAACTTCTGCTGTTTGGCCGACATGCTGTTGATGCAGCGCTCAAAAACCCGCGCCGAACAATACACACCGTTTATGCCGAAGCATCTCAACATGCTGCGCTTGAGCGGCACAGGCCTGGTGTTAATCTCGAGGTATTTAACGCCGCAGCGCATGCAGGACACTTATCGCCCGATGCCATTCATCAGGACATTTGTGCGCATGTTGCCCCGCTTGAAGGGCCCAGCCTAGACGTGCAGCTGGCCTCCAAACGAAATGGCCCGCTGGTTGTTCTCGACCATGTGACAGACCCGCGCAATATCGGCGCAATCTTTCGCACAAGCGCGGCGTTTGGCGCGCAAGCGATCATTATGCAAGACAAGCACGCGCCAAAAGAAAGCGGCACACTTGCGCGCGCGGCATCTGGCGCGCTGGATATGCTGCCCTGGATCAAGGTCACCAATTTGGCACGCGCGCTCGAAAGTATGGCCGCAGCGGGGTATTGGAGCATTGGCCTGGCTGGCGACGCACCGCAAACCCTAGAAGCGACAGTAACGAAGAATCAGAAGATCGCTCTGGTACTGGGCGCAGAGGGGGCCGGCTTGAGGCGCAATGTCAGCAACCATTGCGATACATTGGCGCGGCTTGATATTGACCCAGTCATGGAAAGCCTTAACGTTTCAAACGCGGCTGCTGTGGCGCTCTATATCGCTCGACGTGCGCAAAATGGATTGTAAAACTGCGAGTGATACCGTACGCACCGCGGTGTTGCAGTTGGTCTGCGCAGGATTTTTGTGCCGGTTTAGCTCAGCTGGTAGAGCAACCGCCTTGTAAGCGGTAGGTCGTTGGTTCGAGTCCGACAACCGGCACCATTTTTATTTGGTCTACCGCGCCTAGCGCTACTTCAGACCGGTTATTTGATCTATAGCGCCTTGCGCTACGTGAGACCAGTTATTTGGTCTACCGCCATTTGGGCGACTTGAGAACAGCTATTCCGTTTATTGCCGCTTGGGCTATTTGATGGCCATTGCCACGGACCAGGGCCGGCCAAGCAAGCCACGTCCTTGAAGGATGTGGATATGTTCTGGCAGCCTGCGCATTACCCCACTTCAAAAGTGCGAAAGTGAAAACTAGGTGGACCTCACATGCATTGTCGGTAACCCATAAAAAAACTCTCCATCTCGCAAAATGTCTTATTGCCAAAGCGAGAATGGCGGCGTATGCGACACGCATTAATATTGGTGCAAGGTCATAGCACGCGCTTCATCAAACGCGCGCTAGGCGAACAAAACCTTATTTTATCTGTTGATACCTGCGCTATTTGGACTATGTAGTTAGATATACAAATAAGCATATGCGCACACAAACAAGTGCGTCATGCCCCAATCGGGCCTTTAGATGCGATCTGGCTTGAAAACTCTAGGATCGTTCATGAAGGTACTCATAGTAGACGAATACTGGGCCCAGCGCATGGGTCTCGCGCAGGTATTTCAGGACCAGTTTGAGGTCGAATCCATTGTCGAGGCCGAGTCGCCAAAGCAAGCATTACGGATTCTTGGCGATGGCCCAGCGCCTGATGTGATCGTTGCCGACTTAAATGGACACGAGCTCTCCGTTGTGGATTTGATCGCTAATGCCGCGCCGTCTTCCGGCCTGGTGCTGCTGACGCATCCTGAGGATTTTGGCAAGCATGAGCGCGCCATTGATAAAGGCGCGCATTCGGTGCTGTCTTATTGCGCGACGCCAGACGAATTTCAAAAGGCTGTAAAAGTCGCGCTCGACCGGAAAATTTTCTTGCGCCGGCCGCGTAAGTCCGCCGAGGACGCCGAACGCGAAGATCAGCAGAATGCCGTGCGTTTAACACCGCGGCAAACTCAAGTTCTCAAGCTACTTGCAGAAGGCAAGTCCAATAGTGACATCGCAGCTGATTTGGGCATGTCGCCGAATACGGTTCGGATTCACGTATCATCCATTTTCCGCGCGCTTAATGTCGACAACCGCACGCAAGCTGCACTTTGGGCCAAAGGGCATCTTTAAGAGCTGTAATTAAGCGGCTTGAGCGCCTTTTGGTTCTCAAGACAGCCCTGGCGCCAGTACTGCTTCAGTACGTGCCGTGCGGCGTAAACACGCACCAAGGAATAAAGCCAAAAACGCGGACGTTAAC
>JBCCLR010000225.1:0-5874 GCA_039026755.1 Pseudomonadota bacterium | reverse complement strand
TCTACCATGCAATCGATTTTTGCAAAAGCTGCGGCGTGTGTTGCTGTCAGCTTAACCGCTTTAGCCGCCCATGCGGCAACCCTTGATGGACCAAGTGTTTCTGGCCAAAAACTAGGCTTTGGTGGAGCCGGCGATGCATTTGCTGCCGCCCCTTCAACGCCCCCCAACACGTTTTCGGTGCGCTTTGATACCGGCAGCGGACGACGGATTGCCGGACGGGCGGATTTTACCGTTGATAACGGTATGTTTAATCTGAGCCTTGGCAATCTGCAGCTGACAAATCCAGGCTCTGGAATATATGCACTGCAAGACTTAAGTGATCTGTCTTTCATTGAGGGCGAAAGTGGGACAAATTTTGGTCCCTGTGAGGGAAACCGCGATCGGTTTCCAGGTCTTAGCGTCAATGTCGACTGCCGCCGCTTAGGAACCGCGCCGGATACTGCCGCGAACGCCGGCGACGTGCTGTATCGGAAGCTTGCCGCGGGCAGCTATGCATTTCTGTTTTTTGAAGGCGATGATGCACCAGCCAGCGGTTCTTTTGATCTGTCGATATCTGCCGTGCCAACTCCGGCGGCAGGGGTGTTATTCGGGTCAGTCTTGGTGGCCGCAACGTACATGCGCCGCCGCAATGGGTTACCAATCTAGCGGACATTAAGCGAAGCACCGCGCGGCGGCGGTTGCAACATTAAAGGGCTGGGCCGTGGATACGCCCTGCCCGCTTGCGTCTGATCAAAACACCGCGACCATTGCTGCGCGAAACATCGCGCTATAATTGCACTAGGCGCTCGATAAAAGGCCCAGTGGGCGCAGCCGTGTTAAAAGGCCGGCTCCAATAATCATGGCGATTGAGATGACAATCAGCGCCATTTGATAGGATCCGTTCAAATCATAGTCGAGATCCATGAGAACCGGTGCCAAGCCTTGAATGAGAGCAAGCACACCATAAGCAACGCCAGAAATCGCGCCATAGTGCTTTACGCCGAAATACCGTGACAATAAGAACGGCAGGACGCCGTATTCGGTGCCAAGACCGAGCCCCATGAGAACGCCTGCGGTAAACAAAGTGAACTGCATGTCTGACTGGCTGAGCAGGAACATGCCAAGCACGGCCAAAAGGTAAAACGGCGCCGCAATCCACGGGCGCGGCAAACGATCAAGGAGCATGCCGATGCCAATTTGCCAAATTGCGGTGACGATGGAAAAAGTCGCAAGCACCGACACGGCGTTATTCATGGCAATGCCGCGATCCACGAGTATGGGCACAACATGGGCAAATACTGCCGTCATGCAGCCAGCCCCGGTTGCGGTCGCGGCAAGCAAAATCCAGAAGGTCGGCGTTTTCAACGTTTCCTGCAGTGTCATTCCTTCGCCAACCGCGTTCTCGCCGTGAGAGTGTTGCGGCGGGTCGCGTAAAAGCAGCAGGAATGTGGGCAGCCCCAGCGCCAAGATGATGCAGGCGATGCCCACAAATGCGCCGCGCCAGCCAAATTGTGCGATCAAAGCAGCGGTGAAAATCGGCGATATCGCCGCGCCGACGCCGTTGCCGCCCCCGCCTGCGAAACCCAGTGCAAAGCCACGCCCCTTTTCAAACCAACCGGCAATAACCTTGGTCAGCATAGCGCTGCTGGGGATGGCTGCGGCAACGCCCAGCATGGCGAAAATCGCATAAAAATGAACAACATTAGCAGTCGTTGTGGAGATCAGAGCAACGCTCGTCCCATAAGCAATCAGGCCCGGAATGAGCACTTTGCGTGGTCCATAGCGATCTATGGTCCGGCCAATAAATGGATACGCAATGGCGCCCATCACAGCCAATATCAGCAGTACGCTAGAAACGACGGATCGCGGCCAATCAAATTCGGTTGAAATCGGTATCAAAAACAGTCCGAAAACGGTGTAGACCATAACCGTACTGCTGATGCCGTTGCCAACCGTGCACGCGGCAAGAACTTTATGTTTCGTTTGCATATGTTAAGAGCGCTGTGTCCAAATCCCTGAGTGGAAACGTTAATCACAGATGTTCATCGCGACAAGTTGCAAAATAGACCTGTTATGAAATCGCGATTTCATCCCAACCCAAAATATGCGCAGATTGGCCGCATCACCGGGGTTGAAACGATGCCGCGACTGAATTTGCTGGAGTGGTTCCTCACATATGGCCTGAAAGATGACTACCCCGAAATCTCCTTTGCCGAGGCGGTAGAGGTCTTTTGCTATGAAATGGCTGACTGGGACCGCCCACGCCTGCATAAAGAACTAAGCACCTTTCTGGTACAGCACCCAAACGCTGCGGCAGTGGAGCGAAATTGGCTGCATTTATCCGGCGCTTTATGGTTTGCACCCGGGCTTGATTGTTGGGCGGTTCTGAAGCACGCATGTGACCGATTGGTCTGACGGCGAGCCCGCCTATTCACCCCGCGAATAAAGCCTAAAACGAGGTGATCTGGAGATATGCCGGCGCTATGTTCGCTCCATCAAACACCGCCGATATGGGCGAAGGAGCGCATTATGGCCGTTATAGATCTCCCCCAAAGCATCACCGAATTCTTAGGCAAGCAGCATGAGGTGCTCATCGGCAGCGACTGGCGGCAAGCCTCTGGCGGCGACCCCATCGCAGTGATCAACCCAGCCGATGGCGCACAGATCTCAGCCATCGGTGAAAGTTCAAAAAACGATGTGGATAGTGCCGTTACAGCGGCGCGTGCAGCGTTTGAAGACGGGCCTTGGGGCGCCATGAAGCCGGATGCACGGGCCAAGCTCATATATAGGATCGCAGACCACTTTGAAGCGCACGCCGAAGAGCTGGCCATTCTCGAAACATTAGACAACGGCAAGCCCATTTCAGCGGCGCGCGGCGAAGTTATCTCCGCCATTAATGCAATGCGCTATTATGCCGGCTGGGCTGATAAAATCACCGGCTCTACCCACACGATCTCAATGCCCGGCGATCATCATGTCTACACCATGAAAGAGCCGGTTGGCGTTGCCGGGCTGATTATCCCTTGGAACTACCCCATCGTCATGGCCTGTATGAAGCTTGGTCCTGCGCTGGCAGCAGGCTGCACCGCCGTTTTAAAACCGGCTGAAGACACCTCTCTGACCGCCCTGCGGCTCGGCAGTCTCATGCTTGAGGCAGGCCTACCTGAAGGCGTCGTCAATATCGTTACTGGTTATGGCGCCACCGTCGGCGCGGCAATTGCCTCGCACCCCGGCATCGATAAGATTGCCTTTACGGGCTCAACCATGACCGGCAAGGCAATTGCAAAAATGGCCGCGGAGGACTTGCGCAAAGTGAGCCTCGAGCTTGGTGGCAAGTCCCCAAACCTCATCATGGAAGATGCAAATCTTGAAAAAGCCATCCCGATGTCTGCCATGGGGATATGTTATAATGCGGGGCAAACCTGCACCGCGCCATCGCGGCTCTATGTTCAGGAGAGTATTGCTGATCAGGTAATTGAAGGCGTGGCGCAATTTGGCTCTGCGTTGAAACTTGGCCCTGGTCTTGATGATGAGACACAGATCGGTCCTCTGGTCTCCCAAAAGCAGTTTGACCGCGTCACCGGATACATCGAAACCGGTAAAGCGGAAGGTGCGGAAATTGCCTCCGGCGGACGGCGTGTGGGCAACCAAGGCTTCTTTTTAGAGCCGACAGTGATAAAGCAGACGCGCAATGACATGACCATCGTGCGCGAAGAAATTTTTGGCCCTGTCCTGGTTGTACAAACCTTTAAAGACGCGGACGAAGCGGTGACGCTGGCCAACGACAATGACTACGGGCTTGCTGCGGCCATCTGGACTGAAAACGTTGGCACAGCGCATAAAATGGCGCGGCGCATTAAGGCGGGCAACATTGGCGTAAACACCACCATGACAGCCGATTGGGATGTGCCCCTAGGCGGATTTAAGCAATCTGGCATCGGCCATGAAAATGGGATCGAAGGTCTCAACCTGTATCTGCAAACTAAAGCCGTGTTTACAACGCTATAGCGCAAGCGTCATGCTGGCGTTAGGGAGATGCTAGACGCTGCAGGCAGCGCACGCTCTACAGCATGCCTTGCAGCACGCAGCAATGGTTGCACGGGTACTTAAAGAGCGTCTACGTGCTTGTTAAACGCCGCCAGGCCTTCTTCAAGATAGTCGGCAATCAACGGCGTACCAAGCAGGTATTCCGCCGTTGAATGACTGCCCTTTTCATCGGCTGCAATGGTGCGCGCCTCATCCCAATCCTCAGCGGCAAAAGTACCGCGACCAACCCAGCTCAGAGCGACTAATTCAATAGCTTCTTCGTCATTTAAATCATCGATCAAATGGTGGATTTCATCACGGGTTGAATCATCGCCATGATGTTCGAGCAATCCAGCAGCCGCCGAGTAGTCCCCTTCGGCATTTCCGTTCATGCCGGATGGCGCGACCTTCGCATCGTATTCGCGCGCTTTTAGGATGATGAAACTCAATTTATCAACGGGTATTACCAACTCCATCACGACCTCCATCGCTGCCCTGCCCCATTGCAAAGCTTCGATAGGCAAGCACAAATCAGTCATCTTTGGATTGATCTAGCTCAACTCCAAAAGGGCGATGAAACCATGCTGAGCAGGTCTGCGTAAAGAAGTGCAAAGAAGGACAACTGCATATGAACATATTCTCAAAGCTCGCGCTTATGGGCGTCGCGCTCCTCAGCCTGGCTAGCTGCGCCGGCGCGAAGATTTCAGACTTCCAAGGCAAAACGCCCGAATTTGATTTGGCAGATTATTTCGCGGGAACCACCAAAGCGTACGGTCTGTTTGAAGATCGCTTCGGCAAATTTCGCCGCACGTTCGTGGTTGATATTGTCGGTGAACGCGATGGCGATACACTGGTTCTAATCGAGGACTTTCTCTATGATGATGGTGAGACAGAGCAGCGAATTTGGCGCATAAACCAGACGCCCGACGGCAACTACACCGGGACATTTGGCGATATCATCGGCGAAGCCACCGGGGAGCTAAACGGCAATGCGCTGCACTGGACGTATAAAATGAACCTAAAAGTGGGTGACGACACGTGGAAAGTCGGCTTTGACGACTGGATGATTTTGCAGCCAGACGGTATACTCCTCAACCGTGCTTATGTGAGCCGTTGGGGCCTAGAGATCGGCCAGGTCACACTCAGTTTTCGCAAAACCAGCTAGGTCATAAAGACTACAGGACTTTTAGGCCGGTGGCCTTTGTTTTGCCGTCCTTGTTCTGTGTGAGCTCAAATTCTAAGCGTTGGCCTTCGTTCAGACTTTCAAGGCCAGCGTCCTTCACCGCTGTGATGTGCACAAAGATATCACGTGCACCTTCATCTGGCGTGATGAACCCATAGCCCTTAGTGTCGTTGAACCACTTTACCGAGCCGATTGCCATAGGTGAAGACCTCCCCATTTCCTTTTCCAATTGAAAACGCTAAGTTGTGATTGTTGTCATATCAAGCGCTATAAAGCCGCAGAGATCAGTGTCAGGCATAAACGCTTGGAGAGCAGCCGCGTGGCCAGGTGTTATACCGCAAATGAGCCAAATTGCGCGCGGGTCAGCGATCTGAGACACATCATAGAGCGAGGGCTGGGCCTCGCCAGAAGGGTGGGAGTGATAGTGGCCAATGATAGCCTCGCCTGTCCGCCGCGCAGTTTTATGTGCCTGAAGCAGAAAACCTGGATCTATCGAAAACCGTCGCTGGGGCGCGGCTGTCTCTGCATTCGGCGCGGCGGCAATTCGATCTACACACGCTTTCGCTCCATCATGTACACCATAGAGTAAGCCGCAAGCCTCTGATGGAAATTCGCGCTGCGCATGCGCGATGATCTCGGCAGACTGCACAGCGGAAATAATGAGCGTTTTGGTAATCATACAGCCG
>JBCCLR010000224.1:0-5882 GCA_039026755.1 Pseudomonadota bacterium | reverse complement strand
TGATTGCGTCTGACAATCCAGATCACCTTAATGAAGCGATTAAAACGCTTGAACTTTCCACATTCCTCGCGCCCGATAACCCGTTCACATGGTATCAACTGTCAATCGCTTACAATCAAACCGAACAAGTGGGGAAGGCAAGCCTGGCAACCGCTGAACGCTATGCTTTGATTGGGCAATTTGGACCTGCCGTTCAAAATGCGCAGCGCGCGGCACAGATGCTGGACGCTGGCAGCCCAAAATGGCTACGCGCGCAGGACCTGCTGTTTTTAGCGCAGCAATCGCTGCAGCAGCAAAACCGCCGCTCACGGAGATAACCATACATGTTGCGTTTCATTTTATTGGTTGTGATGGTCATGGCGACGCTCACACAAACTTCGCTTGCGCAGACGCTCGGCACGGCGCAAAAGGCCGAAATTGAAGCGTTGATCCGCAGCTATATTCTGGACAACCCAGAGATTATCCCCGAAGCCATGGAGATCTTGCGCGAAAAGCAAACGCAGCAAGCCATTGTGGCAGCTGGGCCGGCGCTTTATAGCGAAATTGGCGCCGTGCTCGTCGGCCCCAAAGATGCCAGCGTGACCATTGTTGAATTCTATGACTACCAGTGCGGCTTTTGCCGCAAGGGCCTAAATGATATCGAGCGGCTGCTGCGAAACGACAAAGATGTAAATGTGCTCTTTCGGCAGTGGCCCATCCGCGACAATGGCACGGCAACCCACTCTGCTGATTCAGCCATCGCGGCGCTCGCTGCGGGGCGGCAAGACGGTAATTTCCTCAAATTTCACCGCGCGCTTTATGAAAGCCCAACCCGCTTGACCAAAGACCGTATTTTGCAAATTGCCCAAAGCACCGGCTATGACGTGCGCCAACTGCAGCGCGATATGGATGATGAAGACATCACCCAATCCATCAAGCAGAATTTCGCGCTCGCGCGCCGCCTCGGCCTCAACGGCACACCGGGCTACATTATCGGCGACACCCTCATCCCCGGCGCAGTGGGCTACAGCGCCCTAAAGCAAGCCGTCGTCGCCGCGCGGGACGCGCGAGATAAGGGTTAGCGAGGGTTAGCGGCGCGAGAGAGTTAGGCCGGTGCAAGGCGCTGTCCTGAGCTTTGTTTTTCGCTTCTGAAGACTACGTGTGTGACGTACGCCGACATTTGCTGCGGGGGCTAAAACTTTTTTTTCTTTAGAGGGCATACTGATGCGTCAATACTTAGCTAGCTTTGTACTTTTTTTTGGATTTCAACAGAGTGCCGCATACGCTAAAGTGTTCGGGCTAACTCAGGGACAAAGCATCTCAACTATAGATACTGCCAGTGAGGTTGCACCTGGGGTCTTTAAGGTCGATCAAAATCAGATCGGCGCCGGTGAATTTGAGCAGGCCCTCGTTATCGCGTCGCCTTCGACCGGCATTTGTGGATTGAAGCTGAGGACAGGATATACCGCACGCATTGATCGAGGGCAGCAAATCGAAATCATTGTGGAAAAACTGATTGCCAGATACGGCGAGCCGACCAATCCAGACCCTTTCTCATATTCCATCAGAGTCATGGCGTCACAACGCATGGATGAAGATTATGAGGAGTTAGAAGAACAAAGGCAGCTTTACTCTTGGCCATATTTTCAAAGCCAATACTTTTCAGCTGCCCAGTGGGCATTTCCCGAGGTTGAAAACGGTCTTCGAGCTATTCAAATAAAAGACCGCCAAATTGAATTACGGTCGGAAAATGCTGTGGTTATGAACGAAGACGAAGCGGGCTTTATGTATTACGACCGCTACGAAATAGATTTTTTCTTTGCCAATTACACTGCGTGTTTAAACGATCCCGAAGTCAACCCTTTTTGAAATCACTGTTTGTTAGCGAATTCTCATTGCTCACAAATGGCTGCTAAGGGTTCATTCCACCTCAACCTAGCTGCCGGTAACAGTCTCCTTCATCCCAGCAACCTCTCCCCCCTAAACCTGCGTCTTCGTCGCCACAAATGTCAGCGCTTTATAATCGTCCTGCGCCTTGTCCAAATGCCAGGCATTTCGCGCGAGGAAGACCCAGTCTTCTAGATGGTCTTGCGCGACGGCGGTGCGGTTGGCATCGACGAAGTCTTTAATGTCGCGCTCTGCAGCTGCCTCTATCCAGCGTGCGGTATAAAGCTGCGTCGCTTCAAAGCGGATGGGAATGTCGTATTCCGTGCGCACGCGGTCAGCCAGGATGTCAAACTGCAATGGCCCGACGACGCCGACAATCCAGTCAGAGCCAATCAGCGGCTTGAAGACGCGGGCGGCCCCCTCTTCTGCCAACTGGGTGAGCGCGCGGCCCAGATGCTTGGCTTTCATGGGGTCTTCGGGGCGCACTTTTTGTAAATATTCCGGCGCGAATGACGGAATGCCGCTGAATTTCAGCGTCTCGCCCTCCGTCAGCGTATCGCCAATGCGCAGAGCGCCATGATTTGGTAGACCCACAATATCGCCTGCAAACGCATCTTCGGCCACTTCGCGGTCGCGCGCTAAAAACAGCTGCGGGGAATGCATGGTCATCTGCTTTGCCGAGGCAACATGCGTGAGCTTCATCCCGCGCTTAAAATGCCCGCTACAGAGCCGCACAAAGGCGATCCGGTCGCGGTGTTTGGGGTCCATATTGGCCTGAATTTTAAAAACGAAGGCGGTGACGGGCTTTTCACTGGCCTCTACCGCACGCTGCTCAGCCGCCTGGGCAGAAGGCGCTGGCGCAAATTTACCGACACCGGCAAGCAATTCGCGTACGCCGAAATTATTGATGGCGGAACCAAAATAAACCGGCGTTAGCGTGCCTTGTAGAAACGCGGTTAAATCAAAGGGTGGGCACAGGCCTTGCGCCATTTCCACCTCTTCGCGCAACGTGTCGATTTCTTCCGCGTCAAGAAAATCGCCGAGTTTAGGATCATCCAGCCCCGCCATATCGACCGCTTCGGTCACCCTGTCGCCTGACGCACGGTCAAACATCACCAGCTGGTTTTTCAGCAGGTCATAACAGCCCTTGAAGTTCCGGCCCATGCCAATCGGCCAAGACGCTGGGCACACGTCGAGGGCCAGGCCCTGCTCGATCTCATCGAGGAGGGTGAACGGATCTTGGCCCTCGCGGTCCATCTTATTGATAAAGGTGAGAATGGGAACATCGCGCAATCGGCAGACTTCAAACAGCTTGCGGGTTTGCGCTTCGATGCCCTTGGCGGCATCCAGCACCATGATGGCCGCATCAACGGCCGACAGCGTGCGATACGTGTCTTCTGAAAAATCTTCATGGCCTGGCGTGTCGAGCAGGTTGAAAATCTTATTGTCATTTTCAAAGGTCATCACCGATGACGCCACGGAGATGCCGCGCTCTTGCTCCACCTTCATCCAATCAGAACGGGCCCGCCGGCGCTCGCCGCGCGCTTTTACGGCCCCTGCCATCTCAATGGCGCCGCCAAACAGCAGCAGTTTTTCCGTGAGTGTCGTCTTGCCGGCATCAGGGTGCGAAATAATCGCGAATGTGCGGCGGCGCGCGACTTCTTCTTCTATTTTCGGCATGGGGCAACTATGTCCTTAACGTCTGACCCAGAAAGCAGCGGCATGTGATGAGCCGTGCTGCCGGGAAAATCAAGAGGATGGCATGACAAAGCGGTTATTTGTGTTCGGGCTTGGCTTTACCGGCCTGCGCTTTGCGCAGGCGGCACGGCTCATGGGTTGGCATGTGGCGGGCACTGTCACGTCTGCAGCAAAAGCCGAGCGCATCGCAAAGCTCGGCATTGAAACCTATAGCTTCGATGGGAGCCAAGCCAGCGCGGACATTGCAGCGAAAATTGAAGCTGCAAGCCATATTCTCAGCACGATCCCGCCGCGCCGCGGCTGGCGCGATGGTGACGTGGAGACGGCAGACCCCGTGCTGGCCTGCTATTCTTTGGAGCAACTGACCAACGGCACGCACTGGCTTGCCTATTTGTCAACAACCGGTGTGTATGGCGACCATGCCGGTGCTTGGGTTGATGAGGCAACGCCGGCCGCAGGCGGCACAAACGCCGCGCGCCAGCGCGCCGATGCGGACTGGCGCGGGCATCACGCAAGCCATATCTTTCGCTTGCCAGGCATCTACGGGCCAGGCCGCAGCGCCATAGAACGCGCCCGAAGCGGCAAAATGAGCCGTATTGATAAGCCGGGGCAAGTCTTCAGCCGCATTCATGTGGATGATATCGTGCAAACCCTCATCGCATCGGCGTACGCGCCAAGCCCAGGCGAAATCTACAATGTGGCCGATGATGAGCCTGCTTCTGGCTGGGCGGTTGAGGACTATGCTTGCCAATTGCTCGGCATCACGCCGCCGCCGCTCGTTACGCTGGAAGATGCAGACTTAAGCGCACGCGGCAAAGAGTTTTACAGCCAATGCCGGCGCGTCAAGAATAATAAGATCAAGCAGGCACTCGGTGTGCGTCTGATCTACCCCGATTACCGTGCCGGCCTGCGGGGATGCTTGGCCGCATCTGACCTTTAGTCCAATCTTCCTGGCAATTTTGCAGCGTGCACAGGCAGCGGCGGCAGGTCTGTAGAAAGATTGGCAGTTAATCGGTCAAGCACAACGTCAAAGCTATCATCAACATCGCGCAGTGAGGTCGACGACACGGACACACGCAAGCTTTGCATGCCCGCTGCGGTTGGAACGGTACGCTGGGCGATTGCTTTGCAAGCACGGTGCAACGCTGAGGCCGCACCCTGTACCTCTGTTTCTGGCAGAAGCCCCACAAAAAGATCCGGCGATACGCGCCCAAGCGCATCACTATCGCGTAATTCGCGCTTGCATGTCACCGCAAGCAGCTTCACCGCGCGCTGCGCAGTGGGTTCGCCCAGTTCAGCGCGCACGTCGGTAAAGTCGTCATAGCGAAGCATGATGGCAGAGTGCGGCCGCCCATAGCGTTTGGTTTGTGCAATAGCCTGGTCTGCGACGGCGCAGAGTGTCTCGAAACTCAGCACCCCGGTGAGCTTATCGAGTGCCTTTTTTGTAACGGCGATGCGCTTGATGCCAAGCGTATCACCGTCAAGCACAGTCGAATCACGGCCAAATGTCGCGACAACGCCGTCCTCGGCGCCGCCGTGTTCGCTTGCTGGGTTGGTATCGCTTTGCTGCTCTGACATAGCGGCCCGCACATCCCCGTGTTTCACGTCAACTTCGATACAAGACTTGTATTTTAGGCCAGGTGTAGTTTCAAAAGTGTCAATATCATGGTGCCAACGCATGTCCTTCCCTCCGCTGGCCGAGAATACTAGGAACAGTGCATTACCGACGAAACACATTGTTGTGACCATCGCCACGCGATCAGACCCTGCACCAAACACGTAGGGCAAACCAAGCGCGGCAATCAGCGCTGATGTGACTAGCATATGAACAAATAGGGGCTTGAGGCCTTGCTCCAGCCCAGAGCCGTCACCCTGCCGGAATGCCGTCAGGACGCACAGCCAGATCGCGGCGCATACCGTAACAGATTGAAATATGAAGCTCATTTGCTCCGCCGCAGCTGGCGATACGTCAGCCAGCCCAGCGGTTGTGATGAGCCCACTCCCAAGTAGAACCGCAAGCGCTCGATGATGCCGCCCATGCTGATGGACCTGCGCCAAAAAGAGTAACGCAAAAGCATGGAACAGTGCGAAAAAGACCTCATCGAGTGCAACCCATGGCACGGAATAAGGGGCTTTTGAGCACCAAAAATAGACTGCATACGACGCGATGCTCACCGGTAACAGCCAAGCGCCAGTGGTGGCCCGCTTCAGTGCGCTATACCCAGCCAGAACACCAGCAACACCCAGCCCTATCCAGGGCGTCACGTAAGTGAGCCCTAACAGGCAGATAAGCGTACCGGCCCACAAGACTACATTGA
>JBCCLR010000223.1:0-5912 GCA_039026755.1 Pseudomonadota bacterium | reverse complement strand
TAGCAGTGCGTTTCAAAGAAACCTTAAACCGCTCTAGGGC
This sequence comes from Pseudomonadota bacterium, assembly GCA_039026755.1. GTDB lineage: Bacteria > Pseudomonadota > Alphaproteobacteria > Sphingomonadales > CAKZYD01 > CAKZYD01. Next base: position 5,872 of record JBCCLR010000223.1, on the reverse strand, counting down.
TTCGAATTGATCCGCCTTAACGAGTGGCCGGCGGGTGAAATCGCTTGATGCGTGAGCGAGATTAGGCTGCGACGCATTGCTGGCGGCCCGAACACGTCACGGCTTTGTGCGGGACTATAGACGGCACAGAAAGAGGCCTGTCGTTTCGCTTTTTGACAAACATATCATCTTTTATGTGGAGATATGTTCAATCGCCAAATCCGGGGCGCATACAAACACCCATATGGGAACATCGGCGACACAAGCGCCACTAAACTCTGCGCGACCTCGCTAACAGACCTACGCACCATTTGGCCATATTGTAGCCCGCGTTATCGCGCAGTGCGTGTGTTAAAAACATCGCCAAACCAATCCGCCAGTTTGAGCACGGTTGGCTCTGTATTGTCGCAATTGCAATGCTCGACGCCGCCCATTTTTTCATCTGCAATGCACAGCTCGGCACGCGGGCTATTGACCGCTTCGCGCACCATGCGTTCGGCTTGCTCAAGCGGGATTTGGTAGTCATTTTTGCCATGCACAACAAACAGCGGCACCGTCATCCGGTCCATCAAGCCTTCAAGGCTGAATTTATCGACAATGTCTAGGAATTCCGCATGATTGGCGGCGCCAAAGGACCAGTGCAGCCCGGCCATTTCTGTCTCAGTGAAGTGCATAGTGGCCGTCTCATCGCCCTTCAAACCCCATAAGTCTTTGGGGAATTCATAAAGCGCACCAAGGCATGCACATGCGGCAATGCGATTATCAAAAATCGTCGCACGCGGCGCAACATATCCGCCCATACTTGCGCCGCAGACGCCAATGCGGCTCGTATCGACATCATCGCGCTGCGCCATAAAGTCTATAATCGCACCGACAAAGACCTCAGATTCGTAGCGCTGGATCATGCCTTTCGCGTGGATCGCAGTCCCACTGCCCGGATGGTCAATGGTAAGCGAGGCAATGCCGCGCTGCGCCAAATACTCCGTCAGCCCCAACAGATAAGGCCACTCCAGGGTGCTGTGCGTTCCGTTTAGATGGATAACTAGCGGTACTTTTGCCTCGCTCGATTGCGCCGGGACAAACAGCGCGTCTAGCATTTCGCCCTCAAGAGGAACCTCAAGCCTTTGCGCCTGAGCATGACGCCCCGGCGCCATGCTCAGGCCCTTCCAAAAGGTATCTCTTGCTTTGAGGAGGGCTGCTTTCTTGCGCGGGTCGGAATAGTGGGTGAGAAAATCCATCACCATGTAAAAGACAGCCGCTTCGATGTATTTAGACCCTGCGGTAAACGCATAGCCGTGTTGCAGCGCCTCTTGTGCATGGCTTTCGAGCTGCGCTGCGCGCGCCAAATGACCATCATATAAAGCAGTCACAAATTCTGGATCGGTATCTTGCCCGCCGGCGATCAGGTGAGCGCGCCCCGCCGCCGAAGCATTGTGCAGATCATCAAACTTTGCGCCGCATGCAAGACCATTGTGAAGAACAAGATTTGGCCAATAAACGCCTGGAAAATAGTCGTGCAAAATAGCCTCCTTTAGGCAGTTTTGACGCGCAACGCTCTGTTACGCGAAACAAGAACAGCGGGGCCTCATCATCGCTCAAAGATACGCGCTCGCTATGCGGCGCTCTGTTGCGCGCAAAGCGGGTATTAAAACACGCACTCTCGGCTCTGCATCACGCATGGTCGCACGGACAGGACGCGTTCAAGCACGATGTCTAAGGCGCTAAATGCTCCAAAAAGTAAGCTCTGATAAGATCATTGCGATAGTCATCGCGAAGTTCCGTATAGGGCGGGGAATCAGCATATTGGAACATATGGTTCTGACCCGGCAGAACCATCATATCGATGTACTTGCCGGCACGGACAAACGCATCTGTCAGATGCATCCCTTCTTCAAATGGAACTTCGACGTCGAGCGTTGCCAGGATCAAAAGAAGCTGCCCCTCAAGCGCTGCCGCGTGCGTTGCATTGGCAGAATTCACCAAAGCATCCTTGTTTTTCTTGCTACCAGGATCGCCAAAATACGTCTCCAAAGGCGCTTGGGCATCCGGTCCGATGCGAATGGGCGCACTTGCCACGCCGACTTTGTAAACATCTGGCGCACGCAGCATGCCCCGAACGGTCATGTAGCCGCCAAAGGAGCGCCCATAAATGCCGACACGCGAGGTGTCCATGAAGGGCCGATCCTTAGCAAGCTGCTCGATGGCGCCACGATAGTCGGCAATGTCGCGCTCGCCCACACCGTGATAGGCGGAGGTATGAAAGTCACGCTCACGCCCGAAACTGCCGCGCGCATCGACGGTGAAGGTGACATAGCCCAGCTGCGCCAGCGCCGGTGCTTTGTTCATATATGCCGAGCTGACATAGGTTCCGCCCCACGTCAATTGGCCGGGGCCAAAGTGGCGCTGCGTGATCATGGCATGCGGTCCGCCGTAGACGAAATGAATAAGCGGGTAGGACTTTTTCGGATCAAAATCGCGCGGCTTATAGAGGACGCCGTGCAAGTCCGTTTTGCCGTCCGCAGCTTTAACCACAAAGGGTTCAGGCGGATGCTCGCCCCAAAGATCCGCACTGTTGACTGTCGATGTGGCAAGAGTGGCCACAGCGGTGCCGTCCGCGTGCCTTAAGATCATCCGCGGCGGCAGATTGACGTCGCTATGAATATCGACAAAAGCACTCCCAGTGGGAGAAAACAGGATGACGTGCTGGCCCTCTTCCGGCGTTAGCAGCTCTTCCGCGCCGCCATTGATTGGAGCGCGCCAAAGATGCCGGTCATAGGGCCGCTCGTCCGAGGCTGGACCGTTATAATAAACATAGCCCGCGTCTTTATCGACGTGAAGAACGTCAAACACCGAAAGATCACGCTTGGTGATCTGACGCACCAGCTTACCTTTCGCATTACGGTGTTCAATGTTGCGGTGCGCCGCCTTTTCAGGGACCCACAAAAAGCCCTCATCGCCCAGCGACATATAAGAATTGGCGTAGAGCCACGGCATGAAGAAGGTTTCAGTGCTTTCTTCAAACAGCGAGCGCCGCTTGCCTGTCTCTGAATTTATTGCGAGCAGTTCATGCTCATGTATTCTGCGCCCCATACGCCGCATGATCACCGTATCTGAAGAGAACCCGGCAATCAGCCAATAGCCATTCGGCTCGCTACCGATAAGTCGTGCTTCTTTTGTCTCTACGTCAATGACATACAGGTCAAGCTTGGTGAGTTGAGAGCCAACTATGGGGCCCGCCATCGCTTCGCTTACGCCATAGTCTTTTTCCCAATCGACGAGCGGCGTTGTCATGACGCCTGCATTGTCTTTGCGCAGCACCGCAACCTGCCGGCCATCATCGGACCAGATTGCGGTTTGCAGCGCCCAGGGCCGCTTTGAGTGTGCATCATCGGTTATAACCTGGGGCTCGCCACCAGCCGCGCGTATATAGATATTGTCATCGATGAGGCCTAAGAAGTGGCGCGCATCAGGCGCCGCGCTTTCCATCACGGCGTTACTGAGAAAAGCCTTATCTGGAAACGTCGTTCCAATCACACGCGGACGCCGCATTGCCAGATCGGCATAGTCTGCATCTTTAACTACTGATGCCTCACCGGTTGCAAAATCAACATCAATCAGCGTCTCACACAGCGCAAGGCGGAGGCTGGAGGCGCTAACGCTGACGATGGATTGTGCAAGCTCGCCCCCTGAAATCGCCTTGGAGCAGAGCTGTGATGCGCTCTTCGCAAGCGCATCAACGGACGCACGATATGTCAGCGCACCCGTCGCGGCATCAACAACCTGGAAAGACGGCGCATCGCCAACCCCTGCAAAAGCAACGTGCTGGCCATCTGCCGACCAATGAAACGCCGACGGCACGCTGCGCTGGACCGTCTTATCAACGGAGAAGACCTCCTGATACCACTTTTCGTGCACATCCGTTACACCTGCCCTGCTCAGGGCTGGGTGCGCTGCTGCTGCCAACATGATGACTGCTCCTAACCATTGTGACCGGCAAAAAACATATGACCGGCAGAAAACGTCGCTGATGCACCCCCACAATCGCGAGCGTTCGGCCAACCAATTGACATTGAAAAATCTGTACAGCACGACCGACCCCCATCTCTTTCAGTGCATTTTTACTAATGTTCGATAATATTATTATATATTCTACTATATGGTCAATAGATAGATTTAGGGCCTACCGACACCGCATGAGACTTGTCACTCCGGCCTGGCTTGTAGTGTGTGATGGAGAAGCTGGGTTTCACCCAGCGTAACTATGGTGCGTTGCAGACCACCTGACGCCGACCGAAGGTGCCGGTCTATGGCGCTAGGTGTTTGAGAAAATAGTCTCTGATGAGACCGTTGCGGTAGTCATCGCGGTACTCCATGTAGGGCGGCGAATCCTGGTACTGAAACATCGCGTTTTGACCGGGTAGCACCATCATATCGATAGACTTACCCGCCCTTACAAAGGCGTCTACCAGACGGATCCCCTCTTCAAATGGAACCTCCACGCCCAACGTGGGCAAAATCAGAAATAACTTTCCTGCAAGACCGGATGCGTGCGCTTCGTTTGACGCATTCACATAGACATCCGGATTTTTATGGGGATCACCAAAATAAAGCTCCATGCCGGCGCGGGCATCTGCGCCCAGCCGCAGCGGCACGCTCGCGACGCCGACTTTGTAAACATCTGGCGCACGTAGCATGCCCCGCACGGTCATATAGCCGCCGAAAGATCGACCATAGATGCCGACGCGCGAGGCGTCCATGTATGGGCGGCTGTTCGTCAGCTGCTCGATGGCGGCACGATAGTCAGCGATGTCGCGCTCGCCCACACCCTGATAAGCGGCGGTATGGAAACCGCGCTCGCGCCCAAAGCTGCCGCGTGCATCGACGGTAAAGGTAATGTAGCCCAGCTGCGCCAGCGCCGGCGCCTTATTCATATATCCTGAGCCCACAAAACTGCCGCCATAGGTCATTTGCCCGGGTCCAAAATGGCGCTGCGTAATCGCGACAAGCGGCTCGCCATAGACGAACTGAATAAGTGGGTAGGACTTCTGGGGGTCAAAATCGCGCGGCTTATAGAGGACGCCGTGCAAATCTGTTTTGCCATCCGCAGCCTTAACGACAAAAGGCTCGGGCGGATACTCACCCCAAAGGTCAGCACTGGTTATCGTCGACGTGGCAAGCGTCGCAATTGCCGCGCCGGCAGCATCCCTTAAAATCATCCGCGGCGGCAGATTTACATCGCTGTAAATATCCACAAAGGCGCTGCCTGCAGGGGAGAATTGGATAACGTGCTGGCCTGGCTCGGGCGTGAGCAGTTCTTCCGGGCCGCCAGCGATGGGCGCGCGCCATAGATGGCGGTCATAGGGCCGCTGTGGACTGGCTGGGCCGGTATAATACACATAGCCCGCAACGCGATCGATGCGCAGAACATCAAACATGGAAAGATCCCGTTTGGTGACGCGGCGCACAAGCTGACCGCCTGCATCACGGTGCTCAATATTGCGGTGCGCGGCATCTTCAGGGACCCACAAGAAACCGTCAGCGCCGAGCGACATGTAGGAATTTGCATAGAGAAATGGCGTGAAAAACGTATCGGTTTGCTCCTCAAAAAGCACCGTTCGAGCGCCGGTTTTTAGGTCTATGGCGAACACCATATGCACGTCAACGCGGCGTGACATCGAGCGCACCACGACGCGCTCTGGCGTCAGCGACGCAATCATCCAATAGCCATCCGCCTCGCGGCCCAGATGCCGCACCTTTTGCGCACGCACATCGATGACATAAAGATCAAGCATCGGCAGCTTTGCCCCGGCAACCGGGGCCGGAAGCGCGGTGGACACCCCATAGCCGTCCAACCAATCGACCAGCGGCGTGGTAGCGACAGCGGAATTGTCTC
>JBCCLR010000222.1:0-5922 GCA_039026755.1 Pseudomonadota bacterium | reverse complement strand
CATGGCCCGCACCCGGATTTTCGCATTGAGTGGTGGTATGTTACGGCAAATCTAAAGGCTGCGGATGGCAAAGACTATGGCCTGCAATGGACATTGTTTCGCTCTGCCTTGGCGCCGGAACAAGCATCGCAAGCCGCTGCCGACTGGACTTCTTCGCAAATTTGGTTTTGCCATGCGGCGGTCACCGGCGCAGACTTTCACCATGCTAGCGAACGCTATGCACGCGGCGGTATTGGGCAAGCGGGCGTAACCGCCGCACCTTTTGCCGCCTGGTGTGATGATTGGCAGATGGCTGGGGCTAATCTGAATAAACTTCGGCTTAATGCAGCCGGGCCAGAGTTTTCCTATACACTCGATTTATCAAGCGACGCCCCGCTGGTGCGGCACGGCGATTCTGGTTTTTCTGTTAAATCCTCCAGTGGCCAGGCGAGCTACTATTATTCCCAGCCACACTATCAAGCGCATGGGACGCTCGTTGTTGATGGCGAGACGCTTGACGTCACAGGCACAGCCTGGCTCGACCGTGAATGGGCCTCTCAACCGCTGGCGGATAATCAAACAGGATGGGATTGGTTTTCGCTCAATTTCGATAGCGGGGATAAACTCATGGCCTTCCGGCTGCGGCAAACCGATGGCGATATCTTCAAGTCCGCGACCTGGATTGACGCGCAAGGCGCGCATGCACAAGACGGCAAGGCTATTCAACTTACACCGCTGCGCACTGCGCGTGTCGCGGGCCGAAAAATCCCAATCACGTGGCGCCTTAACCTGCCAGACAAAGCGCTCGATGTGACCATCGAAGCCCTCAATCCAAAAGCGTGGATGGATTTATCCATTCCCTATTGGGAAGGTCCGGTGCGCATTAGCGGCAGCCATACCGGGCGCGGCTATCTGGAAATGACGGGCTATGCGCAAAATGAAAGCCGCTAAACCCACATCACACGATGTGCCACATGTGCACGTGGTTCCCAGCCATAGCGCTCGAGCTCAGCATCACGGTACTCCTCTTCCGGGTACCCGATGCACAGATAGGCAATAAACGTCCAGTCCGCCGGCACTTGCAGCGCTGCCTGGACACGCTCAACATCCAGGATTGACACCCAGCCAACGCCGATACCGCGCGTGCGCGCTGCCAGCCACAACTGCATGATGGCGCAAACGGTTGAATAGGCCCGGGTTTGCGGCATCGTCGCTTGGCCCAAGCCTTTGCCTTTGTCATCCCCGTCATCACAATAAACGGCAAGCTGCACCGGCGCCGCATCCAGCCCAGCGAGCTTCAGCGATGCGTAATGCTCTGCATCCGCGCCGGAATAGCGCTGTAACGCCGCAGTATTGCTTGCGGCATAGTTTTCTCGGATCGCCGCGCGTGCGGCCTTACTTTCCACACGCACAAAGCGCCATGGTTCCGATAGTCCGACAGAAGGCGCCGCGCCAGCCGCTTGCAGCAGATAGTCGATCTGCGCCTCCGGCACAGCCGTGGTTTTAAACCGCCGCACGTCGCGCCGCCAATGCAGCAAGCGATCAAACTCATCTTTAAAGGTGCTCGTGAATTCCATACACACTGTCTCAATGGTTGCCGCATTCTTCTATGCTGAGGATACGCGGATGAAAATGCTGAAGACGAATGAAGACAGCAAATTGATGCGTGAATTTCCGCCGCAGCGCATTGTATGCCTCACCGAAGAGACCGTCGAAACACTCTATCTACTTGGCGAAGACAGGCGCATTGTCGGCGTCTCGGGCTACTGCGTGCGCCCGGCACGCGTGCGCAAGGAAAAACCCCGTATCTCTGCCTTTACCTCCGCAGATATCCCAAAAATTCTGGCGTTAGAGCCAGATTTGGTGCTGAGCTTTTCTGACTTACAGGCAGATATCGTTGCTGACCTGCTTCGCGAAAGCATTACCGTGATGGCCTATAACCAACGCGACGTGGCAGGCATTTTGGCGATGATCCGCCAACTAGGCAGCCTTGTTGGCGCCGCTGAAAAGGCAGACGCTCTCGCGCGCCATTATGCTGCCCGCATCGCCGAAATAAAAGCCCGAACCCATGCCGCGCGGCCGCCCAAAGTCTATTTTGAAGAATGGGATGAACCGCAGATCTGCGGTATCGGCTGGGTCTCTGAGCTCATTGAAATCGCCGGTGGCCAAGATGTTTTTGCACGTCAGGCCAAATCTGGCAAAGCCAAAGACCGGATTTTAACGCCGGATCAGATCATTGCTGCTCAGCCAGACATCATCCTAGCCTCATGGTGCGGCAAGAAAGTGCGACCTGAAAAAATCATTGCGCGCCCGGGTTGGGATGACATTCCTGCCGTCCAAAACAATCGGATTATCGAAATCAAATCACCCCTTATTTTGCAGCCAGGGCCAGCCGCGCTCACCGACGGGCTCGATACTATTTATGCTGCGCTTTGGCCAGAAGCATGATCGCCGAAGGGTTTGACTCTGCCGCATCGTATTTTAGCGCAGGACGAGAAAAACAAAGGCTTAGCCCATGCTTATGGAGGCAGCACTTGCCAGTGTTCGGTTTGGCTTGGGCGCGCAGCCGGGCGAAATGGCCCGCGCAGCGGCGGACCCACAAGCCTGGCTGCGCGCGCAAATAAACCCCACAGCTGCGCATCTGGGGACGCGCGCAGCGCAAGCCTTACCGACCTCAAATGATGCCATTACGGCCCTGGTAAAGCGCCGCAAAGACATGAAAGCGGGCGGTGATGAAGCGCTGCGTCGTGCTGCAAGGCGCAGTCTCGTGCAAGAAATTTCCGCACGCAACCAGCATGCACAGCGCACACAAACCCCCTTTGCAGAGCGCTGGGCGCAGTTTTGGGCTAATCATTTTACGGTCGCCGCAACCCGTATTGAAACCGTTTATCTCGCTGGACCTTTTGAGCGCGAAGCCATTCGTCCACACGTCTTTGGGCGCTTCGAGACATTGCTCAAGGCGGCAACATTACATGCCGGCATGCTGAGCTATCTCGACAATCACCGCTCCTTCGGACCCTCCACCAGAGTTGCCCAGCGGCGCGGCCTAGGGCTGAATGAAAACCTCGCCCGCGAGGTTTTAGAGCTGCACACTCTTGGCGTTGATGGAGGCTACACGCAAACCGACGTGGAAAGCCTGGCCAAGGCGCTAACAGGGTATGTGCCTGGGTTTTCCCCTGCAGCGCGGCGAGACCCCGGAAAACCAGTGGTGTTCGCCGAATTTGTACATGAGCCCGGCGCAAAAACCCTTATGCGACAGTGCTTTCGCGCCGACGGCCAAGGCCAAGCGCCGGCCATGCTCGATTTTTTGAGCCAACACCCCAGCACTGCCAATCATATTTCCCGCAAACTTGCGCGGCATTTCATTGCAGATATGCCGCCGCGGTCCGCCGTAGACGCGCTTACACACACATTTAACCGTACGCGCGGTGACCTAGGCGCTATTGCCCAGCAGCTTATAGAGCTCGAAGAGGCCTGGGCGCTGCCCCTTGTAAAAGTTAAAACGCCGCAAGAATTGATGATCTCGGCCGCCCGGATCTTGGGCCTGTCCAGCGCGTTTGGCGGCGCACGCAAAAGCTATGCGGGCTTTGCCCAAACGCCGCTCTTGGCGCCCTCGCCAGCCGGATGGGCCGATACAGCTGATGTTTGGCTTTCACCAGATGCGATGATGAAGCGGGTTGAATGGGCCAATCAAGTGGCGCGGCGGTCACGCATGCCCGCTAACGTGTTTCTTACAGAAGCACTTGGGCCGTTAGCGAGCGCAGCTGACCATAGTACACTTCGCCGCGCGGAAAGCCCCGCCCAGGCCATGACGCTGGCGCTTATGAGTCCCGCCTTTCAGCGCCGCTAGGGAGAAAACGGAGATGATTTCCAGACGTGTTTTATTGGCCGGCATCGGCGCAGCAACGTTTGCCGGCCCAATGGCGCGTGCAGCGCAGCCAAAAGCCAAGCTTATTCTTGTGGTTTTGCGCGGCGCCATGGATGGGCTTGGCGTAGTGCCAAAATTGGATGACCCGTATTTAGGCGAGCATCGTAAGGCGTTAGTCCCATCTAAAACGCTGAGCCTCACAGACGGATTTGCATTGGATGCGCATCTCACAGCACTGCATCAGTGGTTTTTAGCCGGTGAAGCCAGCATTGTGCACGCCATATCTGGCCCGTGGCGAGACCGCTCACATTTTTTAAGTCAGGATTTGCTTGAAAGCGGCGGCGTCACGGCTGCGGGGCGAACAGGCTGGCTAAACCGCGCACTCAGCGTGCATTCAAGCCTATCGGCGGTTTCGATTGGCCCGGCCCAGCCCCTTATCTTAAAAGGCAGCGCGCAAACAAGCAGCTGGTCTCCACCGGTCTTGCCGCCAGCGTCGCCGGACACGATTGCCAGGCTCATGGATATGTATGCCGCCGACCCCATTTTGCAGCAAGCGCTTGGCCAAGCCATAGCCACGAACGCTATGACGCAAACGACAAAAAGCAGCACGAGGGGAGGCCGAGAGCAGGGCTTTGCAAAACACATGGCTGCAGCCGCGCGGCTCATGACAGCGCCAGGCGGGCCGAATATCGCCGTTGTCTGCATGGACGGCTGGGACACGCATTCAGCCCAAATAGGGCGGCTCGGCCGCAGCCTTAGAGCGCTCAACGAGGGCCTGATCGCGGGACGTAGCGCATTAAAGGAAACCTGGGAGGATACGGTAATTGCCTGTGTCACCGAATTTGGCCGCACAGTGCGCGACAACGGCGCAAAGGGGACGGACCATGGCACCGCTGGCGCAGCGTTTTTGGCAGGCGGGGCGCTTAAAACGGCAGGCGGAAAAATGCTTGGGGATTGGCCAGGGCTTGCGCCGGGCGCGCTCTATCAAAACCGCGACCTCTATCCCGCCAATGATCTGCACGCACTCTTTAAAGGTCTGCTCACACAGCTGTACGGCTTTGATGCGCCCGGACTTGCCAAAGTGTTCCCAGACACACGCGGCGGGCCTGTCATGCGGCTGGCATAGTGGTCTTATGTTTGGGCGGGGCGTATATGGTACAATACCGTACCAAAACGAGCTATGGCCGTGCGCGCTATCCGCGCCGCCGAAGTTGCTGGAGGATAAATGCGAAAATTTTGTTAGGTCGATGCTGCGTTAAGGCGCGCAAAATCTGCACTACTATGGCGTTCTTGCAAGTGTTTGCTTGGGTCACCCCAATTTCGGTTCACCAACTTTCCGCGCTTTACAGCAGGCCGCGCGAAGATTGCTTTTGTCCAACGTTGCAGGTTCTCATAGCTTTCAACCTCTAAAAAGTCGCCGGCGCCATAAAGCTTGCCTTGCGCCATCACGCCGTACCACGGCCATATCGCCATATCTGCTATCGTGTATTCCGTTCCAGCTATGTATTCATGTTCGGCAAGGTGTCTGTCCAAAACATCGAGCTGACGCTTTACTTCCATGGCATACCGGTTGATGGGGTATTCCAGCTTTTCAGGCGCATAGGCATAAAAGTGGCCAAAGCCGCCACCAAGAAGCGGCGTCGCGGCCATCTGCCAAAAAACCCAGCTGAGTGTTTCAGCTCGGCCTGCGGCTGTATCGGGCAGGAATACCCCAAACTTCTCAGCGAGATAGACCAGCATTGACGCTGATTCAAAGAGCCGAATGCTGGCACCCCCGGAACGGTCCAGCAAAGCGGGGATCTTTGAATTGGGGTTGAGTTCAACGAAACCGGATCCAAACTGCTCGCCATCCTGAATGTTAATGAGCCACGCATCATATTCAGCGCCTGCAAAGCCGCGCTCTAAAAGCTCCTCAAACATAATGGTGACTTTGACGCCATTGGGCGTTGCAAGCGAATAGAGCTGAAAGGGATGATCCCCGACCGGCAGTTCTTTTTCATGTGTCGCACCGGCAATCGGCCGATTGATAGACGCAAAGCGCCCGCCGAACTCTCGGTCCCAGTGCCAGACTTTTG
>JBCCLR010000221.1:0-5965 GCA_039026755.1 Pseudomonadota bacterium | reverse complement strand
TGCAGCAGGTTGGCATTCAGCCCATCATTGTGCATGGCGGTGGCCCACAGATCGCCAAAATGCTGCAGCGCCTTGATATTGAATCGAGCTTTATCGATGGCCTGCGCATTACCGATGAAGCCACCATGGAGGTGGCTGAAATGGTCCTGTCCGGAGCGATTAACAAGCAAGTCGTCGCGGCCATTAATGCTGCTGGCGGGCGTGCGGTTGGCTTGTCGGGCAAAGACGCCAATCTGGTGACCGCGCGGCAAGTGCGCCGCACCCATAAAGATCCAGACAGCAGCATTGAGCGGGTTGTGGACCTGGGCCAAGTGGGCGAACCAGCCACCGTGGATACCAGCGTGCTTGATAGCCTACGCAGCGCGGACTTTATTCCGGTCATTGCGCCGGTCGCGCCTGGTCCGCGCAGCACAACATTTAACATCAATGCCGACACCATGGCCGGCGCGATCGCCGCAGCCTGCCACGCCGCGCGGCTGTTCTTGCTTACGGACGTACCAGGCGTGCTTGATAGCACCGGCGGATTGATGAGCGATTTATCGCCGAATGATATTGCGCAGCTGATTGCTGATGGCGTGGTCAAAGGCGGGATGGTGCCCAAAGTGAAAACCTGCGTCCAGGCGGTTGAAAATAGTGTTGAAGCGGCGGTTATCTTGGATGGCCGCGTCCCGCATGCGATGCTGCTTGAGATTTTTACCCAGGCGGGTGCGGGAACGTTGGTGCGTCGTTAGCGCGTCCAGCCCGTGTGGTGAAGCATATAAGACAAAGCCTGAAAAGACTTGAGGCCTCGCTACTCACTCACATGTGAGGCCAATTGCCAGTCCATGTCTTTTTCCTCGAAAGGATAATCAAAGCCGTCTTTGGCGTACACAACGTCGCTTGCGTTCATCAACGCGATTGAGCGCTGCAAGGTGACGGCAGTGCGCATGGAAAGGCCCGCCTTCCACGCCAGTGCCGTGATCAGCTTGCCGCTTTTACTGGTGAGCGCAGATGCGGCATCTTTCGCTGAGATATCCGCGCAGATGGCGAGGCAGTGGGTGATGAGGCCGCGTTTGTTGTCTTTGACATATGTGCGGATGAGCGCATCATCAATTTGCCCTTGGGCGTGAAGCGCTTCGGCACTTGCCCGCCATTCATCCCATAATGCGTCATCGACGCTTTCACCGTTTATTTTGGCGCGCGCCGCCTGCAATAGCTCTTCTGCAGCCTCGCCTTTCAGTTCATGCCGGTCGACCATCTCTGACACAAGATAAGACGCGATAAATCCAGAAATCCGCTTCATGGCCCGCAGCGACAGTTCGCTGCGCCCGGCTAGCGGCGCATGCCACGTTTCTTCAGTTGGCGCCGCATCGATAATCGCATCTAAGGTATCCTCGCGAATTTGCGCACTGTCGTTGCCGAGCAGCGAGGCGATAGCGCTGCGATCCAGCGTGCCAACGAGGTCATGCGAGACGCCGGCACTCAGATTAGCGCGCTGTGCAATCGCGTCTAATGCGCCGCTTTGCGCGCCGCTGGCAATAATCTCACTCAAGTCCGCATCGGACAGTAGCGGCGAATACTGCAGGATGGGTGCGCTAACAGACGTTTCCACATCGCGCGCAAGCGTTGCGGCAAGATCCTGCGGAATGTGTTTTGCTGATTTTACTGCTTCAGCCACGATGGCGCGCACACGCGGCAGCTCATCGCTGGCCAATTGCGCCAGAATTTCTAAGCTTTTTTGGCCCACATCAGTGCGGGCATCTGATGGTAAATCTGGCAGCAGACGGCCCACTTTCATGGCAACGGCTTCACGCACATCAGCCAGCTCATCTGCCGCCAATATGGCATCGGCCTGGATTGGCGTTGAGGCATTGGCCGCAACCAAGCAGCGCACATCTGGCGCGCCATTGCTGGCCAAATAGTACAGCATTTCAGGATGGGTCTTGGCTTCTTTGGCAAGCGTTTTTAACGCCTTTTCAGAGCCAGCTTCCAGCACCGAACGCGCGTTCTCATACCGCGCCTTATCGCTTTTCCGGCCCAGCAGACTATCCATCAGCCCCATTTAATCCGCCTCCTCATCACCAAATAAATATGCGCCGCGACCGGATTTTTTGACCTTGTACATGGTCTGGTCAGCCCGCTCGACCAGGCTCATCGCCGTATCACGGCCAGGCCGCAGTTGCGTGACGCCGATAGACATACCAAGGCCAAAGTCCTTGAGCCCCATGTCAACACACAACTCAGGCATCGATGCGATCAGGCTTTGGCAAATGCGCTGCGCACCGTCCGTGCTGGCATCATCAATCCAAATGATAAATTCATCGCCGCCGAGCCGGGCGCATAAATCGCCGCGGCGGGTATGCCGGTCGAGGAGTTCCGCCACGAGCACAAGTGCTTCGTCGCCTTTTTGGTGGCCGTGCGTATCATTAAGCTGTTTGAATTTATCCAGATCGATAAGAGCCAGATATCCACCCGCATCGGCGGCCCTGATCTGGCCGCAGATTTTTTCCAGCTGCTGCTCAAAACCCCGCCGGTTGAGCAGCCCAGTGAGGGCATCTGTTTGCGCTTCGCTGAGCATTTGCTGCGAGGCGGTATCCGCGGCATCACTTTCCAGCCGATCGGCTGTCACATCAAGCGCGATACCGCGCGCACCAACCCACATCCCGGTTTTTGAAAGTGTCGGCTTTGCACTCACGGACAAACAGCGGCGCCCAGCATAGGTCGTCACCCAAAGATCGACGGACTGGACATCCGCCTCTGCACTAAACATGGACCGTGCCACATCGGCCGGAACATCAAAGGCCTCGTGCGGCATAACGTCAACCAATTCACTGTGCTCGATGCCAGTCATTTCAGCGCCGCCGATGAAGCTAAACCGCCCATCACTGCGCGTTTCCCACAACAACCCGGGAATAGCCTGCGCGATATCTTTATAAAGCGCGCGGCTTTGCGACAGTGCTTGAATGAGATGCGCATTGAGATTTGGCTGGCGCGCGATCACCAAAAACAGCTGGTCGCCTTCATCCATATGCAGTTCGGTTTTGCACAGCGCAAAGGTATTAGGGGCTTGCGCGTCAAGGGTTTGGTGTGCCTCGAGTTTGATTTCATACGCATCAGACGCGGCATCATAGAGCCAGTGGAGGAGCGCGGTTTTCGCATCCTTCGGTAGATTTTGCCAGCCTGCTATCAGCGCATTACCGGCTCTATTGGTACACACAATGTCGGCATTGCGATTCACTATGAGGCGGGCTTGTTTATCACTGCGCAGCATTGGCGTGAGACGCGCACGAAGGTCCTCCATCGTGCGGACTGCAGATGGCGAGATTTCCGTTGCGTCAGGCTGCACAGTCATATCTTGCGGCGATCCTTTGGCCACCGTTAAAACCGTTCTAAGCGCCGTTTTGAAGGATTGCTGGTTAAAAGCGGTTTAATGTTCTCTTGCCAGGGGATCAGCACCGGCCCATATGTGCCACTGAACTGTCCCCGGAAAGCAAATGACCAAACCCAGCTGGATCATCGACCTCGATAATACGCTTTACCCCGCCCACAGTAATTTGTTTGCGCAAATTGATGTGCGTATGGGCACATTCATTGCCGACATGTTTGATGTGGACCGCGTGGAAGCACGGCGCATTCAGAAAGACTATTTCAAGCGCTACGGAACCACACTGAGCGGTCTGATTGCGCTGCATGATGTCGAGCCTGGGCACTTTCTTGACTATGTGCACGACATTGATGTGACGCCCATTGCAAAAGACCCAGCACTTGGCAGGCAACTCGCGGCCCTGCCCGGCAACCGCTACATCTACACCAATGGCTCGTATCGCCATGCTGAACGGATTTTAGAGCATCTTCATATCAGCCATCTGTTTGACGGTATTTTTGATATCGCGGCCGCTAAATTTGAGGCAAAACCAGCACTTAGTGCGATGCAGCGCTGCGTCCAAGCGTTTGAGATCACGCCAAATGCGGCAACAATGATTGACGATATGGCAAAAAACTTGGAACCGGCGGCCAAGCTCGGTATGCACACGGTTTGGATTGATACGGGCAGTGAATGGGGCGCTTCTGGGGCTGGCCCGTTTATTAAAGAAACCGCAAGTGACCTAAAAGCGTGGCTGGACCGCCAATTTGGCCCGGACCAGGACCTGGGAAAGGACCGAAAAGAGGACAAGGCATGATCGATTGCACGGCGATGCGCGAAGAAATTGAAGCAGCATGGGAGAGCCGCGACAGCTTAACCCAAGAGACCGGCGGCAACACCCGCGCGCAGGTTGACGGGGCGCTGCAGTTGCTGGATGCCGGCGAGGTGCGCGTGGCAGAACCCACAACAGATGGCTGGCAGGTCAATGAGTGGCTTAAAAAAGCGGTTCTCTTGTCTTTCAGGCTCAACCCTATGGCGCCCATTACTGGCGGCCCCGACGGGGCCACATGGTATGATAAAGTGCCGTCAAAATTTGCTGGCTGGGGTGATGCGGACTTTGACCGCGCCGGATTTCGCGCCGTGCCCAGCGCCACCGTACGGGCCTCCGCCTATATCGCGCCCAATGTGGTGCTGATGCCAAGTTTTGTAAACTTAGGCGCCTATGTTGATGAAGGCACCATGGTGGATACCTGGGCCACAGTGGGCTCCTGCGCACAAATTGGCAAAAACGTTCACCTTTCCGGCGGCGCTGGCATAGGCGGTGTGCTCGAGCCATTACAGGCCAATCCCGTCATTATTGAAGACAATTGCTTTATTGGCGCGCGATCAGAGGTCGCTGAAGGCGTTATCGTTGAAACCGGCGCTGTGCTGTCCATGGGCGTTTACATTGGCGCAAGTACCAAGATCATTGATCGCGAAACCGGCGAAATTTTCATGGGCCGCGTACCGGCATATTCTGTGGTTGTACCCGGCACATTGCCTGGTAAGCCGCTTAAAGACGGCTCACCAGGGCCCTCCCTTTACTGCGCCGTGATCGTTAAACGCGTCGATGCGCAGACACGCTCTAAAGTCTCCGTTAATGAGCTGTTGCGCGGTGCCTAGCGCAGCCATACCCCTCGCTCTGGACCTCATGCGCTGCCCATCGGTAACCCCGGTAGATGCCGGCGCGCTTGACGTGCTCGAGAGTAAACTGAAAAGCCTGGGCTTTGTCTGCACGCGCTTACCATTTGGCGAAGGCGAAGAGCGGGTTGACAACCTCTATGCGCGCTGGGGCAAGGCTGGCCGAAACTTCTGCTTTGCTGGACACACCGACGTGGTGCCCCCTGGCCCAACAGAGGCGTGGAGCCACAACCCGTTCGCGGCGGACATAGAAGATGGCTGGCTGCTGGGCCGCGGCGCAGCAGATATGAAAGCCGCCATCGCTGCCTTTGTAGCGGCTGCAGAGCAGGTTATTACGGGCGGCCTAGCGGATGGCCATTCAATCAGCCTCCTCATCACTGGTGATGAAGAAGGCCCAGCCATCAATGGGACCACGCGGATGCTCGACTGGCTGGAAGAGCAAGGCGAGCGTCTGGACCACTGCTTAGTCGGCGAACCGACCTGCCCGCAAACGCTGGGCGATATGGTCAAAAATGGGCGCCGCGGCAGTCTCAATGCGACGATTACAGTGCAAGGAACTCAAGGCCACGTCGCCTACCCGCATTTGGCCGATAGCCCATTTGGCCGGTTGCTCAGCTTTCTCAATGCCGTCACTGCCGAACCGCTCGACGCAGGTTATGAGGATTTTGACCCATCAAATCTTGAGATCACAACGATCGATACCGGCAATAAGACGACCAATTTGATCCCAGGCGCGGTCCAGGCGCGGCTTAACATCCGCTTTAACCCCAACCATAGCGGTGCCTCGCTGACCGACTGGCTCGAAACAATTGCAGCACAAACGGCAGGCCAGCACGACTTGCATGTGAGCGTTTCTGGCGAACCGTTTTTAACGCCGCGCGGCGGCTTTACCGATATCCTCGCCGGCGCCATTGCCGATATAACCGGCAGCACGCCGGAGCT
>JBCCLR010000220.1:0-6066 GCA_039026755.1 Pseudomonadota bacterium | reverse complement strand
TTAAGCCGCAAACTGGTCCTCATCCAAATCGAACAGAATTTCCCCGCCGCGCGTCACAGGGCCGAGCAGCGCTGTTCCTTGCGGCAGAATTTGTTCCGCGTAAAACTGCGCCGTGGTCAGCTTAGCCTTAAGATATGCGGGGTCGCCCTCTCCTTCATCCAGCATTTCCTGGGCCTGTTTGGCTTCCATGGCGAGCAGATAGCCGCCCAAGATACAGCCGAACATGCGCATAAACTGGCTGGCACCCGCTGCGCTATCGAGTGAGAACTCCTCGTTGCCATCGAGATAAACCGCTGCGGTTTGAAGCGCTTCAACAGCATCTTCCAGGTACGGCTGCAGTTTGAGCACTGTTGGATGAGAATCAAGGTCGCCGGTAAAGTCGCGCATGTCTGCAAACAGCGCGCGCCAGTGTTTGCCGCTATCCATTCCAAGTTTACGGCCCACCAGGTCAAGCGCTTGGATGCCGTTGGTACCTTCATAGATCGTAGCGATACGGCTATCGCGCAGATGCTGGGCAGCGCCGGTTTCCTCCACATATCCCATGCCGCCAAACACTTGGATGGCTTGCGAGGACATATCAACGCCCATGTCGGTCGGATAAGCCTTGGCAACGGGAATCAAGAGTTCGGCAAGGCCCTTAGACGCCGCCCGTACATCTGAATCAGGATGATGATGGGACCGATCAGTCGCTGCAGCGGTAAAATACACAATTGCGCGGCACGCTTCCACATTGGCTTTGATGGTCATCAGCATGCGGCGCACGTCCGCATGTTCGATGATCCGGGCCGGGCCTTTTGGGCCATCGTGAAAGCGCTTGGACTGCACACGCTCACGCGCATAGTTTAGCGCCCCTTGATAGGCCCGCTCGGCAATGGCAACGCCCTGCAATCCAACGTTGATGCGGGCGTTGTTCATCATCGTAAACATGCAGGCCATGCCGCGATTTTCTTCCCCAATGAGGTAGCCGATGCAGTCGTCATTATCACCAAAGCTCATGGTGCACGTGGGGGACGCATGGATGCCGAGCTTGTGCTCTAAGGATATGCAGCGCAAATCATTGCGCTGACCCAGGCTGCCGTCTTCATTCACCAGGAACTTTGGCACCAGAAATAAAGATATTCCGCGCGTGCCGTCCGGCGCGCCAGGTAGCCGGGCAAGCACCAAGTGAATGATGTTATCTGCGCACTCATGCTCGCCCCAAGTGATGTAAATCTTCTGACCTTTAATGCGGTATGTCCCGTCTAGATGCTTTTCTGCTTTAGACCGCAGCGCGCCCACATCTGATCCGGCCTGCGGCTCGGTGAGGTTCATTGTACCCGACCATTCGCCCGAAATGAGCTTTGGGAGATAAACGTTTTTCTGCTGCTCCGTGCCGTGCGCAGTGAGCGCTTCAATGGCGCCTTGCGTGAGCATTGGGCAGAGCGAAAACGCCATGTTTGCAGAGGTCATCATCTCCTGCACTGCCATCTGCAGCGAATAAGGCAATCCCATGCCTTCAAATTCTGGCGACCCGCTGATGCAGTTCCAACCCGCGTCAACGAACTCTTGATAGGCTTCGCGAAAGCCCTCTGGCAGCCGCACCACGCCGTTCTCAAGCTTTGCGCCATGTTGGTCACCCACGACGTTCAGTGGCGCAAAAACACCGCTCGAGAATTTGCCTGCCTCATCCAAAATTGATGTCACCAGGTCATCAGACAGCCCTTCAAATGCGCCGGTTTCGATCAGCCCTGCCAAGTCAACCACATGATCGAGGGTAAACCGTATATCGTTGACGGGCGCCGTGTATGTCATATTCAAGATGTCCTTTGGTTTGTGCGTTTGCGGGCGAAGCTTTATTTTTTGCTTAGCAATGCGGCTTGCTTCTGATCGACACACTAGCACATAATCTAGCGTCAACTGTGGCTTTATTCGCCCTGAGAGAAAGCACGATAAACGTGGCTCACATATCGCCCGCTACCGAGGAAGGTTTGGCGCGCGCGGCAGATATTATCTGCCGCGGCGGCATTGTGGGATTGCCGACGGAGACGGTCTATGGACTTGCGGTTGATGCCTTCAATGCCCAGGCCATAGCCAAGGTCTTTGCTGCAAAAGGCCGGCCTACTTTCAATCCACTTATTTCGCACGTTTATGACGTGGATATGGCGCGAGAGCACGGCGCCTTTAATACGCTGGCACAGGCATTAGCTGACGCGTTTTGGCCAGGACCGCTGACGATCGTCGTGCCTCGCAAGGCGGGGTCGCCCGTGCATGCGCTGGCCACGGCCGGGCTTGATACCATTGCCCTGCGCGTGCCAGCCCATCCGGTGGCCCAGGCTGTATTAGAGCGTATTGCTAGGCCACTTGCAGCGCCGAGCGCCAACCCATCCGGCAAGCTCAGCCCGACCCGGGCGCAGCACGTTATCGACAGCATGACCGATAAGGTCGACATGGTCCTGGACGGCGGTGCGTGCGATTTCGGGCTGGAATCTACAGTCGTTTCAGCCACCGCGCACAGCGCCACACTGTTGCGCGAAGGCGCCATCACGCGCGAACAGCTTCGTGAAGTTTGCCCCATTACGGTGCCCGAGCACAACGAGATGATCACATCCCCGGGACAGCTGCTCGCCCATTACGCGCCTGACAAACCGCTGCGCCTGGAAGCGCACAGTGCAAGACAACATGAAATGCTGATCGGTTTTGGCGGCGTCCAAGGAGATCTTACGCTGAGTGCTGACGGATCTTTAGTCGAAGCAGCAGCAGCTTTGTTTGATGTGCTTGCCCAGGCCAATAAATCACCTGCGGCAGCGATTGCCGTTGCACCCATACCGCAAAAAGGATTAGGCAGAGCCATTAATGACAGACTGCGCCGTGCGGCCCATGGTAGCCCAGCCCATGCGCCCAGTGCGCGGCAAGACCGGCGTGAGGAACGCGCATGACTGCCCTACAGTCGATAAAACCGCCAGCGGATGCCCTAGAACGATTTCGCCGTATTGTCGGGCCAAAGGGCTGGACGACAGATGCCCACGATATGGAGCCGCATTTAATTGATTGGCGGCGCAGCTATCGCGGTTCTGCTGCTATGCTGCTTCGGCCGCGCACCACCGATGAGGTGCGGCGCATTGTTGCCACGGCCAATGAGTTTGAAATTGCGCTGGTGCCGCAAGGCGGGAACACCAGTCTCGTCGGCGGCAGCGTCCCGGATATGTCAGGTAATGCGGTGGTCGTATCTTTGGCCCGCATGCGCACCATCAGAAACGTCGATCCGCTCAATTACACGATTACGGTCGATGCCGGCCTGACCTTGCAGGAAATCCAGGAAGAAGCGGCAAAGGCAGGCCGCCTGTTTCCGCTTTCGTTAGGCGCGGAAGGCACAGCGGAAATCGGCGGCGCGATCTCCACCAACGCTGGCGGCGTTAATGTGGTAAAATATGGAAACACCCGGGACTTGGTGCTGGGGCTGGAAGCGATTTTGCCAAATGGCGATGTGTTTGACGACCTGTCTGGTCTGCGCAAGGACAATACCGGCTATGACCTTAAGCAGCTGTTTATAGGCGCCGAAGGCACGCTTGGTATCGTCACAGCCGCGACGCTCAAGCTGTTTCCCGCCATTAAGGCCAGCGCCACAGCCATCGCGGCGGTGCCAAACCCGACGGCAGCGGTTGAACTGTTGTCGCTCGCGCGCGAGGCAAGCAGCGATCATGTGACCAGCTTTGAAATCATGTCGCGCGCTTCACTGGACGTGGTGTTTGAGCAATTGCCTGGTATTCGCGACCCGCTAGCAAAGCCGCATGAATGGTATGTGCTGATCGAGCTGGGTTCGCCGCGCAGCCATGATCTTTTGCGGCGGCGGCTAGAGGATTTGCTGACCACGGCGTTTGACAAGAATCTGGTACTCGATGGCGCGCTTGCGGCCAGTGAAAGCCAAGTGCAGACGCTGTGGAACATCCGGCATGGTATTCCCGAGGCTGAAAAAAAAGAAGGCGAGCCCGCCGTTAAGCATGACATTTCCGTGCCCGTGAGCAAGTTGCCGCTGTTTATCGCACGCGCAGAACAGCAGCTCAAGGCGCTGTCACCGGATATGCGGCTCATTATCTTTGGCCACATCGGCGATGGAAACCTGCACTATAACGTGCAACGCTGGCCGCAGATTGACCGTGATGATTTCGCTGAGCTCAAGCCAGAGCTGACCAAGATTGTGTACGCAATCACAGCCGAGCTTGGCGGCTCTATTTCGGCCGAGCATGGGATTGGGCAATCTAAACGCGACGCCCTAAAAACCGTCAAGCCGCGGGAAACCATGGATGCCATGCGCGTGGTAAAACAGGCGCTTGACCCCAAGGGCATTATGAACCCGGGCAAAATTTTATAAATCGAACGCACGCTGATCAGGCGACAGCAACCCAGCATGGTCGTTGCGCACATTACCCACATCGCGGTGCGCCTCAGCGATATGAATGGCGCCTAAATCTGGCAAAAGATCACGGTCAAGGGGGTCTGGCAGGTGATGCGGGTCGTGGTCCATCCAGCGCGCTCGGCCAGTGCCGCTCAGCAGCAGCGGCATGCGGTGATGCACATTTTCTAGTGTGCCAACAGCTGGCCGCGTGACGATCGCTGCGGACACCACAAAAGAATTGCCATCAGCACCGCTCCAGGCATCGCACACGCCCGCAAACACGAGCGGCCCCCCATCCTCCGCATGCATGCGATATGGTATTTTTGAGCCCGTTAAATTGGCCCATTCATACCAGCCATCGGCGGGAATGAGGCAACGGTGATGCCGATAGGCGCCGCGAAAATAAGGCTTTTGATTGATGGTCTCTGCGCGTGCATTAAACACCGCCGTCTTCGGCAGGTCCTTCGCCCAACTCGGCACAATCCCCCAGCGCATGGGCAGCAAGCAGGCGCCAATTTCCTCCTGAATGGAATAGACTAAGATGTCTTGCGTGGGCGCGATATTATAGCGCGGCGGAACGTTCAGGCGGCTTTCCACCTTGAACAGTTGGCGCATCGTTTCAATTGGCAATTGTAAGTAGAACCGGCCACACATGCCTTAGCTCTGAACACATATTGAAAACAAAGGCGAGCGTTTTGACCCGCGAATATCCTGACCGCCCCATTGCCGCCGTTGGTGTCATCGTCTTGCGCGGGGATCACGTGCTCTTGATCAAACGCGCCAACCCACCAAAACCCGACGAATGGAGCCTGCCCGGCGGCGCGCAAGACATTGGTGAGACGGTACGTGATGCAGCGCGCCGGGAAGTGCTTGAAGAGACCGGCCTAAAGATCAACATCGGCGGCCTGGTCGACGTCATCGACTTTATTGAGCGTGATAACGCTGGCCAGCCGCGCTATCATTACAGCTTGATTGATTTTTGGGCCGAAAGCCATACGGGGGAAGCCGCTGCTGGCGATGACGCAGCACAGAGCCAGTGGACGCGGCTGGCTGACATCGACGCACTGCCCTTGTGGCCAGAAACCCAGCGCGTTATTCATCGCGCCGCACACCTCAGAGATGACGCAGCAAAGGAACGAACGGCCCGTGCAGGATAAACCCAACATCCGCAACCTCATCGGCATGTTCGCCATGCTGCTCGGCCTGGCCATCTACGGCCTCATCATCGCCGAAATCTGGACCCGGCTTGAAAACGTGCCGTTCTTAGTTGAGATGGTGTTCTACATCGTCGCCGGCCTCATCTGGCTCTGGCCCGCCCGTGCACTGGTGCGGTGGATGCTTGCCGGCAACCTTGAAGAAGAGGATCGCTAGCGTGGCTTGGCCCCCAAATCCTATTGGATGAACGGATACCCTGGTTGGATCGGTAAGTTGCTGCGGATCTGGTATCACTTTGGCGCGTTTTAGAACGACGAATACACTTTGTTCACGGACTTGAGATGGCTGTTTTGGGCGCGTACCTGTCAAATTCAGTCGAGGTTAAAGGTGCCGAAAAGCCTTCTAGAGCGGTTTAAGGTTTTTTTGAAGCGCCCTGACGGCTTAAGCACTCCAGTGGTTAGGAGCGAGGCTGCAGGACATGCATCGTATATTCAAAGCCGAGCGACGCGGCCACTGGAGTGCTTAAGCCGTCCCGAAGG
>JBCCLR010000219.1:0-6082 GCA_039026755.1 Pseudomonadota bacterium | reverse complement strand
GGCTCGCTGTCTGAAGCGCATTCCAAAAAAATCTGCAAGATCATGGATATGGCCATCCGCAATGGCTGCCCAGTGATCGGCCTGAATGATTCTGGCGGCGCGCGTATTCAAGAAGGTGTGGCCTCGCTTGCCGGCTATGGCGATGTATTCCAGCGCAATATCGAAGCCTCTGGTGTGGTGCCGCAGCTATCGCTCATCATGGGCCCATGCGCTGGCGGCGCGGTCTATTCCCCCGCCATGACGGACTTCATCTTCATGGTCAAGGACAGCTCTTACATGTTCGTCACCGGCCCGGATGTGGTGAAAACCGTGACGAATGAAACGGTCACCCAGGAAGAGCTCGGCGGCGCTGTTACCCACAGCACCAAATCCTCCGTTGCGGACCTGGCGTTTGAAAATGAAATTGAGACGCTTTTAGAAACGCGCCGGTTCTTTAACTTCCTGCCGCTCAACAGCCGCGAAGCCGCACCTGAAGTGCCGAGCTTTGACGACCCTGAACGGCTGGAAATGAGCCTTGATACGCTGGTGCCGCCGAACCCGAACCAGCCCTACGATATGCACGAGCTGATTAAAAAAACCGTCGATGAAGGCGATTTCTTTGAGCTGCAGCCGGGCCATGCACAAAATATCATTATCGGCCTTGGCCGAATTGAAGGCCGCACCGTCGGCTTTGTCGCCAACCAGCCGATGGTCCTTGCTGGCGTGCTGGACATTAATTCAGCTAAAAAAGCCGCGCGCTTCGTGCGCTTTTGTGACTGCTATAACATTCCGATCGTCAGCTTCGTGGACGTGCCGGGCTTTTTGCCAGGTGTAGGCCAAGAACATAGCGGCATCATCAAACACGGCGCAAAACTGCTGTTTGCCTACGGCGAGGCAACGGTGCCAAAAATCACCGTGATTACCCGCAAAGCCTATGGCGGGGCCTATGTGGTGATGGCCTCCAAGCACTTAAAAGCGGATGTAAACTATGCCTGGCCAACCTCTGAAGTGGCAGTGATGGGCGCGAAAGGCGCGGTTGAAATTATCTTTAGGAAAGACATTGGCGATGCAGAGAAGATTGCTGCGCGCACCAAAGAATATGAAGATCGCTTTGCCAACCCGTTCGTGGCGGCCTCCAAAGGCTTTATTGATGAAGTCATTATGCCGCATTCGACCCGCCGCCGCATTGCTCACGCGCTGAGGAAACTGCGCACCAAGCGCGAAGAGCGGCCGTGGAAAAAGCACAACAATTTGCCGCTCTAGCGTTTGAGGGTGAGACCGATAGATGTTTAAGAAGATCCTGATTGCAAACCGCGGCGAAATTGCTTGCCGCGTTATTAAATCCGCCCGCAACATGGGCATCAAAACAGTTGCGGTCTATTCCGATGCCGATGAAGCCGCGCTGCATGTGGAAATGGCGGATGAAGCCGTGCATCTGGGCCCGCCGCCTGCCGCGCAAAGTTATCTGCTTGCCGATAAAATCATCCAGGCCTGCAAAGACACCGGCGCGGAAGCCGTGCATCCGGGCTATGGGTTCCTGTCTGAACGTGAGAGCTTTGCAAAAGCACTCGATAAAGCCGGCATCGCCTTTATTGGCCCGCCGGCCAAAGCCATTGCCGCCATGGGTGATAAGATCGAATCAAAAAAGCTGGCTAACGAAGCCGGTGTTTCGACCGTGCCTGGCTATATCGGCGAGATTGAAGACGCAAAAGAAGCGCTAAAAATCGCCGAAGACATTGGTTTTCCTGTGATGATCAAAGCCTCTGCTGGCGGCGGCGGGAAAGGTATGCGCATTGCCAATGACGCTACGGAAGTTATGGAAAACTTCGACAGCGCGCGCAATGAAGCGATTGCCTCGTTCGGCGATGGCCGGATTTTCATTGAGAAATTCGTGGTCGAACCACGCCATATTGAAATCCAACTTATTGGCGACAAGCACGGCAATATTGTCTACTTAAACGAACGCGAATGCTCTATTCAGCGGCGTCACCAGAAGGTGGTGGAAGAAGCGCCCAGCCCGTTCGTCGATCCAGAAATGCGCAAGGCCATGGGCGAACAGTCGGTCGCCTTGGCGCAGGCTGTCGGTTATTATAGCGCTGGCACAGTTGAGTTCGTGGTGGGTGCCGACAAGTCCTTTTATTTCCTAGAAATGAATACACGGCTGCAGGTTGAACACCCGGTGACCGAGCTGATCACCGGCGTTGACCTGGTTGAAAATATGATCCGCGTCGCTGCGGGTGAAAAACTGCCGTTCACGCAGGATGATATCGGCATCAATGGCTGGGCGATTGAAAACCGGGTCTATGCGGAAGACCCTTATCGGAACTTCCTGCCCTCCATTGGCCGTCTGTCAGGCTATTTATCGCCGGAGGAATCGGGCGGCGTGCGTGTCGACACCGGCGTGGTCGAAGGTTCGGAAATTTCCATGTTTTACGACCCGATGATCGCCAAGCTGTGCACCTGGGCACCCACGCGCATTGAAGCCATCGACAAGCAAATTGATGCGCTTAATGATTATTATGTGCGCGGCTGCGGCCATAATATCGACTTTGTTTCGGCCGTTATGCAGCATGAACGCTTCCGCGATGGCCGGCTGACCACAGCCTTTATCGCTGAAGAATATCCCGATGGCTTTGCCGGCGCGCCGCTCACCGATGTGCTGAAGCTTAAATTTGTCGCCGTTGCAGCCGTGTGTGATGCTATTAAAACAGCGCGCGCTGCCCGCATTTCCGGCCAAATGAACGGCGGTGGACCGCAGCTTGCCTCGGCACGTAGGGTCAGTGTCGGTGATAGCACGCATGAGGTAAGCGTCATTGGCGATGGTGATGACTGGATCGTCGCCATCGATGGTAAAGACGTGAAAGTGAGCGACAGCTGGCGCCCCGGCGATGTACGGTTTCAGGGCAGTGTCGATGGCGCGGCGATCACCATTGAAATTGATGCAACGCCGACCGGATTTCATTTGTCCGCCAACGGCTCAAAAACTGTGGTCAGCGTGCTCGCGCCGCACGTCAGCGCCTTGTCCCAGCACATGATTGAGAAAGAGGCACCGGACACATCAAATATGCTGCTGTGCCCGATGCCGGGTCTGGTCGTGCGCATTGATGTGCAAGAAGGTGAAGAGGTTGAAGTCGGCCAAGCGCTTGCGGTGGTGGAAGCCATGAAGATGGAAAATATTCTGCGCGCCGAACGCAAAGCCAAAGTTTCAAAAATCCTTGCGGATGCTGGCGATAGCCTGGCCGTTGACGCCATCATCATGGAATTTGAATAAAAGAGACCGTATCGCACCCCCATGCGCACGACAGGGCAGAGCATCGGATTAGGTCTGGGCATTGCCCTCCCTACGGCTTTGCTGATCTTAGGGCCGCCTGACGGCCTCAGCCCAAACGCATGGACTGCCGCCGCCTTGATCGTGCTGATGGCGACATGGTGGGTGAGTGAAGCGCTGCCCATTGCAGTCACGTCCCTGCTCCCCATGGTGGTTCTGCCGCTGGGCGGCGTTGCTTCGTTCAAAGTGGCCGCTGCGCCCTATGCCAGCCCGATTGTGATGCTGCTGATGGGCGGCTTTATCATTGCCAAGTCTGTGGAGCGTTGGAACCTGCACGAGCGGGTGGCGCTCAATATTGTTTTGCGCTCGGGCTCGAACCAGGCGGCCTTGGTGGCCGGCTTTATGGCGGCAGCGGCGCTTTTGTCCATGTGGATTTCAAATACCGCCACCACCATCATGCTGCTCCCCATCGCCATCTCGGTGGCGCAGTCGGTCCTGGGCAAAGACAGCCTTTCAGCGCCCTTCACCCTGGCGCTGCTGCTTGGCCTTGCCTATGGGGCGTCGATTGGCGGGCTTGGCACTCCGGTTGGGACCCCCACAAATCTTATTGTGATTGGTTACCTGACCGAGCAGACAGGCACGCAAATCAGTTTTGCCCGCTGGATGCTGATCGGTCTTCCAGTGGTTTGCCTGATGCTGCCAGCGGCTTGGCTTACCTTAACCCGCTGGGCGTTCGCGCTCGATCGTGGACATGCGGGCGATGCGCGAGACATGTTGCGCCAACGCCTCATAGCGCTGGGGCGCATATCAACGCCAGAGCGGCGCGTACTCGCGGTGTTCTGCGTGATTGCAGGTGCTTGGATTTTTCGAAAGCTGCTCAATGATGTTAGCCTATTTGGCGCCCAGCCATTCGCCGGATTATCCGATCCGTTGATCGCCATTGCCGGGGCGGTTGCCTTCTTCCTGGTGCCCTCTGGCAGTGCGCAGGAAAAAGGCGCCATGCTACTGGATTGGGAGACTGCGGTGCGCATTCCTTGGGGCGTCGTCCTGTTGTTTGGCGGCGGGCTATCCATGGCGAGCGCCATTACAAACACGGGTCTGGCCGCTTGGCTGGGCGGCGAGATGGCCAGTGTGACACAATTGCCGCTGCTTGCCATCATGGCCATCTTGACAGCATTTGTAATTTTCGCCACGGAGGTCAGCAGCAACGTGGCCACTGCGTCAGCACTGCTACCGGTGATCGGTGCGATTGCCTCTGCCGGCGGTGCAGACCCCATATTGCTCGCCATGCCGGTGGCCATGGCGACAAGCTGCGCGTTTATGTTGCCCATGGCCACAGGGCCCAACGCCATCATCTTCTCCAGCGGGCAAATCACCATGGCGCAGATGGCCGCCGTCGGCATTCGGTTAAATGTAGTGGGCGTAGTGCTGATTTCACTAGCCAGCTACGCGCTCGTGCCAGCCATATTTGGGCGCTGACATGCACGCGGGAGAATGGGTTGCGCGCAATTGGCAGCAGATTATTGGGGGTTTGCCGACCACGCGAGTGCCCATTCTCGGCATCGCCGGCGCGCAAGGTTCTGGCAAGTCGTGGCTGGCCCGCGCCATTGCTGCCAAACATCCCGGCAATGTGGCGCTGTTTAGCCTGGATGATTTTTACCTGACGAAGGCTGAACGGCTGCAGCTGGCAAAAAGCACGCACCCCAATTTAGCCACACGCGGCGTGCCAGGCACGCATGACGTTGCGCTGCTGCGCGACGTTATTGAAGCTGCACGGACTGGTACAGCGCGCAGCGGCCTGGTCTGGCCGCGCTTTGATAAATTGCGCGACGACCGCATGGCCCAGGACGCCTGGTGTATGGCCACCCCGCCATTTGACCTGATCTTGCTCGAAGGGTGGTGTATCGGTTGCCAGCCGCAGCCCGATGCGGCACTGGCCGCTCCGGTGAACCGGTATGAAGCGCAAACTGACCCAGACCAGACCTGGCGCACCTTTGTGAACCGCAAGCTCAAAGGTCCTTACGCGAAGCTGTTTAAGTCTATGGACGCAGTGCTGTTTTTAAAAGCGCCGGGCTTTGAAAGCGTGCATGCATGGCGGCTGGAGCAAGAACGCCAGGCCTATGCGGCAAAAACCGAAACAGAGCCAGCCGAATTGAGCGAAAATATCGCGCAGTTTATTCAATGCTATGAGCGCCTGACCCGACATATGCTGAGCAGCACTTTTGCCGATACTGTGCTGTCCTTGGACAATCATCGTCAGGTGCTACAATAAACGGTGGTGACTTTTCGGCCTTAAGGTTTAAGTGAGCGTTGTGCGCTGCAACGATGGGAGGAGTTGAGATGGCTGACACGCTCGATAACGCCCAGGCCGAGACTGGTGATGAGGCAAAACCCACCCTGCCCATAAAACCGCTGAAACAAGCGCTGGCAAGTGACGCGCTAGACACCGTTAAAGACATTGTCGAGCCGCTGCATGAAGCCGACGTGGCTGATATCATTGAGCAGCTTGGCGCGCCCGAGCGTGAGACCTTTATCGAAGCCCTCGGGGATGACTTTTCGCCGGAAATCTTGTCGGAGATCTCTGACACAGTCCGCGCCGATGTTTTAGAAACGCTGCCCAACCCGCAGATTGCGCAAGCGCTGGAACAGCTCGACACCGACGATTCGGTTGATATTTTCGAAGACCTGGGCGCGCAGGACCAGCGTGAGGTCCTCGAGGCTCTGGAAGACACCAGCGAACGGCGCGCCATTGAAGAGGCGCTGACCTATCCCGAAGAATCAGCCGGGCGCCTCATGCAGCGCCAACACATCGCAGTGCCAGAGTTTTGGGATGTC
>JBCCLR010000218.1:0-6111 GCA_039026755.1 Pseudomonadota bacterium | reverse complement strand
CCAATACACATGGTGACAAGCGCATAGCGCCCGCCCACGCGGGCAAGTGAACGTGCTGCAGTCATAGCAATGCGTGCACCAGACATGCCAAGCGGGTGGCCAAGTGCTATGGCACCGCCATTTGGATTCACATGATCTGCTGTCTCAGATATGCCGAGTTGGCGCAGCACGGCGACCCCTTGACTGGCAAATGCCTCGTTCAGTTCTACGACATCCATTTGATCTGCCGTTAGTTGCGTTTTTGACAACGCTTTTTGCGAGGCAGGCGCAGGACCCATGCCCATAATTCGCGGCGGAACGCCCGCGGTCGCTACGGTTAAAATACGCGCGAGTGGCTTTAAGCCGTGCGTTGTCACGGCAGCTTCACTGGCAATCAGCATCGCCGCCGCGCCATCATTCACCCCCGACGCATTGCCTGGCGTGACCGAACCACCATCTCGAAAGGGGGTACGCAACTTACTTAATCCTGCAAGGGTGGTCTCCGGGCGCGGGTGCTCGTCTGCACGAACCACCAGCGGATCTTTATGGCGCTGCATAATTTCCACCGGCATAATTTCTTCGACACGCAGCGCCTTTCCTGCCTCGGCCTTCTGCTGTGAGGCGAGAGCGAACGCATCTTGATCGGCCCGGGATATATTATATTCAGCTGCAACATTTTCGCCGGTTTCAGGCATTGAATCGACGCCGTACTGCGCCTCCATAAGTCGGTTGACGAACCGCCAGCCAATGGTGGTGTCGTGTATCTCTGCCGCGCGCGAGAACGCGGTCTGCGCCTTACTCATCACAAAGGGCGCGCGGCTCATGGACTCCACGCCTCCGGCAATTGCCAAGTCCATATCACCGCTGGCTACGGCGCGCGCTGCGCTGCCGACAGCATCGAGGCCTGACCCACACAAGCGATTGAGCGTCACGCCGGGAACGCTTTGCGGTAGTCCGGCCAACAGCACTGCCATGCGCGCCACATTGCGATTGTCTTCCCCCGCTTGATTGGCGCAGCCGAGAAAGACTTCTTCAATTGCAGTCGGGTCCAGGGACTGGCACAGCTCTAATAGCTGCTTTATCGGCAGCGCCGCCAAGTCATCAGCACGTATGCTTGCAAGCGCGCCGCCATAACGGCCGATCGGTGTACGAATATTCTCGCACAAGAACACCGGTCGTGTGTCGTTTAACACGAAAGCCACCGCCAATTTGATTGCGACCTGTGCTTAACGCGCGAGCGACGTGCCAAGACAGCACGCCGCGCACCGGTTTTCTCAGCATTACAGGCCATTTGGGCGCTCGAAATCATCTGAATTGCTGGCCAGATCATCAAAATTTGCGGCCGATTTGGATTCCGAACTGTCGCGGTGGGTTGTATGTTACTTGTTCAGGCCCGCCGCCGCCTGGCACATCGAGAAACCCGATGCCACGGAACACATTACCCTCCTGCACGGTGTCAAACAGATTAGTAACAAACACTTCGGCGTTCCATTTATCATCGTTATCGTGCCAAAGCAGGCGCAGGTTGACGTTGGTATAATCTTCCGCCAGGTCGCTGCCGCCAGGGTCTGAAAAGCCGCCAGCCCTGTTAAACGCGTTGTAGAAGATTTCGTCCGTGTAAGACACATCGGCACGCGCGCGAAGGACACCTAGGGTATTGAAGTCCCACTCATTGGACACGCCGATGCTGAAGGTGACATCGGGGGTGCGCTGCACTTGATTGCCACCGATATCCACACCGCCCAAGACTTGGTCGTCAAACTCGGAGTCAGTCAGCCCCAATGTTGCATCGATTGCAAAGCTTTCGGTCACATAAGCTTGCAGTTCCACCTCTAGTCCTTGCACCACAGCACCGTCCGCGTTGAAGGAGGATGGTCCGCCCAACTCAAAGACCTGGAACTGGAGATCATCATATTCGTTGCGAAACAGCGCGGCATTGATGCGCAACCGGCCATCAAGCACAGTGGATTTCAAACCAACCTCAATCGCCGAAACACTCTCAGGGTCGTAGATTGGATTACGCCCCAGGCTAGGGACCACGATTTGGTTGATACCGCCAGATTTATATCCAGTTGAATAGCTGGCAAACAGCAATGTATCGGGCGCGACCTGCCAGTCTGCAGCGAGGCGATACGTAAATTCATTCCAGCTCTCGCCAACATCGTCGTCATAAACTAGGCCGAATTGGAAGCCGATATTGTTGCCTTCTTTTTCATCGTCCGTGTAGCGCGCACCAGCGGTTAGGGTGAAGGTGTCCGTTACATCGTAACTAAGCTGCGCAAAGGCAGCGTAGGACGTTGATTCAACATTGCCGCCGACATTAAAGCCGCTTTCAACGCCATTGGCCTGCGCAATGAGATCAAATCGGCCCTCAAAAAACCTCGAAAAACGCGACGCTTTTTCATTGAAATAAAACAGTCCGCCAATCCACTGCAGCGGGCTGTCTGTGTTTGAGAGCAATTGCAATTCCTGCGAAAACTGCTCAGCTTCTTCGGTGATCACCAGGTTAGCAAGCGCTTTGCTCGACCCGTCTGAATCATTGCTCGACAGGTAGCTGCTTTCAACATAGCCCGTAATCGATTTTAACATCACTGGGCCAAAGTCATGCTGCAGCGTTGCAGATATAAGCAAAAAGTCATTGTCTTGGCGTTCGCGTGTGTCTTTGGCTTCGCGAAACGCGTCCAGGTCATTCACCAGTGTGACCCCGTTTACCACATAGTTAACGGTGTCTGGCGCGCCGACGGGCGGGCCGGCCAGATTGATGCCTTCAATGGAACCAGGAAAAGCTTCGCGGTGCTCGGCTTTAAATCCGACCCCGTTGGATTCAGCATAATTCGCTGAAAGCAAGAGTTGCGTGGTATCGTTGAATTCCACGTTGATATGGCCGCGAATGCCCCAGTTTTCAGCGTCGTTTGCCTCCGTGCCTCCTGGGACTGTGTTTTCGCTAAATCCGTCTCTATCTTCAAAAAAACTGACAAATCGGGTGGAGACTTTGTCATTTATGGGCACGTTCACGGCTGCGCGGGCGCGCACCCAGTTAAAGTTACCATAGAGCAAATCAGCCTGCCCGCCGAAGTCTGCTTCTGGTTTTTTGGTGATATAATTTATTGAGCCGCCGGTGGCATTGCGGCCGTAGAGCGTGCCTTGCGGACCTTTTAAAATCTCAACCCGGTCACTATCGAAAGCGGTAAACAGAGAGCCCACGGGACGGCCAAGATAAATGCCATCATAATGCAGCGCCACCCCCGGATCGCCGCCCGCCGTGGTGTTTTCAGTACCAATCCCGCGCACCGCGACAAAGGCAATCGGACCGAAGTTCCCAAACTGCAGCGATGGCGTTAGGTTGGCCAAATCAGAAATGGCATCAAAGCCAGTTGCTTGTAGTTTCTCCTCGCCAAAAGCCGAAATTGTGAGCGGGATATCTTGCACACTTTCTGACCGCTTTTGCGCTGTCACCATAATCTCTTCGACAAAGCTGTTTTGTA
This sequence comes from Pseudomonadota bacterium, assembly GCA_039026755.1. Taxonomy (GTDB): domain Bacteria; phylum Pseudomonadota; class Alphaproteobacteria; order Sphingomonadales; family CAKZYD01; genus CAKZYD01. Next base: position 2,647 of record JBCCLR010000218.1, on the reverse strand, counting down.
CGTCTTGCGCGCGGGCGCCTGCATTCGCTGTCGTCACGGCGATTAGTGCCGCTGTGCTGCGCAGAATCTGTTTGTTGATGCGTCTCATGTTGGTGTCTCCCCAGAGGATTGTCTTTTGTCGTTGAATGCGCCGTTTTTGATGAATGGAACGGATTTGATGAATGGACCGGAGCAAGGGCCGCCATGCTACGTGCCTGGTTTTTGTCGCTTGGAGGTAAAGCAGATGCGGTAACGGCTTTGGCAGTCTTGATTGCCGTTAAAATTGCGCAGACACCTGTCATCGCTGATCGCACGTGTCCTCCCCCAAGCTTGATCGGTTTTTATGTATGAGGGGGGTGTGCGGTCTGATTGCCGCCGCCCCCCTGCTTTTTCTAATTGAAGGCTTGCATAGTCACGTTATTCGCATCAACATTGAAAAATGGATTGTTTGAATTCGTTTAGTGAATAATCCTGTTGAGGCGTTAAGTTTTGCCGAGGAGGAGGCTGTTGAAATTCGCAGACTACGAACTTGACCTGAGTTTACTCGTTATTTTCCAAACACTGATGAAGTTCAGGAATGTGACGCAGACGGCAAAGCATCTGGACTTGTCGCAGCCGGCTGTGAGCCGGAAGTTGGCGAAGCTGCGTGAGCATTTCAACGATAATCTCTTTGTGAAGACTGGACGTGGACTGGTGCCAACCCCCTATGCCACGGATATTGAGCCTTTCGTGAACCGCTTGGTTCGCATCTATCAAACCCAGATTTATCATCATGAAAAATTTGTGCCGGAATTGTCTGAGCGCAGCTTCGCAATCGCATCATCGGAGGTGGGCCATAGTATCTTGTTGCCAGGACTGATGCGTGCTTGCGCAGCGGCTGCGCCGCGTATCCGTCTGCACGCCGTTCGGCCATCCACCAATACATTGATGCAGCAGTTGGAGAACGGAGAGGTGGACGTTGCCTTAGGCGGCTATCCAAAGCTCTATGCCGGTATTTACGAAAAAACGCTCGCCACTGAGTCCTATCTGTGCGCTGTGCGCAGCGATCACCCGGACTTGGGTGGGCAGATATCATTCGCCGATTTCACCAGTGCTGATCACGTCATTATTTCGACCAAAGGGCTGGGTCACGTGCACCGTCAAATTGAAAAGCAAATCTATGAAGTCTGCCCCAAAGAGCGCATTCGCCTTGTCTCGGATAGCTTTTTTTCAGCTGCGTTATTGGTTGAGCAGACGGATTGTATTGCAATTTTGCCCGCCCGTCTGGCAACCTTTTTAGGAAAACGCCTGCGGTTGCGGTTTGTCGAACCACCGGTAAATATCGCGAATTTTGATATCAAACTGTATTGGCACGAACGCTTTCATCAAGCACCTGCAAATCAGTGGTTACGGCGCATGATCGGCGGTGTTATTCACTAATCGAATTAATATAATGCAATTTAAGTTCTTGAAACGAATTTAAAATCCTTCCAATCCTTTCCGGGCCTAACAATACTAATCAATAAAATCACGGAAAAGGATGTGTAAGGACGCGCTATGTCTACTGTAAATTTGGAAAACCCGACGACGGCGCTGGTCGGTCATCACCATACAACAATCGGTGTGATGGACCCGCAAGAAGACTTTGATTTTCACACAAAAGTTTTGGGATTGAAGTGTGTAAAACGCACCTTGTTTTATGATGGTGCAACGCCCGTCTACCATTTCTATTATGGCAACGATTTAGGGGAAGAAAGCACCTTGCTCACCACATTTCCGCTCAAGCATGTGGGTGTGGATGCGGTAGAGGGGGTAGGCCAGTGCAGCAATATTACACTCTCAATTCCGCAATCAGCGATTGGATATTGGCATCGCCGGCTCAAAGACCATGGCTTTGACGTCACGGAAAAAGAGTATTTCGGCGAGACCCACCTGGAATTTCGAACGCCGCATAATATCCGTTTGTCTCTGGTGGGTATCGCAGATGATGATCGCAAGCCGCGTACCGGTGGCCCTGTACCGCCTGAGATGATGATCAGGGGAACGCACAGCTATGGTGTGTCCACGCGCGATATGGACTTTATGAGCAGTTTCATGGAAGTCGCATGGGGCTCTCGCAAAGTGGCTGAGGATGGCGGCTCGGTGCGCTATGAGATGGGTGACGGCGGGACTGGAACCTATACTGATTTCTTTATTGAACCAGACCGTCCCTCGGGCAGTTGGCATGTTGGGCAAGGTGCAATCCATCACCATGCCTTTAATGTTCCATCCCGGACCGCGCAGGACCAAATTAAGTTTTTGATTGAAGGACTGGGTTACACGGATTGTTCAGAACCTAAAGACCGAGGGTATTTTGACAGCGTTTATGTAAGGACGCCTTCAGGCGCACTGTTTGAAGCCTGCTGTTCTCATGATCCCTCGTTTTTATGCAATGAGCCTTACGACACACTTGGAACAAAGCTCATGATGTCGCCGCAGGTTGCGGAAAACATGGAGGAAACATTGGCAATAATTGGCCGGGTTGACGGCTGAAACTTTGCTTGACGAACATGTTCTGGCGTCCTGTGATGCGCTTAATAACGGCGGCTCAGCACTTTACTTTCATGTCTACAAGGATGGGCAGATTTATCCCGCCTTTGCCATTCGGCACGAAGGCAAGGTGCGTGCGTTTCTAAACGTCTGTCCCCAT
>JBCCLR010000217.1:0-6184 GCA_039026755.1 Pseudomonadota bacterium | reverse complement strand
CAAGCCCGCATGCGCTTGCTCTCTGACGCCACGGGCGCGCAGCTGACGGACGCTCTTATTCAAGATATTCACGCGCATAAAACACAGCTGGCCGGTGATATGGTGCAGGCTGAAGTCTCAGCCCCGCGTCCTGGCGTGCATGACGCCATTGCGGCAGCCAAACAGGCAGGCGTAGCGCTTGGCATCGTGACCAGCACGCAGCGCGCAAATATAGACGCCGTGGCCGCCGCCGCCGGGATCGATTTGAACGCGTTCGACGTTATTATCGGGCAGGAAGATATCAAGAAAGGCAAGCCGGACCCCGAGCCTTACCAAACTGCCCTAGCGCGCCTTGGTGTTGACGCAGCGGATGCACTTGCCATTGAAGACACCGCCTCGAGCGTAAATTCGGCAATCGATGCAGGCATCACGACATATGCTGTGCCCGGTGCCTATGCGCTTAAACAAGACTTTCGATTGGCTGATAAAACACTGCCGAGTTTATTGGGCGACGGCGGGGCTTTAACGCCATCGCTGCGGGCCTTTCTCGCTGCGCCAGCGGTTGCCTAAACCGCTAAGATAACCTGTACGGATTTGATATTGCCGGTAAATTTGCCGTCCCCCTCAAAGAGCCGGCTGACCGGCGCGAAAGGGTTGTGGCCGCAGCGCACGCCAGCGCCTGCGGCATAGAGGCGCCACATTTTGGGAATGTGCGTGGCCCCGACAGCCACGCCATTCAGCAGCATTTGCGCCTGCCCAGCCCGTTGTCCGGTCAATTTAAAATCCAGCGTAAGCACGTTTCGCCCTGGCAAAATGTGTTGATCGGCGCGCAGAGTATGGTGCTGGCTGCGGCTATAGGCGTACACATAGGTGGGCTGACCGTTTAGTATTAGCAGCTCATAGCCGGCTAAACTGGTGCCCGCCGCCAATAACACGCCGTTTGCCTTGGTATCAGATGTATCAAATTCAGCTTCAATGCGGTGTGAGAACTGATCAATGTTTGGTGCGCTAAGCCGGTCAAGCCGCATGCCAAATGGCTGAAAATTGTAAACTTTTTTAGGCGCTGCCACCTGTTTTGCAAAATTCGCGGTGGTGTTGTCGTCGAGGGGGAGAACGTCATTGCGCTGCGCTTCAGCAGTCCATAGCTGTTGGAGCTTGGCGAGAACATCTGGGTTATCAGCGGCGATGTCCAGCGTCTCATTCCAATCTGTAGTCGTGTCAAACAAGGCCCAAGGATCAAGCGCTGGATCACGGCCATAGTCATGCAGTGCTACCGCTTTATAGCCCGCAGCCCAGATCGCGCGGTCCGCATGGGTTTCAAAATATTGCACCTGGCGATTGGTGGGAGCGTCCGGCGCGCTGAAACTGTAAGCGAGGCTCTTGCCATCCCATTCCGGTTCTGGTGTTTCCAAGTCCAAAGCACCAAACAGGGTCGGGGCAATGTCGGTGACATGGTGCCACTGGGTGCGCCAGGCGCCGCCGTCCACACCTGGCCATTTAATAATAAGCGGCGCGCGCACGCCGCCGCCATAGGTCTTCGATTTATAAAACCGCAGCGGGGTATTCGACAATTGTGTCCAGCCGCGCGAATAGGCGGCATAGGCTTTGTCTGAGCCAAGCAAATCAATCGCCTCTAAGAGCTCGGCAAGCGTTTCTTTTTCGATATAGTGGTTGCGCCTAACATCAGACAGGCCAAGCAACTGGCCTTCCTTCGATGCACCATTGTCGGACAGTAAAACAATTGCGGTCTCCTCGGCAATGCCGAGCGCGTCAATCTGGCTGATTAGGCGGCCAATTTGTCTATCCGTATGGCTTAAAAAGGCAGCATAGACTTCCATGGTGCGGGCCGCGAAAGCGCGCTGCTGAGCGCTGAGGTCAGACCAATCGGGCACGTCTGGGTTTAAGTCTGGCAGGTTCACATCTTGCGGCACTGCGCCGATCTGTTTTTGCCGCGCAAGCCGCGATCGCCGCATGGCGTTCCAGCCAGCATCAAATTTGCCGTGGTATCGTGCGATCTCTTCCGCCGGTACATGTAGCGGCCAATGGCAGGCGCCATATGCCAGGTATAAAAAACAGGGTTTATCGGGATTGGCGGTGACGCTGTCGGCCAGATAAGACATAGCGCGAGCGGTTAGGTCTTCAGACAAGTGATAGCCATCTGCCTTATCCGGATACACCGGGCTGGTATCAGCAAACAGCTCTGGGTGCCAATGGTCGGCAATTGGCCCGTGGAAGCCATACCAACGGTCAAAGCCGCGCCCCGTTGGCCACTGCGCGAAGGGGCCGGCGCCATTGACCTCAAGCACGGGGCTAAGATGCCATTTGCCAACGCCCAGCGTGGTATAGCCGCTGGCTCTTAAAAGTTCCGGCAGGGTGGGGATGTCGGCGCGGATATAGCCTCGATAGCCTGGATTATCCGAACCAAATTCAGCAATCGTGCCGACCCCGACAGCATGGGCATTGCGGCCTGTCAGTAGGCTCGCCCGTGTCGGCGCGCACAAAGAAGTGACGTGAAAGTTCTGATAGCGTAGGCCATCTCGTGCAAGCGCATCGATAGCAGGTGTGGAGATCTCAGAGCCATAGCACCCAAGGTCGGCATAGCCCACATCATCAAGCACAATGACAACAATGTGCTTTGGCTGTTTTAACTGCGCGTCATCTGCTCCGCGCGGCGCCGTGGGCGCCGCGGCAAGGCCACTTGCGGCCAATGTCTCGAGCAAGGCTCTGCGGTCTAGCGGCATCGGGCCCAGCTTTCTTGCCTATGCTGCAGCAATATGGAAAATACCTTCAATCTCTACGGGTTGACGACCAACAAGCCCCTCCACGCCAACCGATGATCGGGCATGACAGCCAATCTCCGGCCCAAAAACCTCATAAAACAGATCCGATGCGCCGTTGAGCACAACGTTTTGGCGTTCAAAATCAGGATGCGCGTTGATCATACCCAAGATTTTGACGACCTTTTTCACCCGGTCCAGATCACCGACATGATGTTGTACGGTGGCCAGCATTTTCAGTGCCAACGCTCGGGCCGTGGCTTGGCCCTGTTCTTCGGTGATGTCCACATCAACCTTGCCGCGCCGCGCCACGGTGTCATCCTCCAGCAGCTGGGCGCCGTGGCCAGAGACATACAGCATCTCGCCGACCAATACCGCGCTTGTCCGATTGGGGCTGGGCAGCACCAGCGGCGCCGGCAAGGTAATCCCAAGCGTCGCAAGCTGCGTTTCAATGCGGCCCATTTTTAACCCCTCATTCGCCATATAAATTTCAAAATCAGGTGAATTGACTTCGAATGCAAAACACCTCACAGTGGATCGGATAGTGCGAAAAATGAATGGTTGAAGTCAATGGCAGAGCTTGCTCAAACACTGGTGAAAGACCAGATTTCTAGAGTTCGATATGAAGACCTTAAACCCTGCTATAACGCCTTTATCGACACCCGTACCCCAGGCTCTGACCAAAAAGAGAATTTCACTATCATAGGCCCGGGAGTTTCTGAAAATCCCGAGCAATATGTGCACATTGTGCAGCCGCACGGCTTTAATATCGGCGGCGCGCGGCAACCGCCAGGCTGCGTCAACTCACAACACAGCCACGATACGGAGGAAGTGTTCTTCGTGCATTCGGGCACATGGGTTTTCATGCTGGGCGAAACCGGCCAAGATGCCCAGCGCACGCTGTATCCTGGCGATCTTATTTCAATTCCCACGCGAGTTTTTCGCGGCTTTGAAAATGTAGGCGAGGACACCGGCTTTTTATGGGCGGTGCTTGGGCAAGATGACCCAGGCCGCGTGCTCTGGGCGCCGCAAGTGTTTGAGATGGCGCGCGATTATGGCCTTATACTGCTCGACAACGGCCAGCTGATTGATACCCAAAAAGGCGAAACGGTTGCGCCGGGCCAAACGCCTATGCCGGCCACCACACGGGCGCAAGTTAATGCGCTGCAGCGCTTTAGCGTGCGCGATTTGGAGGCCTGCTGCATCAGTGCGGACACGTCCCAGCGCTGGCGCGGCTTGATTGGGCCAGACGCCCCCATCAACCGGCCACATGGCTTCGTCATTGACCAACTGCACCTGGCGGCTGGCGCGCATGAGGCAGGCGGCTATTTTGCAGCGCCAGAAGTTCTGTTTGTGCATACCGGCGAGCTTATGGTGACGTCAGACAGCGGCGATATTGTGCTTGGTGCAGGCGATACGGCAAGCATTCCGCCCGGCGCAGAGCGTGCCTATATTGCCACTGGGCATCGCCAGGTTACTGCAATTCGCGTGCGCGGTGATCAGGTGCCGGCCTAAAGCCATGACATTGCCAGTCACGCGTGTCGCGCTCACCGAGCAGTCAGTCTTGCTCAATCCAACCGGGCCGCAGCGCATGGATTTGCCAGGCTTTGATGCGGAATTTATTGATCTGCCCGATTACATCATCCGCATTACCGACCGCATTTGGCACCAACGCCACGTCGAGCTCTGCGAAACTTATTATACGGATGATTGCTTGGTCCACACGCTGGGCGGCGATGTTACCGGCTCGGAGGCGGTGACTCAAAACACGCGGGCCACCATGCAAGCCTTTCCTGACCGGCGGCTGGAGCCGCTCAATGTGATCTGGTCCGACGATGGCCCGGCTGGGTTTTATTCATCTCACCTCATCCTCTCGCCGATGACAAACCTTGGGCCCTCAGAGTTTGGCCCAGCGACGGGCCGCAAAGCCCACATTTATACCATTGCCGATTGCATGTGCCGCGAGAATAAGATTTATCTAGAATGGCTCGTGCGCGATACCGCAGGGCTGGTGGAGCAGCTTGGGCTTGACGCTGATGATGTGGCGCGCAAGCAAGCACTAGGCGACCACGCCGCAGGCACCTCGCTCCTAGAGACCCATGCGGCGCGCCGGCAGGCCCTGGACGATGCGCAAGTGCCAATCCCGACGGGCTTAGGTCTCGATCCTAGCGCTGTAATTGCGGCGGTATGGCGGGCTGAGCCTGACCTTTCGGTGCATTATTTTGATCGCTGCACAGCGGTTTATCCTGGCACGCGGCCATGTCACACCCGCACCGATATCGCGGCCCATATCGCGGATATGTTTATCGCTTTCCCTGACCTGAAAGTCCGTGTCGCGCATGTGTGCAGCGTGCCTTATCTTGATGATGGGCAGGATATCGCAGTGCGGCTTGCCATGGCAGGCACGCACACCGGCGATGGCGTCTATGGCCCTGCTTCTGGTGCAAGCGTTTATATTATGGCGGCCTGCCACTGGCGCGTCATCCATGGCCGCATTCATCAGGAATGGATGGTTTGGGATGACCTGGCAGTGCGGCGCCAAGTGTGGACGGCGCGCTTGGCTGCATGAGCGGTGATTTCTATATCGTCGATGCGCATCACCATTTATGGGATCTGGGCCATTGCCACTATCCATGGCTCATGGAAAAAGGCGTAAAGCGTTTCTTCGGCGATCCCGCGCCCATCCAAAAAAACTACCTCGTTAAAGACTTTAGAGCTGATATTGGCGACCTGCCAGTGCGCAAATCTGTGCATATTCAAGTGGGCGTTGCATCTGAGGACAGCGTTAAAGAGACCTGCTGGGTGCAAAGCCAAGGCGATACGCATGGCCTGCCTAATGCAATCGTTGCCTTCTGCGACCTCGCCGCGCCGGGCTATGAAGCGCAGCTGGATGCACACCGCGAATGTGCCCGCCTGCGCGGCATCCGCCAAATTGTTGGTCGCAGCGCTGAAGAAGATGCCAAGCTTGGCACCAACGGCCTGCTGCATGACCCGACGTTTTTTGCTGGACTAAAGCGCCTGGCCGCGCTGGGCTTAAGCTTTGACCTGCAGCTCACACCGCCCTTGCTGGGCGATGCAGCAAAGCTGTTTGCCCAGCTGCCAGACTTAAAAGTCGCCATCTGCCACGCTGGCAGCCCGAGCGATTTTTCTGAAGACGGCCAGACAGCCTGGAAGACGGGTATGGCGCAGATGGCAGACCTGCCCAATGTGATTTGCAAGCTGTCAGGCTTCGGCATGTTCCAGCCGGGCTGGACAATCGACACGATCCGCCCGCTGATCATGACCTGCATTGACCTCTTCGGGCCAGAGCGCATTGCCTTTGCCAGCAACTTTCCCGTGGATAAGCTCGCGGCGGACTATGGCCGGGTGATGGAGGCTTATTTGGAGATGTGTACCGGGTTTTCTAAAGCAGAGCGGGCAGCGATGTT
>JBCCLR010000216.1:0-6250 GCA_039026755.1 Pseudomonadota bacterium | reverse complement strand
GCAGACAATGTCGAGCTGGTCTCCGGCATGATTGAAGGCTCAAATGTCAAGCCGCTCGTTGAAATGACCAACATGATGCAGGTGATGCGCTCTTATCAGAGCGTCAACACGCTGACCGAGAAATATCAAGACATGCGCACAGATTCGCTGCGCTCGCTTGGCCGCGTGTCATAGGGCACATGGCGCGCATTAAAAGCAGAAAAGTTAGAGGGACACTATAGATGAAAGCGTTATCAACAGCCGCCACGGGTATGCTGGCACAGCAAATGAATGTGGAGGTCATCTCCAACAACATCGCCAACATGAACACCACGGCCTATAAGCGCCAACGCGCGGAATTTCAGGACCTCCTCTATCAAAACATTGAGCGGGTTGGGGCGGCAACGTCCGATACGGGGACCGTTGCCCCGTCCGGCATTCAAATCGGCGTGGGCGTAAAGGCTGGCGGCGTATACCGGGTGACCGAACAAGGCAGCCTCACGGAAACGGGCAACCAATTCGATGTTGCCATATCTGGCCGCGGGTTTTTCCGCGTGCAGATGCCTGATGGCAGTGACACCTACACACGAGCAGGTTCGTTCCAGATCTCTGACCAGGGCCAGTTGGTCACCACCGATGGGTTTGCCATTGCGCCCGGCATTAACATCCCGCCTGAAGCAATTGATGTGATTATCAATGACCTCGGGCAGGTCCAAGCGCAGCTCGCCGGGCAAGTCCAGTTTAACCAGGTTGGCCAACTTGAGCTCAGCACCTTCCCCAATGAAGCCGGCCTAGAAGCGCTGGGAGACAACCTCTACCGCGAAAGCCCAGCAAGCGGCGCAGCCTTAATTGGCGTGCCTGGCCAGCCGGGCTACGGCGTCATCCAGCAAGGGTTCCTGGAGATCTCCAACGTGAATCCCGTTGCCGAAATCACCGCGCTGATTTCTGCGCAGCGCGCGTATGAAATGAACTCCAAAGTCATTACCACCGCGGATGAAATGATGAACACGACATCAAGGCTGCGCTAGGGAGATATCATCATGAAAGCATTTAACTACATCCTCTTAGCGATGACCTTTTTGATCGTCAGTCCCGCGCAACCTGGCCATGCCGCTCAGGCTGGCGTGGCGGAAATGGTGCGCGTACCCATGCTCAAACGCGCGGTCAAATCCGGTGCTGTGATTTCCAGCCGCGATATAACCATGGCGAACATCGATGCCCGCAAGGCAAATGTGTATGCCGTGCGCGACAGTGCCGACATTATCGGCATGGCGGCCCGGCGCCCCTTGATGCCTGGCCGTGTGCTTCGCCAAAACGATTTTGAAGTGCCTGCCGTGGTTTTTAAAGGCGCGCGGGTCACTATGGTGCTGAGCGCCGGCGGATTACGCCTCACGGCCATCGGCACAGCACTCGAGGATGGCCGCGACGGTGCAGCCATCCGGGTGCGCAATATTGAGACGAACCAAACCGTCTACGGTCAGGTGATCTCATCAAACATCGTGGAAGTGTTGCCCGTAGGGCAGCTGGCGCTGCGATAAAACCCAAGACAGAAAACCATAAGACGTGGTGGAGACCCAAATGCTTCGTCCTTTAAAAACCGTGCTCATGGTCGGCGGCGCGATGATGACCCTCACGGCGTGCAACACGCTCGACCGCTTTGCCGAAATCGGCAAAGCGCCAAAACTGACACCCATTGGCGAGGTTGAAACCGTAGCACAGCCTGGCTCGATCTCGCAGCCGGCAACACTGCGCACACCGCAAGGCGCCGTCCTGCAGCGCACACCGATCAAGCCACAAGAATCTAATTCATCGGATACGTCGCTATGGCGGACCGGTTCGCGCGCTTTCTTTAGCGATCAACGTGCAAGCAAGATCGGTGACATTCTCACCGTCCGCATCGATATTTCCGATAGTGCAAATGTTGACAACACCACCAGCCGGTCGCGCACCTCGTCCGATACGGCAGGGGTTACGAACTTTCTAGGCTTTGAATCGCAGCTCGGCTCATTCCTGCCAGACGGCGTAAACCCCGGCAGCTTGGTTGATGCCGATAGCACCACGGAAACCAGAGGTTCAGGCCAGGTTGAACGCTCCGAAGCCATTGATCTTACGGTGGTGGCAATCGTCACCCAGGTTTTACCCAACGGCAATATGGTCATTCAAGGCCGCCAAGAAGTACGCGTGAATTTTGAAGTGCGCGAGCTGGTCATCGCTGGCATCGTTCGCCCGCAAGATATTACGGATGATAACACAGTGCAGCACACGCAAATTGCCGAAGCGCGCATCAGCTATGGCGGGCGTGGCCAGCTGACCGATGTGCAACAAGCCCGCTATGGCCAGCAACTGCTGGACATCTTATTTCCCTATTAAAGTTTCCAATCCCAAGCGTGGAAACCAAGAAGGGCCACCGCCAAAATGGCGGTGGCCCTTTTCTGTGTCAGTAAAAACGTATGAAGCTTAGTCGTCGCGATATGTTTTTTCGCGCTTCTCGTGCCGTTCCTGTGCTTCCAGGGTCATTGTTGCAATCGGCCGCGCATCTAGTCGCTGCAGCGAAATGGGTTCTCCCGTCACTTGGCAATAGCCATATTCGCCTTCGTCAATACGGGCCAGCGCTGCATCTATTTTGGAAATTAATTTACGCTGACGATCACGTGTGCGCAGTTCAATCGACCAATCTGTTTCAGATGACGCGCGGTCTGCAATATCGGGTTCACGCAGTGATTCGCGCTGCAATGTGTCGAGCGTCTCTTGTGCCTCCGACAGAATGTCGTTTTTCCATTGCACCAATTTATTTCTGAAATAGGCCAATTGGTTCGGGTTCATGAACTCTTCGTCTGCGGTTGGCATATAGCCTTCGCCAAGCGAAATCTCTGACTGCATTACACCGGTCTCCTCTGCTTCCCAACGTAACAACTCTTCCCTTGAAGTAGCGCCTTATAATTATTCTAGGGCTTGCACACAACGTGAAAAACGTAAAAAACCTGCGAAAAACTGTAAATTTTTAGGAGAATTTGCCTTGCTATTTATAGATTCCTACTTTTGCCAGTTCGACACGCGCACGCAGCACAATGTCCGTCATAATATCGGCAAGCGCAGGGTCACAAACCGCTGCTGCGCGCGCTTCAAGCCGCGCTGAAAGCTGCTGAAGGCGTCCTACCGGGATCGCGCCAAGTAAGATGCCGCGCCGCACCTGTTCAAGCGCGTCAAGCACATTGCCCGCCTGCTGCACATCCGCCTGCGCATGATGCTGGTCAGCATCAACGCCTTGAATGGCAAGCAATGCATCGAGGCTTGAAATCGGCGCTGCCGCAGTGGTTGGCGTAGCTGGATCTGCACTCGAAACGGGCGCCACGGCAGCACTGAAACGAGGATCCTCTCCGGTTTTTTTAGGTCGCTTTGAGCGGCCGGCCGCGCCGGTGTTTTGCGCCTTATTTACCTGCATCTTAGCCTGCCTTTATTAACCATAAGTACGCCGGGCAAAACTTGCCGAAGGGGGTAGAAAATACCGCCCATATCAATCTGCCGCGCTTTGATTTGATACATTCAACATACTGTTTTCAATACGTTTTCGATCATATTTTCATTTGGCATGAAGTTCGCAAGTTAAGTGTCAACAACAGCGGACTTGTGCCGTGCAGTGAGAAGATAATGACGAAGAAACTCGCACAAATCGTTAACATAGCACTGGCATGCGCCATCGCGCTCGCCCCACTTCCCAGCTACAGCGCTTCGCGCATTAAAGATATTGTTCAATTTGAACATGTGCGGGAAAACCAATTGATTGGCTATGGTTTGGTGGTTGGCCTGAACCGCACCGGCGATTTTTTGCGCAATAGCCCGTTCACTGAACAAACACTGGCAGCCATGCTTGAGCGGCTTGGCGTGAACATTCGTGATGCCAACCTGCAGACCAACAATGTTGCTGCGGTAACGGTCTCTGCAACACTTCCGTCTTTTGCGCGTAAGGGCTCGCGCATTGATGTATCGGTCGCGACGCTCGGCGATGCAACCGACTTGATGGGCGGGACTTTGCTGGTTACGCCGCTGATTGGGCTGGACGGTAAAGTCTATGCAGTGGCGCAAGGTCAGGTGGCGGTGAATGGCTTTGCTGCAGCTGGGCAAGGCTCCACCGTGACACGCGGCGTGCCAACATCCGGGCGCATCTCAAACGGTGCGATCGTGGAGAAGGAAATCAATTTCAACCTTGGTGCGCTTAAACAGATTCGGCTATCGCTGCGCAATCCTGACTTTACGACCGCGCAGCGCATTGCGAGTGTTATCAATGGGAACCTTGGCGGCATCGCTTCGCAGGCGACCGACCCCTCAACCGTCCGGCTCGTGCGCCCTGCGTCTTTTAATGGTGATATGGTCGACCTCTTGACGCAGATAGAGCAGCTCAGCGTCGCACCCGACCGCATCGCCCGTGTCATTATAGATGAGGCCGCCGGCGTCATCGTCATGGGCGCTGAGGTGCGCATCTCCCCCGTGGCCATCGCCCAAGGCAATCTCACCGTGCGTATCACCGAAACACCGCAGGTCTCACAGCCGCAACCCTTCGCGCAAAACGGCCAGACGGTCGTCGTGCCGCGCACCACGGTGGAAGTGGATGATGATGCTGAACGCAAGCTTGCCGTTCTTGATGGCAGTGTAAGCCTGCAAGACCTGGTTGATGGCCTGAATGCGCTGGGCGTTGGTCCGCGCGATATGATTTCAATTTTGCAGGCTTTAAAGGCCGCTGGGGCGATCCAAGCGGAATTGGAGATCATTTAGTCATGGATGCGCTTTCCACATTTTCAGCCACAGACACATCGGCAGCAAAACTCACCGATCCCGTGCGCCGCACGGCGGAGGACTATGAAGGTATCTTCTTATCCACCCTGTTGCAGACCATGTTTGCTGATTTAGAGGTGGATGGGCCCTTTGGCGGCGGCCATTCAGAGAAAATCTACAGGTCGATGATGGTCGACCAATATGGCACAGAAATCGCCAAGCGCGGCGGCATTGGCATCGCCGATGCGATCACACGCGAATTACTTGCTTTCCAGGAGTTAAAATCATGACCATGGCTCAAGCTAAAGTATCGGCTCCACATACCGAATTTAAAACCGTGCCAGACGATACCCAAACACAAAGCGAATTGGCTTTGCAGCTGCTTACCATTACTACGGATTTAACCACCGTGCTTGATGATGAAAGCGCGGCGCTCAGCGGTGGCCAGGCGGATGCAATTGAGGCATTAGGCCAGCGCAAGACGGACCTGTTCGCCATCTATGCTGGTGCCATGGAAAGCATTCAACAGCTGGGCACAACACGGCTTGATATAAAGGACACGCTGCGCAAATCGCTGCGTGCAGCAACGCTGCAATTCAAAGCGTCTTTAGAGCGCAATCAGCGCCTCCTCAAAACCCAGCTCGACATTTCAAAAGGCATGATGCAGGCGATCGGAGAAGAAGCAGAGCGCCAGCAAAACCCAGTTAAAACCTACGCGAGCCCAGGCACGGTGCGGCAGCCACGTAAGCCGACCAGTTTGGCGCTTAATCAAACAATTTGAGCAATCTGCTGGGCCGCCCGCTCAGCCCCTAAGCCATCAATCAGTGCCGCAGCATGCTCTGCGAAACTGGCGCGCCGCGCTTGATTTGCATGCATCTCAGTGAACATTGTTAACAGACCCGCTGGCACAGCCCTTTGGCGCCAATCGATCATCATCAGCGCGCCAGCATCCGCAGCAGCACGCGTTCCAGGCATTTGATTATCCGCAACCACAATCGCCAACATTGGTGTCGCGAGATAGGCCGCCTCCCACAGCGTTGAGCCTGCCGCCAGAATGGCAATATCAGCCCAGTTCAAATGCTGCTGCATCTCTGTCGTTTGTTCGATTACCTCGCAGCTGTGCAGCGCCATATCCAGCTTCGTGCTTGGGGCGGTAAACGGCCCTGCGATGCAGCGAATGTGGAGCACTGCATTGGTAAAGTTTTGCAGCGCGTCCAGCGTTACCTGCGCTGCACCACTTGGGTCGCTGCCACCGCAACTGATCAAGATGTTTCGCGCGCCAGTGTAATCGCGCGGTGCTTTGGCGCCTAAAATTTCGCGCCTTAGCAGCACATAATCAGCGCCTACCGCGCTGCGCATTTCTGCATACTCCGTCGCACCGGGATTGGGGTTGATCAGCAAGTCGGCGGCGTACGGGCCGTTGTTTCTCATATCGTCGATAACAACGCGGCGCTGTGCATGACGAAAGAGTTCAGCACGCCCCGCCGCATCGATGTCATAG
>JBCCLR010000215.1:0-6370 GCA_039026755.1 Pseudomonadota bacterium | reverse complement strand
GGAGATCATGCAAAAGTCCGCGCTTGGAGGCAGGCGCAGGCGGAACAGATAACCCGGCAACGGCGGCCGGATTTGTGGCAGCGCTATTGCGCTGGGTCACAAGCCCCGTCGCCCTCTAGCCAAGCGCCAACTGGGGCGCCCAAAGAAGAACGACAAAAGTAAAGGCGACGGCCATGAATATTTTGCAGCAAATTGAACAAGAGCAAATTGCCAAATTGACCGATGGCAAAGAAATCCCTCCTTTTGGCCCGGGCGACACAGTCCGCGTTGGCGTAAAGGTGATTGAAGGCACGCGTGAGCGCGTGCAAAACTTTGAAGGCGTGTGCATCGGCCGGGCAAACAAAGGCGTCAACAGTGCTTTTACCGTCCGCAAGCTCTCCTTTGGCGAAGGCGTTGAAAGGGTGTTTCCGCTCTACAGCCCCAATCTAGACAGCATTACCGTCGTACGCCGCGGTAAAGTCCGCCGCGCGAAACTTTACTATCTGCGTGGCCGCACGGGTAAAGCAGCGCGTATTACTGAAAAGCGGGACTTTTAAGGGCTTTAGCGAGGCTATTCCGCGCGTCGGCAGTTTGGTGTAAATTGCAGTCCACCGATTATCGTAAGAGGTGGACTGGGGGGCTTAGCGTTTATGCGGATTTTACTGGCTGGTGTCGTATTCATTTGTATTGTGGTAGGGCGTAATCAATCGCTGGCCAACGACTGCCAGGCTATTATCGCCGACGCGAACGACGCAAATTACCAGACCATGCAGTTGGTTGAGCAAATCATGAGTGACCATAGGCTCGTCGCAAATGGAAGTCTCTCACGCGAGAGCGTTACCGCGAAATGCTCAATGCTGTCGCGCATGCACGCGGATAGCCAAAGAGCGATGAATTACGCGAATAAAACCGCCAATATTGTCAGCCGTGCTACATCGGTTTGTAACGAAGCAATCGCGCGCGAAGCGGTTAAGGTCGAAACCAGCATGATCAATCTGAGCGACAGTTTGCGCGATAGTATGGCGCGAATGAGCCAAGACGGTAGATCATTGGGCTGTAGCAGTTTCTAATTAGTGCAGCAAAAAAGTTGGTGAGAGTAAATGCCAAAAACGATGTACGAAAAGATTTGGGATGCGCATGTCGTCGATCAGGGCGATGGCGAAACGCAGCTCGTCTATATCGACCGCCACATCATCCATGAGGTCACGACGCCGCAAGCTTTTGAAGGGCTGAATATGGCCGGCCGCAAGGTGCGCCGGCCAGATGCTGTTATTGCGGTGCCTGACCATAATGTGCCGACGACTGACCGCGATAAGCCCATTGAAGACCCGCAGTCGCGCGAACAAGTCGCGCTTTTAAAAAAGAACTGCGCAGAACACGGTATTGAACATATCGATATGAACGATATCCGCCAGGGTATTGTGCATGTGATCGGCCCCGAGCAAGGCATCACTCAGCCAGGCATGACCCTGGTCTGCGGCGATAGCCATACCGCAACGCACGGGGCCTTTGGCGCTTTAGCGTTTGGGATTGGCACTTCGGAAGTGGAGCACTGCCTGGCAACGCAAACCCTGCAGCTTAAAAAATCCAAGACGATGAAGGTTGAAGTGGTCGGTGCGCCGGCGCCATGGTTGACAGCCAAGGATATTGCCCTGTCGATCATCTGTACCATCGGCACGGCAGGCGGTACGGGCTATGTGATCGAATATTGCGGCCCGGCGATTGAAGCGCTCAGCATGGAGGGGCGCATGACGCTGTGTAATATGTCGATTGAGGCGGGCGCGCGCGCTGGCCTGGTGGCGCCCGATGATAAGACATTTGCGTATCTGCAAGGCCGCCCGCGCGCGCCGCAAGGCATGGACTGGAATAAAGCGATTGCGTTTTGGTCAACGCTGAAGTCCGACCCAGATGCGGTCTATGATACAGTGGTAAAGATCCCCATAGATGATGTGTCACCGCTGGTGACATGGGGCACCTCGCCTGAAGACGTGGTACCTATTGATGGATTCGTGCCGCGTCCGGAAGATTTTGATAGCCCCAATAAGCAGGAAGCGGCGCGAAAATCGCTGGACTATATGGGCCTTAAAGGCGGCATGAAGGTGAGCGATATCCGCATCGATCGGGCCTTTATTGGCTCATGCACCAATTCGCGCATTGAAGACATGCGCGCCGCCGCCGCCGTTGTGCAAGGCCATCATGTTGCCGAGCATGTCATTCAAGCACTGGTCGTCCCAGGCTCTGGTCTGGTGAAAGCGCAAGCTGAGCGTGAAGGGCTTGATAAGATCTTTACCGAAGCTGGCTTTGAATGGCGCGAGCCGGGCTGCTCCATGTGCCTGGCCATGAATGCTGATAAAGTTGGCCCCAAAGAGCGCTGTGCTTCCACCTCAAACCGGAATTTCGTAGGTCGCCAAGGCCCGGATGCACGCACCCACTTGATGAGCCCCGCGATGGCAGCGGCTGCAGCAATTTCTGGCTATTTGGCCGACGTGCGCGTATTGCAGAAGAAGGCGGCCTAATCCATGGATGCTTTTAAAACCGTCACCTCATGCGCCGTTCCTTTCAACCGCGCCAATGTTGATACGGATATGATCATTCCTGGCGAATATCTGAAATGGCTGAGCCGCACGGGCCTTGGTGTTGGCGCATTTAAAGCGTTGCGGTTTTTAGAGGATGGCACCACGCCAAACCCCGAAAGTGAATTTAACGATCCGCGCTATCGCGGTGCGCAGATCTTGCTATGCGGCGATAATTTTGGCTGCGGCTCAAGCCGTGAGCATGCGGCTTGGGGCATTAAAGATCTAGGATTTAAAGTCCTCATTGCGCCCAGCTTTGCCGATATCTTTTATTCTAACTGCTTTAAAAATGGCCTTGTCACCGTCACCCTGCCGGAAGACCAAGTGCAGATGCTGATGGAGGATGTGAAAGACGGCGCGCAAATAAGTGTCGATTTAGAAGCGCAGACGGTGCAGCGGCCCAACCAAGACCTGCTGCATTTTGAGTATGAGCCGTTTAAGCGCCATGCCCTGCTCAATGGCCTTGATGAAATTGGCATTACCATGCAGAAGGGAGCGGCGCTCGACAGCTTTGAGGCCAAGCAGCGCAGCAACCAACCCTGGCTCTACGGACCTGCCTAGGCGTATTTTAAATGCCGCATTCTCTCTTGCTCCTTGCCGGTGATGGCATCGGCCCTGAGGTCATGGATGCTACCTATGCAGTCATTGAGGCTGTATCCGGCGTGTTTTCTATCGACTTCAGTATCGACAGCGACCTCGTCGGCGGCGCCAGCTATGATGTGCACGGTGTTCCCGTCACGCCGGACGTGATTGAAAAGGCCCGTAATGCCTCAGCCACGTTGTTCGGCGCTGTCGGCAGCCCAAAATATGATGGCGTAGACTATGATACGCGGCCTGAGCAAGGCCTCTTGGATTTGCGCAAGTCGCTGGATTTATTTGCCAATTTGCGGCCCGCTTTATGCTTTGGTCCGCTGGCATCGGCATCGAGTTTGAAGCTCGATTTGGTGCAAGGCCTCGATATCCTCATCGTGCGTGAGCTGACCAGCGGGGTCTATTTTGGAGAGCCGCGCGGCATTAGCCGCGATGCCGATGGAAATCGTGTTGGGGTCAATACACAGCGTTATACCGAATACGAAATCGCCCGCGTGGCGCGCGTCGCCTTTGATTTGGCGCGGACCCGCTCAAAGCGCGTAACCTCCGTTGAAAAAGCCAATGTGATGGAATCCGGCAAACTCTGGCGCCAGGTGGTGAGCGAAATCCACGCCCAGGAGAATTTTGCTGATGTTGAGCTTGGGCACATGTATGCCGATAATTGTGGTATGCAGTTGGTGCGCGCACCTAAGCAATTTGATATCATTGTCACGGACAATTTGTTTGGTGATATGCTGTCAGATCAGGCCGCCATGCTCACCGGTTCGATCGGTATGCTGCCGTCGGCATCGCTCGGCCAGCCCGATGCTGAGGGCCGTAATCCGGCGCTTTATGAGCCCGTTCACGGTTCCGCGCCCGACATTGCAGGGCAAGGTATTGCCAATCCATGTGCGTGTATTTTGTCCTTCGCCATGGCGCTGCAGTATAGCCTTGGCGAAGGCGAGGCCGCGCGGGCAATCTTCTCTGCGGTTGATAAAGTACTTGCAGATGGCGTCCGAACAGCCGATATCGCTGGCGAGAACGATACGCCGGTGAGTACGCAGGATATGGCCGCGGCCATCATTACCAAGATTACCACTTAAATTTTGCCCGTCCGGGTCGCCGATTGTCGGTGCCCGAGGGGCATCGAGGGAGACACCAGATGGGCTATAATATTGCAGTCGTTGGCGCGACCGGCCAAGTTGGCCGCGAAATGCTCAATATTTTAGATGAGCGCGAATTTCCGATCGACAAAATCGCTGCTGTCGCCTCCAGCCGCAGCCAAGGCACCGAAGTGCATCTGGGTGAGAAAGACACGCTCAAAGTGCAATCGATCGAGCATTTTGACTTTTCCGGCTATGATATGGCTCTGTTTGCCGCCGGGTCAGAGGTCGCCAAGCAATATGCGCCGATTGCCGCAAAGGCTGGCTGCGTGGTGATTGACAATTCATCGCTGTTTCGGATGGAGCCGGACGTTCCGCTCATCGTGCCGGAGGTTAATCCCGACGCCATCGACGGCTATACCAAACGCAATATTATCGCCAATCCAAACTGTTCGACCGCGCAGATGGTGGTCGCCCTTAAGCCGCTCCACGATTTGGCGACTATCAAGCGTGTCGTGGTTTCGACCTATCAGTCGGTCTCTGGCGCTGGCAATGCGGGTATGGATGAGCTGTTCACCCAAACCCGCGCCGTGTTTGTAAATGATCCCATTGAGAACGAGAAATTCACCAAGCAGATCGCCTTCAATGTGATCCCGCATATTGATGTGTTTATGGATGATGGCTCAACCAAAGAAGAATGGAAAATGGTCGTAGAGACCAACAAGATCTTAGATAAGGACATCCAACTCACAGCGACGTGCGTGCGTGTACCGGTGTTCGTTGGCCATTCAGAATCGATCAATATCGAATTTAAAAAGCCGATCGATGAGACCGAAGCGCGCGAAACATTGCGTGAAGCGCCGGGCATTATGGTTGTCGATAAACGAGAAGATGAAGGCTATGTCACGCCGATTGAGTGCGCGGGCGATTTTGCCACCTTTATCAGCCGCATCCGCAAAGACCCAACGGTCAAAAACGGACTGAACCTATGGTGCGTGTCAGATAACCTCCGCAAGGGCGCTGCGCTGAATGCAGTGCAGATCGCTGAACTGCTGGGCCGGCGGCATCTACAGAAGGGCTGACAAAAGGGTCTCTTTTTGAGCGCATGGCTTGGCGTAGCTCAACGCTGTGTGTCTGCCAATGGCTTAGTAAAATGCGCCCGAAGGAGACGTTGCAGCAATCTAAACAATGGCCAGTTTTTCTGGCTAATCTGGGGTGTTGGGCATACCTACCAAACGGATTTCATTTACCTCTCCATCGATCACTAGTGCTTCTCCATCTCTAATTGTTTTATAAGGGATGCCGTGTTGCTCATAATACCGCAATTCCTCTTCCACGGCATCTGACTCAGGATGGTCAGAGCGGTAGTGCACGACAATGGAAAATGGCAACAAGCTCAAGCCTTGCCAGATGGTCGCCTTGGGATAGCCGCCTGGAACTACGTGTGGGTCATCAATGGCTTCCAGCCCCCTGAGACTATTGTGAAGTATCACGACTCCAGCACTAAAACCGCCGTAAGCAATGCGGTCCTTCATTAACATGTTGGTAATCGCGTTATCGAAGCCGCTTTCTTGCATAGCACGGCGGAGTATGAATGCGTTTCCCCCGTTGACCCAGACCGCGTCCATGGTCTTCAGTACGTCCCGTAGTTCTAAGGGTCGTCCAAAATACGATCGCAAGTCGACTTCATACGTTTCGAAACCAATTTGTGAAAGTTCGTAGCATTGAAAGCCAAGATAAGTGTCGCGCGTTTTTTCTGCATTATCGAGCGCGTTCATAATGAGGCCAACCCGAGGCCCTTGTGCCAACTTACGAAAAACGGTCGGATCGTTCCCTAGACCAAAAGAGGACAAGTATAAACACATATCTCAGCCTACGGCACTTCGCTAATATCGTAAACTATCAAACTGCTAAACGCATCTAGCCAACCCCATCAAATGAATGACCGCTCTGCCTCAAACCTGGCCGTTCCATGTGTCGCAATGGTTTGTTTATGAGGCGCGCTGAAAATAAGCTCTAGCCCGGCAGATTGCCGGCAACTCCAGCTGACGCGCTGCCGCCAATTGGGCTCGCCTCGGCGAGGCGTTTTTCTGTATCGGTCACCGGCGGCGAATAGGTAACGACCGTATCACCCGGTTCCATACG
>JBCCLR010000214.1:0-6390 GCA_039026755.1 Pseudomonadota bacterium | reverse complement strand
TAAACTTCTCAGCGGTGCGCAAGCCATGATGTTCAAGCGCCGCTTCAGCGAGTTCGCGCTCTAGCACCAATCGGTGGCGCACATGCCCAGACAAGCACGACACATTGCGCCGGTCTTCCGGGCCAAAGTCGTGGTTACGCGCAGCGGTATAGTCGCGCCCCATATGCGGAGCAAAGTCTATCAAGCGAGCAAGTCCCGCCTGGCGCGTGGGATGGATCATTATCTGTTTTTCTGCGTTTTTTTGAGTGTAGCTACGTTTGCATCACGTAACTGTATCAAAAAGCCGAGAAGGAAAGCGCTGCAGGGTATTTTGACGCAATTGCGGCGGCGAATTGCACAAAAACCGCTCGACAAAGGCTGGTAACGCTGGCCGGAGGTGCTTATGTTGGCGGTCCGATAGAACGTTGCAGACGAATAGGGTCGGCGGGAAAGCGCGTACTTTCACCTGGCACATCGCCGCGATGCTCTTCATCTGCGATCGCGGCCGGGGGAATTGGCATTATGAAATTGGAAATTGAGCGCATTGCTCTACTGAAGAGCTTAGGGCACGTTCAGTCTGTTGTGGAGCGGCGCAATACAATTCCTATTTTATCAAACATCCTGCTTGAAGCTGACGGGAACCAACTTCGCCTGACAGCAACGGATTTAGAATTGTCGATGGTTGAAACGCTGGAGGCCACGGTAAGCCAGCCTGGCGCAACGACGCTGCAGGCGCACACGTTTTTTGAAATTGTCCGCAAATTGCCAGATGGCGCTCAGATTGAGCTCTCAAGCATTGATGCCGGTGCCATGGCGATCCGCGCAGGACGGTCAAATTTCAAGCTGTCTTGCTTACCAAAAGAAGATTTTCCAGTGATGACCGACGGAGAGATGCCACATCAATTTGGCATTGGCCCTGACACCCTCAAGCGGCTCATCGAGACCACCCGGTTCGCCATGTCCACAGAAGAGACGCGGCATTATCTGAACGGCATTTACCTGCATCTCGTGGAGGAAGACGGCACGCACATGCTGCGCGCGGTGTCGACCGACGGGCACCGATTGGCAAAGGTGGACGTGTCTTGCCCGCCCGGCGCTGAAGATATTCCAAGCGTTATCCTGCCGCGCAAGGCGGTCGCTGAAATTGCGAAAATGGCCGATAATGCAGAAGATATTGTAACCATCGGGCTGTCGGAAGCAAAAATTCGCGTCAACGCCGCAAGTGCGACTATGACCAGCAAACTCATTGATGCAGCGTACCCAGACTATCAGCGCGTTATTCCAAAACAAAATGATATCGCTCTAAGTGTGGGGCGTGATGAAATTCTGGCAGGCGTTGAGCGCGTGGCTACCCTCGCCAGCGACAAAACCAGAGCTGTGAAGTTTCATTTGTCGGGCAATATGCTGAAACTTTTAGTGTCAAATCCCGATGCGGGCTCCGCTGAAGAAGAACTGGAAGTAGATTTCGCCGGCGAGGCGCTCGAAGTCGGCTTTAACTCCCGCTACCTCACGGACATCCTGGCCCAGGTCGATGGCGATGCCATTGAAATTCGATTTGCTGACGCAAACGCACCGACGCTGATGCAAGACCCCAGCGATGAGGGCGTGTTGTTTGTCCTGATGCCAATGCGAGTCTAGCCGATTTATACCGCGATCACGCGGCTCTCCTTAAGCCAATTCCGCACTTATGCGAGCGCCAGCGTCTCGCTAGAACCAGCCCCGGTGGTACTGGTGGGGCCCAATGGCATC
Organism: Pseudomonadota bacterium; assembly: GCA_039026755.1. Taxonomy (GTDB): domain Bacteria; phylum Pseudomonadota; class Alphaproteobacteria; order Sphingomonadales; family CAKZYD01; genus CAKZYD01. The sequence continues at coordinate 4,662 of JBCCLR010000214.1, read as the reverse complement.
GGCAAAACCAATGTTCTGGAGGCGATTAGCTATTTAGGAACAGGCCGCGGCCTGCGCTCTGCGACGCTGCAGGAGCCCTGCCGCATGCCCGGGGATCATGCATGGGCGGTGGCAGCGCAAGTGATGATCAATGGCGCGCCTGGACCGAATATTGGCATCGGTTTAGACCCACAGTCTCGCAGCAAGCGCCTTGTCCGCATCAATGGCGCCAACGCCTCAGGTCCTCTTGCGATTAGCGAATACCTGACGATCAGCTGGCTCACGCCCGCCATGGACCGGCTTTTTTTGGAAGGCACAACAGGGCGGCGGCGGTTTTTAGATCGCCTGGTGCTTGCCCTACAGCCAAGCCATGCCAGCACGGTCAGCGCTTATGAAAAGGCGATGCGCCAGCGCAACAGCCTGCTGAGCAGCGACACCCCCGCCGACCCGGCATGGCTTACGGCGATTGAGACTCAAATGGCGGAACATGGCGTTGCAATCGCGGCAGCACGGCGCGAGCTTATCGCGCAGCTACAAAGCGCGACTGAAACGCAAAACGCTAGCCCCTTCCCAAAAGCAATAATCGCGCTTGACGGCACTGCAGAACTTGGGCTTGTCAGCCTACCCGCAGCCGCTGTGGAAGCGCAGTTGCTTGACACATGGCGCGCGACACGACTGCGCGACCGGGCTGCCGGGCGCACGCTTGAGGGGCCACACCGCACCGATTTAAAAGTGCGCCATGGCATCAAAGACCAAGCCGCTGAACAGTGCTCAACCGGTGAGCAAAAAGCGCTCCTTATCGGCCTTGTTCTAGCGCATGCGCAAATGGTGCATGCGCTCACAGGCCGAGGTCCTATTTTACTGCTTGATGAGGTGGCTGCACACCTTGATAGCGCGCGGCGCAGCGCGCTTTTTCAGCAGCTGTTACAAAGCCCCGGTCAAGCCTGGATCACCGGCACCGATCACGCGTTTTTTGACGGCTTTAAAGGCGGCGCACAAATCCTTACTGTCAGCGATGGAAAGATTGCACATAGACCGGAAACAGAGTAAAAATCATACACTTGTACTACACAATATATAGAGTCCTGAATGACCGACCAACCAGCGCCCACTCCAACCCCAAACACCGAGGACTATGGCGCTGATTCAATCAAGGTTCTCAAAGGCTTAGATGCAGTCAGAAAGCGCCCCGGCATGTATATCGGGGACACCGAAGACGGTTCGGGCCTACACCATATGGTGTTTGAGGTGACGGACAATGCGATTGATGAAAGCCTGGCCGGGCACTGCGACCTGATCAGGGTGATTTTAAACGCCGAAGGCTCGATTACTGTTACCGATAATGGCCGCGGCATACCCGTTGATATTCATGCTGAAGAAGGTGTTTCAGCCGCCCAGGTCATCATGACCCAGCTGCATGCCGGTGGAAAGTTTGATTCCAACAGCTACAAAGTTTCTGGCGGGCTGCACGGCGTTGGCGTTTCGGTCGTTAATGCGCTGTCGGAACGCCTCGATATGCGCATCTTTCGTGATGATAAAGAGCATGTCATGACCTTCCGCCATGGCGAGCCGGAGGCAGACCTGAAAGTCGTCGGCGATGCCGTCGGCAAATTCGGGACAGAGATTACCTTTCTGCCGTCGCTTGAGACATTTCCTTCCATCGATTTTGACTTTGCCCGACTGGAACATCGGTTTCGCGAACTGGCATTTTTAAATTCCGGCGTACGGCTGTTTTTAGAAGACCGGCGCGGCGTGGAGCCCAATATCGTTGAGCTCTATTACGAGGGCGGTATTACAGCATTCGTCAACTATCTGGACCGCAATAAGACCAGCCTTATCGGCCAGCCCATCACTGTGGTGGGCGAGCGCGATGAGATTGGTGTGGAAATCGCGCTGCAATGGAACGATAGCTATCATGAAAATGTGCTGTGTTTTACCAACAATATTCCGCAGCGCGATGGCGGCACGCACTTGGCAGCGTTCCGCGCCGCCCTCACCCGTACCATCAACAGCTACGTCAACGCGTCAGGCTTAGCAAAGAAAGAAAAAGTCTCTATCTCCGGCGATGACAGCCGTGAGGGGCTGACCTGCGTGCTGTCTGTTAAAGTGCCGGACCCAAAATTCTCCAGCCAGACGAAAGACAAGCTGGTCTCTTCCGAAGTTCGCCCTGCTGTTGAAGGCCTGCTAGGCGATAAGCTGCAGCAGTGGTTTGAAGAAAACCCTGCGCCCGCCAAAAACATCGTACAAAAGATCATCGACGCCGCAGTGGCGCGAGAAGCCGCCCGCAAGGCGCGCGAACTCACCCGCCGAAAAGGCGCGCTTGATGTGGCCTCCCTGCCGGGCAAGCTGGCCGATTGCCAAGAGCGCGACCCGGCCAAGTCTGAAATCTTCATCGTTGAGGGCGACAGCGCCGGCGGCTCAGCCAAGCAAGGCCGGGACCGGAAATACCAAGCCATTCTTCCGTTACGTGGGAAAATCCTCAATGTGGAGCGCGCCCGGTTCGACCGCATGCTCTCCTCCAACGAAATCGGCACGCTGATCACGGCGCTCGGCACCGGCATCGGCCGCGATGATTTTGATGCGGACAAGCTGCGCTATCATAAGATCGTCATCATGACCGATGCAGACGTCGACGGTGCCCATATCCGCACGCTGCTACTCACCTTTTTCTACCGGCAGATGCCCGAACTGATCGAGCGCGGCTACCTCTATATCGCCCAGCCACCGCTCTATAAAGTCAGCCGCGGCAAGTCGGAGGTCTACCTCAAAGACGACCCAGCCATGGATAGCTATCTGATTGAAAGCGGCCTTGCAGATGCCGTGCTCGTTACTGCAACTGGCGAGCGCGCTGGCGCGGATTTGGCAGACCTTCTCACCAAAATTCGCCGCATCCGGCTGCTGCTGGGCAACATTCCGCCGCGCTATAACGCGCGGTTGATTGAAGAACTCGGACTAGTGGGCGGCCTCGACACAGAGGACCGGCAAAGCGCGGCTGAAGCGGTGGCCGAGCGCCTCAACCGGAAAGGCGCGCTGATCGTAGACGGCGAAGACATCTCCGGCGGCTGGAGCGGCAAAAGATCCGAAGACGGGAGCTACGCCTTCTCCCACATGTTGCGCGGCGTGACGGACCACTACATCCTCGACACCGCCCTGCTCGCATCAGGTGAAGCGCGCAAGCTGGCGCAAGTCATGGTAGACATTCGCGACGCCTTCCAAGACAAAGCCACACTGCGCCGTAAAGACCTTGAGACCGGCATCTGGACCCCCACCGGCCTATACGACGCCATCCTCGCCGCCGGCCGCAAGGGCCTCAGCATGCAGCGCTATAAGGGCCTAGGCGAAATGAATCCGGACCAACTGTGGGAGACCACGCTAGATCCCGAAGCACGCACGCTGCTGCAGGTCAAAATCGAGCAAGCCGATACCGCCGATGAGATGTTCACCAAGCTCATGGGCGATGTCGTTGAGCCACGGCGCGAGTTTATCCAGGACAATGCGCTGAGCGTGGCGAATTTGGATGTTTGACAAATCTATGATTTACACACCAACTTCCAGAAATGAATTGAAATCGTTGTGCATTAGTAAACATTATAAGAAAAAATTAATTTTATTAGTTAAGCCTATTTGGAAAATTATTTTTCCTTTGTGCATATTTTTGCTAAGTTTATCATTCATTAAATCTGCATTTTCTTCAGGGTGTCCTGATGAAACAGACCTTAAAAATGGAATTGTTTTTGAGAAAAATTATGCAAATTATAAATATAAAATGCATCATAGGAAAATAGATAATTCTATATTTTGGCAGTCCTATAGACTACAATTTATGTCCAATCTTTTTGAATCCAGCCACTACCAAGGCCTATTTAAGACTTCTTTCTTGATTTCTAATAGTGTCGAAGATGGAAAAATATATGAAAAAATTAAGTATCTTAGTGATTTAAGTGACATTCTACCTCTGAACGTTGGGGAAAAATTCAGCATACAAACAGTTCGTTCGGCTGGTTCAAAAAAGAATGTTACATTTCTGAGAGAATATAGTGTTTTATCAAAGAAAAGTGTCGATATTGGCAATTGTACTTATGATGGAATCTCAATCGGATTAGACCGGTATATGCTTGATAATAATACGAAAAAGACCATGAAGAAAAAATCTCTTCTATATATTCCTGAACTGAAATTTATAATATACGATTCCCTATTTGATTCTAAATACAAATATAATTTTGTGAGAAGACGAGAGCAACAAGATGTTGATTTTATGTCGTCAAATTCTTATTTGAAATAACATCTCAGTTTTTGTAATCTCGTAGGCAGTGTTTTCAAATGCTGTTACGTGGCTTTACTCAGTATAATCCACTAACCGTAGCAATTTTAGATGTTTAGTTGATAGACTTGCTAAACTGCGGAAACGTAATTCTCCCTATTTAAGTCAGGATTACAAAGTTAATTCGCATGGGAAGCGCTTGTCACCTTGGCCTCACTCTTCGCAACTGAACTTCTGCAAAGCAATAGCCGGCAATTTAGAATGATGTTAGACACACTCTAACAAACATAAAGAAACATGGGGGTGGGGAAAATGGCTTCAGGCCGTTGGCTTAAAGCGGTGTATCTAGGGTTTGTAGCCCTTAATTTGGCAGCGTGCGCAACAAGTTATAAGAGTGTGGCTCTAGAAGAGCCGCATGC
>JBCCLR010000213.1:0-6560 GCA_039026755.1 Pseudomonadota bacterium | reverse complement strand
GTCTGTGTACCATAAAGCAACAGCGCTGTGTGCGTCTCGGCCAGTCGCATATGGCTGAGCGATAAACGCGTGTGGTCAAATTCTGCGCCATGATGTGTTTTATACATGCCCGACCTCGCTTGCTCGCCGCGCGCTTGTTTAAGGCAGGCCCTATTTTGCCAGACTATCGCGCGCTGCACGGAAATGATGTGCAGCGAAACTAGGGCCGTAATGTATCAGCTCGTGGTCTGTTTTCAGGACAAATTGTATCAAATATAGCGAACGCCGGCGCTGGACCTGACTGCTAAATCCGACCTGATTTAGAACCACAGGCGCCAAACGAAAGCCGCCCGACTGAAAACAGCATATTTTCATTTCGACGCATGCTCACACCATAATGATGCCGCTGATTGAGCGCTGCCTGCCAGCCACTTCCATTAGGTGTGTTGTGGCGCTCGCCGGTTTAAATCGTCAGTAGAATATCACGCATTGCCAGATCGGAAACCTATATGAGCACCAACCGCCAATGGATTTTAAAGTCACGCCCCGCAACGCTTGTAGGGCCAGAGAATTTTGAGTTTGTCGAAAGCGCGATCCCCAGCATCGCACACGGCCAAATGCTGGTCCGCCCGTTATATTTTTCCATGGATCCAACGCAGCGCGGCTGGCTGCATGAGGAAGACAATTATGTGGAGCCGGTGGCGATTGGCGCGCCGATGCGCGCGGGCGGCATTGGCCAAGTGGTCGAAAGCAGGATGGAAGGCTTTGCGCCCGGTGACCTGGTCAACGGGACGCTAAGCTGGAGTGACTATTGCGTTGTTGATGCTGGCGGGTTTGTCCCGCCGCGCAAGATCGACCAATCTGTGCCGCTGACCTGGCACATAAGCGCCTTTGGCATTACGACGCTGACCGCATATTTCGGCATAACACAAGTTGCGCAGGTAAAGGCGGATGACGTTGTACTCATCTCTGGCGCAGCAGGTGCAACCGGCGCGGCATGCGTTCAAATTGCGCGCATCAAAGGCGCTAAGACAATCATCGGCATCGCTGGCGGACCGGAGAAATGCGCTTGGCTTACCAACGAAGGCGGCTGTGATGCGGCCATCGATTATAAGTCAGATGACATTGCGGCAAAAGTCGCCGAGCTCGCGCCAGACGGTATTGACGTTTTTTACGATAATACTGGCGGCCCGGCGCTTGACGCTGCGCTAATTAACATGGCGGAAGGTGCGCGGCTCGCCATCTGCGGCGGCATTTCCAACGGCTATAACAGCTGGACGGTCGATAACGGGCCGCAGAACTATATGTATTTGATCTTAAAAGGCGCGCGCATGCAGGGCTTTTTGGTGCTGCATTATATGGATCAGTTTCCGGCCGCGATTGGCGAGATCAGCGGTTGGCTACAATCAGGTGCTTTAAAGCCGCATGAGACCGTGATTGAGGGCTTGGAAAAAGCGCCTGAAACGCTGCAAGGGCTTTTTACCGGGCTCAATCGGGGCAAACTGATTTTGAAGGTTGGTGAGCCCGCCAACTAAGCCCGGTCTGAGAACCATAAAGAGCGGCAACGCGCAGCATAGGCCACGAGATTGTCATGGGCTTTTGCTGCGTCCAGCAAGGGGCTTGGCAGCGCTTCAATCAGTGTATTTTCAATGAATGGATAGATGCTTGCATCTGCCGCCGTCGGCGTGCGGCCCAGCATAAAGTCTTGATCGCCAAGCAGCGTCGCAAGGGCGTCGATATCGCTTTTGCCAAGCGCATAAATGTCGTCGCGGCTGTGCCGACCAAGTCCGTGGGCCCGTAAATTGCCTTTAACTTCTTTTAGGGCGACCTTCGGGATAAGCGTGCGCATCAGTATCGGCATATCGCCAAACCAAAAATCACTGATTTTTGACCAGTTTTCCGGCTCGATCCAACGCGCGTATAACAGTACCCAATAGAGCCGCTCTTCGCACATTCTCGCCGCGGCATGGCCAATCGCTTTGTCTTTGGCTGAAATGCCGGGATAGAAGTCCACGCCATGTGCGGTTTCTAAATGCGTCTGCATAAAGGTCGAATCCGGAACGTCCGTGCCGTCATCGCGCAACATTGGCAACTTGCCTTTTGGCGTTTTGCGTGGATCATCGAGCAACTCGATGCTGAATGGCTTGCCCGACATTTTGAGCAGGATTTCGGCTTTCATGCAAAATGGGCTTAAGTTGGCGACACCAAAGCCGCGTTTATATTGCACCAAAACCAAGCTCATAAGACCCCTATCTACGTTATGCGCGTCACCGGTGGACGCAGCATAGTGCGCCCGTCCGGTGATGCACAATAGGTCTCAAGCCTAAGCAGCGCTTGATTGTACTTCAGCCAGTGCAGCGTCAAAACGCGCGGGGTCGGCCATCAGCAAATCTGCACTGACAAACTCCACATCTGTAATCCCCATAAACCCGAGGATATGGCGCAGATAAGGCGATGCGTGATCAATCGAACTGCCAATTTCTGTGCCGCCGGAGGCAATTGCGATAATGGCTTTTTTGCCCTCCAAGAGGCCAACGGGCCCAGTATCTGTGTATTTAAATGTTAGCCGCGCCCGGGTGACCATGTCGACCCACGCTTTTAAGGCGGCTGGGATGCTAAAGTTGTAGACCGGCGTGCCGATAACAATGACATCTGCGGCGATTAGTTGTGAGACATAGGTGTCAGAGACCTGAAGCGCCGCTTTGTGTTCTGCGCTGCGATTTTCTTCGGGGGTGAAGTTGGCTGATATCCAGCCTTCGTCCACATAGGGGACCGCTGTATCGGCCAAATCGAGCGCCGTGACCTGGGCATCAGGGTGCTCAGCGGTTAATTTTGCCACAATGGCATCTGTGAGTTGCCGGCTGTGTGAGCCGGATTTGCGCATGCTGGCATCAATTTTCAAAATGTTTAGGGCTGCGGACATTGTCTATTCTCCTGTAGGTCGGCCGGCTCATCTGCCGGGTGTTTCAATACGCTGAAGTCTATAGGCGCTGGGCCCAAACACCAGGGGCAAAGCGTGAATTTCTTTGTTTCGAAATGCTGGACAATCAAAAAGGTTTGCCTCGCCAGGCAACCTGTTAAACTCGGCGAACTTAACCGAGAGGAGATGCGTGATGCGCACCTTATTCAGCTCATTGTGCTGTATGTATATTCTAGCGTCCGGGGCGGTCTATGCACAAGGCAGCAGCGCGCCTCGGCCTGGCTATATGATTGTGTTAACGGAGGATGTCGACCCTGCTGGCATGCGCGATTATGCTAAAATCGCTGTGCCGTTGCTGCTGCAATATAAAGCCAAGCTTTTGTTTGCAACGCCGGAAGGCAAAAATGAAGTGCTCGAAGGCGGCAGTTTTAAACCGTCGGTTCGGGTGTTTGAATTTCCCAGCCTAGAGGCCGCACGCGGCTATTATAATTCGGATATTTACCAATCGGCGATCCCTTTGCGGGAAGGCAATGGCAAGGTCACAGTGCTGCTCTCTGATGCATTTGTCCCCGACCCGAAGTGGACCAAAGCGCCGCAAAACTAGCGCCGCGATTATGAGTTTCATCGCAGCGCGTAAACCGTTAAAGCAGGCGCACACACCGCACTATAGGGAGACGGCGCATGTTGGCTTATGTAACCATTGGAACGAATAAAAAAGCAGAGGCGCTCGCGTTTTATGATGCCATCGCCGCCGAACTGGGCGCTAAGCGCACCTTTAACAATGATCGCATCCAGTTCTATGCCGGCCCACAAGGCGTAATGTTCGGTGTTGGTACGCCTGCGGATTTAGGCGAAGCGACCGTTGGTAATGGTGTTATGCCAGCCTTTGGGGCTGCGGACAAAGCCACGGTGGATCGGGTCTACGCCAAAGCGCTGGCGCTTGGTGGGACGGATTCCGGCGCGCCAGCGCAGCTTATGGAGACGTTTTACGGCGGCTACTTTCGCGATTTGGATGGCAACCGTATCTGCGTTTGCAAATTCGGCTAAGCACCCAACAAGGCGGGCTTGCCGTCACGCCTAGCGCATGCAGGGCTATTGGTTTTCCCGCTTAAACAGGGCTTTGGTTCATGCTATCGCTGCTTAGGCAGGAGTTAGCAATACATAAGCGGGGAGAGGGCGATGCGCAGAGGCGTCTATCCAGGGACATTTGACCCTTTAACGCGCGGGCATATGGACATCATCCGGCGCGGCCTAAAGTTGGTGGATGAGCTGGTGCTTGGGGTTGCAACCAATCCATCAAAAAACCCGATGTTTACGCTTGAAGAGCGTGTCGCCATGGTCGAGCGCGAGGTTAGCGGCTTGGCCAACACCAACGGCGGCGCGCTTAAAATCGTGTCCTTTGATAGCCTGCTGATGGACTTTGCCGAGGCGCAAAATGCGTCGATCATTGTGCGCGGCCTGCGCGCCGTTTCGGATTTTGAATATGAGTACCAGATGGCCGGCATGAACCAGCATCTCAATCCGGATATTGAAATCGTATTCCTGATGGCCGAGGCCAAGCTGCAGCCCATTGCGTCAAAGCTCGTTAAAGAGATCGCGTTTTATGGCGGCAAGATTGATGACTTTGTCACGCCGCAAGTGGCAGCAGATGTGTATGCAAAAGTCGCAGGTTAGTGGATGAGCCGCGCGCGCTCTGGCGCGCGTGTTTAAGTGGCTTTGACCACTTCACCCCCCTCTTTTCCACAAAGGACGCTTTTACGTTGGAAAGGCGTAATAACCTCTTTAGCTTTAAATAAGAGGGCATAGGGGCTTTTTTGAATTCATATGCTTTGCGCAGCGCGGCTGCGCTTATCAGCGTTGTTGGGCTTGTCTGTTCAGGGGGCGCGATGGCGGCGTCGGTGGTTCGTTCTGGTTCTACTTCCTTTAGACCCGACGCCCGGTTCTCAATTGAGCGTGATTATTCGTGCGAAAGCCTTATTGATTTTGACTGTCTCGGGGACCGGGAAAAGTCAGCGGGTTTGTTTGGGTCAGAAACAGAACGCCAACTCCTTATAGTTCCGGGCTTTGATCAAAGCCTAGGGACACTCGATAGCATCCGCATTGTTTTAGACGTGGGCCCAGCGTTTTTGCGTGTGACAGAGCTTGGCGATGACATCACCGGCGGCAGCGATGACGACGTCGATACAAAGGGCAGCGGCAGCGCCACTGTTACCGCAAGGATTGCTAGCCTCGGTTTAGACGGCACACTTGGCTCTGACGATCAGGGCGGCGGCAATACATCCGTCGGAAACAAAAGATTTGAACGGGTTTTTCCAACCCGATCTATCCAGCGCAGGTTATTGGAGCCATTTTTTGAAGACACCATTATTCTCGCTCTCTTTACAACGCTTTCGATCGAAGATGACTCTACGCTCAACTGCACCTTTCGGCGAACCGCTGTAACACGGACCTGCGAAGGTGGGCTTCGGATGCGCTATGTAAGCTCGTCTAGTTCTACCGGCAGCGCTCGGCCGCTTCGGGTCGATTATGACGTCATTTATAATTTTACGCCTGCGCCAATCGCTCCAGTTCCTTTGCCAGCCTCTGGGATATTGTTTTTAGCCGCCCTTGGTGGGGCAGGGACGCTTCTGCGCTGTAGGAAGGCGCCTCGGCATTCGGTTTAAAACTGTCACGCCATGCGTTTCTAAGGTAACGCCTTGCCGTCACTATAGACTGGCCACGCGGCTCCCATAGCTGCGGTGGATTGGCGGTAGGGAACGCCAACCGCCTCAGCCAACCAACGGGTTGCGCAGGGTCAGCATCATTTCTTGCATATTGGAAACGCACAATTTTACGCTTCTTTCCAAGCCGTCCGGCGCATTTCCACTTGTGCAAGACATCAAGCTGATTAAGTTTACTGATAACTATTCGCAAGGGGCAGGCGTGTCGGCGGATGCTGCCGCCGGTTTGATCAATGTTTTTAAGCGTCTACGTTTTGCCCACAGCCGCGTCGCAGCGGTGGTGCGCGCAACTTTTGTATCTTACAGATGCTAATACATCACGATGAGCAAGCATGTTACGCATACACCGCTGCTTCCCGGTGACGCGGAAACCGTAGCTGGCCACCACTCTGAGCGTGCGCCTGCCGGCCGCAAACCTGCCAGCATTGAAACATTCTATCATCGTTATGCCGGGCAATTGGCGGCATCTCTCAGAAAAATATATGGCGATGGCCCGCCTGACCCTGAAGACGTGTCGCAACACGCGTTCCAGAAATTGATGGAGCGCGGTGATTTGGAGCAGATTAAGAACGTTCAGGCGTTCGTTTGGCGCACTGCACGCAATATCATTGCGGATGAGCGCCGGTCTAAAGATGTGCGCGTTAAATATGACTATGAAGTTGAGCGGATTTTTTTCCCCCTGAAAGACGACGTTTTAACGCCTGAACACGTCTTAGCAATGAGACAGCAGCTAGACGCGGTGCGCGCTATTATTCGCAAGATGCCTGAAAAACGGCGCCGCGCTTTGATTTTGCACAGGGTCGAAGGGTTGAGTATGGCAGAGACGGCGCGCCGCATGGGCACAACACGGCCCACTGTTGCAGCGCATATCGCAAAGGCCATGACTGATCTTAGCGTATTGTTTTGGGATCAGGGCAAGCGCATATGAGCGAGGCGCTGAC
>JBCCLR010000212.1:0-6585 GCA_039026755.1 Pseudomonadota bacterium | reverse complement strand
CGCACGCTCTGGGAGCGCTTATCCGTAAGCACGAGATTGCGCGCCGTGCGCCATAAAAACCCAGGAATATCAGAGACATCCGACAGCTTTGGCCGGGCAAGCAGTTTTTCAAAGGCTTGATGCGCAATATCTTCCGGGTCTGGAGGCCCATCGCCAAAGTCTTTACGAAGCGCGGAAATCAGAATGCGTGAATGCTGTTGATATAGCGATCTAACATCCCGCGTCCGGGCTTCACATGACAATGTGTCAAGGCCATCATCGCGAACGCTATTGCTTCTTGATTGAGAGGACATGTTACCATTTTTCGCGAACCGCTAGGAAACGCTCATAGCCGCAAACGAGATTGATTTGCAATCGTATTATTGAGCATCCACCGGCGCAAATGTTGGCCTATTGAAAATGGTTCAAAACGATGGAACATAACGATATCGTATCTAACCTAGTTGGTGCGCACGCCGGCGTTCTCCAATATGTTGCGACAAGGTTTTTTAGCAGGCTGTGCTTTATGCTTGGCGATCGCAGACCATTCGGCAAGCGCCGGCGAGGTCATTTTCAATACAACCACCGGGGCCATAACGGTCACATCCGGTATGTCGACTGCCTTTTCAAACCCTGGTGCATTTACGACGTCACGTAATTCGAACCGGCAAATGGTTTGGGTCTTTGCCGATGATCTGACCATTGAAAATGACACGATTCGGTTTGTGGGTGACAACGTTGGGCGGCTTCGCTCACACGGGAATATTACCATACTCAACACTGATATCGATGCCTCAGCAACGGGCGCGAACCCCGGCGCTGGCGACGGCCGCAGTGGCGGGGGTGGCAGCGGCAGTTCTGTTGTTGGCATTACCGATGTGCGTGCAGGCGGTGGCCGCGGCGCTGGCGGCACCGTGCAGCTGATCGGCAGTGTCGTGAATTTCGGCGGCCGCAGAGAGATTGACACCTCAGGCGGCACTTCCCCCGATGCGCGCTTCAACGGGCTATTCAGTGGAGAGGATGGCCGGTTCATTCTGTAAAACAATACGCAGGAAGAACTTATTATCCTGAATGGCACCAACAAAACGGTGTCCGCCGGGCCGACCGCTTTGAACCCATTGATCTCGACGGGCATTAGCACACCGTTCTTGCCGGACTTGGAGGGCGGGGCCGGCATCTCGGGCATCTTTGCACCTTTCGATCTGACCGACCCGCTCGCCAATCGGCTGTTTCCATTCGACACGCCATTCGGCCCAGGCTCGGCCGTTGCTGGCTTGTCGCGGGTGACGGATGAAACGCCATTTTTTGGCGGCAGTTTTGAAGATTTTGATTTGCTCGTCCTGGCCAATCTCGGCGAGACGACCCTTCGCGATCTTCAGCTCGGCATCGATCCCACAGAAACAGATCCAAACTTTCTTGCGCCATTATCCATTGCATCGCTTAGAACCTCAGAGCTTTTCATGACTCTTATCCCAGCCGACGGAACTTTCTTTAACTTCTCATCAAATATCGGATCAATTTCGGGCGAACGCATTGCTGATAACTCCAGCATCACGCTGTTCGGCAAAGTGCCGCCCGACCCAATCCCATTGCCAGGCGCGGCATGGTTGTTTGCATCGGCCTTGATGGGCACAGCATGGACCAAGCGTTCGCGTCGCAACAAGACATGCGCTCACGAATTTTAGTGTGCTGGAAAAACTACAAAAAAGTACGGAAACGTTTTAGAGCGCGCCTACTCAAGGCCAACTTGTGTCACCGCCGCCGTTGCACCGGTGATTTCCGCACAAGCGGAACGCATTTCGGCAACATATTTTTCCGCCGCATTTTGCGTATTCATTGCGGAAGAAAAATAGACCAGGCCCATAGCAGCCTTCAGCCTGCCATCCTGCACGATGGGCACGGCAAGGGAAGACGTTTTGCCGGGGTTTTTGGTGTGTTCAATGTAAGTGTGAAAGCCATACCCCGCATCCCGATAGGGCTTTAAAAACGCGCGCTCGTCTCGCAAAAATAGCGCCGTTGTTGGGTCAATTTCTTCAAGCTTTTGAAGTGACTTGCGAATTTTAAGCCGCTCCTCATCGCTACAAAAAGCAACGTAGACCTTGCCCACCGAACACTGTAGCAGAGGTAGAGTATAACCCGGGAAATAGTTGTTGTAGGTCAGCGTGGTTTGTAAATGCGTGCTGGCACGCACCATCATCGCATTGCCAACCCGGGTGGTGATGGTAATTGGCCAGCCCACCGCATCACAAAGCTTTGCGATAACCGGCTGCGCGGTTTTTACAAAAACATCATCCTCTTGAAATCCAAGGGATAGTGATTGCACAAGCGCGGTTGGCTTAAACCGCCGGCGACCGGCTTCACGTTCGAGCATACCAGCGTCCACCAGGGTGTCTATAATGCGGCAAACGGTGGGATACGGTATTGAGGTGGCCTTAGACACATCGACAAAACGCGCAGACCCAAGCCTGTTTACGGTCTGCAGAACGTCAAGCCCGCGCTGGATCGCACGAACAGTTAAGTCCTGTTTATGCGGCTCTTTTCCTGCACGATGCTCACTCACGCGTTTAGAATTTCCCTAATGCTCATGCAGGCATAACGACAGTATTACAATATGTCGCACAGGATCAAAAAAAAATCGCTGCGTGATAATTTCATGCCTGTCTGGAAGCGCCGAGAGCATGGATAAACCACATTAGGCGTCAGATTTGACGCACGGAGTGCACGATGCCCACAGACACTACAAATCCTGTTAAAAGCAAGGCCCCGCAATTGCCGGTGTTGATCGCCGGCGCAGGCCCGGTTGGCTGCTGCGCTGCACTGTATCTCGCGCAAGCGGGGGTGCCTGTCGTTGTTATTGAGGCCGCACAGGAATTGCCGGTTGATTTGCGTGCATCAACCTTCCATCCGCCTACTTTGGACCTGTTAGATCAGCTTGATCTGACAGAGCGCCTCATACCCCAAGGCCTCATTGTGCGAGAATTCCAATTTCGTGAGCGCAGCACCAATTCGGCGGCAGTTTTTAATCTGCGCACATTGAAAGGTCAAACCGCACATCCCTACCGTCTGCAATGCGAGCAGTACAAAATGACCCGTACAGTGATCGACCTACTTGCAGACTATCCCCATGCAACGGTGCTCAATGGCAAGCGCGTGCAAGGCTTTCGTGAACATGGCGATCATGTCGACCTGCTGACTTTTGACGGCCAGAAGGAAGAGCGATTTACTGGCCGCTTTTTGATCGCCACAGACGGTGCCAACAGCCGCATTCGCCAGGCTTCCGGTACCATGTTTCCCGGCCTCACTTACCCAGAGCGGTTCCTGGTCGTCTCCACGGATTATCGATTTGAAAATGACTTTCACGATTTGAGCTGGGTGAATTACATTTCAGACCCCGAAGAATGGTGCGTTATGCTCAAAACACCAGAGCTATGGCGCGTGCAATTCCCTACCCCGGTTGAAATGTCAGACGAAAATTTATTGTCGGATGACTATATTCAAGATCGCTTGAAACGCCTGAATGCTGCAGGTAGCCCCTACCGCATTGGGCACCGGACACTGTATAAGGTGCATCAGCGCGTTGCGGAAACCTACCGCGTCGGCCAGCGCACGGTGCTCGCTGGTGATGCCGCTCACGTCAACAATCCACTTGGCGGCATGGGGATGAACGGCGGCCTGCATGACGCGTTTAATCTGTGCGAAAAACTGGTGGCGATCATCCATGGCGAATTGGATCTTGATGCCGGGCTAGATTTGTATGATGCCCAGCGCCGCAAAATCTGCGTCGATTTTATTCAAACGCAGACCAAGGAGAATAAGCGTTTGATGGAAACCGCTGAGGAATCCATACAGCTAGAGCGGCAACGCAAGTTTATGGAAATCGCCAGCGATACTGAGAAACAAAAGGTTTATCTTCGCCGTTCAGCAATGATCGACTGCATCGAGGATTCCTATAAAATTCAAGCCGCATAACCTTTAGGAAATACAATCCATGCCTGAGACAAAGCTTTTGCTGACCGGCGCCAATGGGCGCACGGGCCGCGCCATCTTAAAATCCATGGTAGACCATGGCATAACGGTCAGGGCGTTTATTCGCGACGAAGCACAGGCCGATGCCCTTAAAAAGCTTGGTGCTGCTGAAATTGCAGTTGGTGATTTTATGGACGGCGCGTCCATTAACGAAGCGGTCAAAGGCGTTGATAAACTGCTTCATATCGGCCCGCCCATGCATCCTGATGAGATTGGCATCAGCCAGCGCTTCATCGACGCGGCAAAAGCAGCCAACCTCAAGCACTTTATCTATTATTCAGTCATGCATCCGGTGCGCCGGGACGTGCGCCATCACAAACTGAAGTTGGATGTGGAAGAGGCCGTCATTGAATCTGGCCTGCCCTACACCATTGTTCAGCCTTCTCGGTATATGCAACACCTGGTGCCGATCTGGAAAACGATTGTGTCAGAGGGCGTGCATTCCATGCCTTTCAATGTAGACAAACTCTTTAACGTGGTCGACTTGCGCGATTTGGCGGACGCCTGCGCCGTTATCGCAAGCGAAGACAAGCATTTTTATGCCGTCTATGAGCTTGCGGGGCCGCAAGCGCTTAGTCAGCGCGATATGGCGAACGTTATTTCTGAGGTTATTGGCAAGCCCGTCGAGGCCAGAGCCGTCCCTTTTGATGTGATGGCGGAAAAAGCCAAGGCCGCAGGCGCCAATGACGATCGGGTGACGCAAATGCTGGCCATGAACAAGCACTATGATCGGCATGGCTTTCGCGGTAATCCTAATATTCTGGAATACATTCTCGGGCGACCGTCGCGGCGCTATAAGTCTTATGTGCAATTTCTCGCAGAAAGCGCCGCTTAACTCAGAGGAGCCTTCGCTGTGTTGTTTTCAATTGTAACATATGATGCGCCAGGCAGTGAGGCGAAGCGCCAAGAGCTGCGCGACGTCCACCTCACGCACTTCTTGGCGCAAAAAGAAAAGGTTGCACTTTCAGGGCATTGCCTCAATGCCGACGGCACAAGTGCTGGGTCTTTAATCGTATTTCACGCCGAGAGCCTTGCTGAAGCAAAGGCGTTTATTGAGGCAGATCCGTTTTATCCTGCGGGCGTGTGGCGAGACGTTACAATCTCTGTTTTTAACGCAAAGATTGTGAACCCCGCGCTTCTGAACCAGGAATAACAGGCCGCCGGCCAATCGAGGTGGTTGGTGGTTTTGACCGCCCGCAGATCCTTTATTCGCTTGGCATTCCATTCTTCATGTTGTCGGCTTTCAAATTGGCGTGGGCGGAGGACCATCCAACCGCCGTTAAGCGGTTGGTGGTCGACCGGTTTCCAGACCGCATTTAAACGAATTTATACCGCTCTGGAAAATTGTTCATCAGGTAGCGGCACGGCTTTGGAATAAGGGCTGAGTTGACCGACCTCATGCCTTGGGTCTGCACAAACATCTGCGTTTCATCCCCCATAGGCACGGTCGTAAACGCATATTCTGAGGCTTTGAACACCGCAGCATAGTTGCGCACACAATCGATCGCTTTCTTGCGCGGGTCCATCAGGTCCTTGCGCTTAACGTTCCAGAATGCTGTATCGAGCCGTGGCTGCATGGGTCCTGGCTTCTGCGCCGCGCCGAGGACGGTGTACGCAATGTCCTCACCCGCGTCGTAAAAGTGCTGATTAAAGTTGTTCTCCCGATCCCAGGGCTGTTCATAGAATTTCGGGTCAACCCCGGGGACGAGAATTGACTTCTGAAAGCGCGTGGCGAGGCTATCGGCATATTTGATGGGCGATAGATCCATATATTCGCCGGTGTAGGGATTGCGGATTTCATCCACCACATTCAGCGTACGCACATCCACATGCATGGTTGTGAAGGTTGCATAGGACATCACATCGTGTGGGCCAACATCTGGGATAATGCTGGGATCAGCTGGCGTTAAATGCGATTGGCCAAGGCTAATCCGGCCCAGGAAAGGATAAGGCGCCTCGCCTGGAGGACACAGCATGATCCAGCCGAATTGCGCATACCAATCAATGTAGCCACCCAGGTTATGATTGGCTTTGAGCCAGGCATAATGCTGGTCTAGCGGATCATCCAAGTCATAAGGGCCCGTTTTGTCGGAAATGAAACGCGGCAGCTCGTAAGATGCGGGATCTATACTCTCAGCACGCGCATGTTCACTCACTTGCGCCTTTTTCTTCTGCTTTTTCCCACTCTGCGTCATCGCCCGCGCATCTGGCGCAGACATCATGGCCAGGCCAGCGGCAAGCACGCCCGCGCCGCCCAGCATCTGTCGGCGGCCCACCATAGCATCAAGTGATGACTTCATCGCTTTCTGCGCATCATTATCAAGCTCAAGGGCTCTAGGGATATGGATATCAACCATCGTTCAAATCCTCCGTTGTGGGGTTAAATGCTTGGAGCGCGGGAAAACACCGGAGCGCGAAGCGTCAATACTTAGGGGCGTTCCCATCAAATCTAGCCAATCTCATCGACAACAATATTCACCGGCCTGCCGTCATAAGACGTTATGTCCCAAGTTTGCCCGACCGCCCATTGCTGATGCGGGATTTCAAATTCGAGACATCGTTCTTTGTCGGAATAACTGG
>JBCCLR010000211.1:0-6603 GCA_039026755.1 Pseudomonadota bacterium | reverse complement strand
CCTAGAGCGTTTTAAGGTTTCTTTGTAACGCACTGCTAAGGTCCATGGTGCACTGGTTAGGCGCTGGATGCAGCGCGATGCGGGGCATCGCGCAAAGCCAGCAACGCAGCCAGTGCGCCATGGACCGACGCCCTTCGGGACGTCTTAAGCACTCCAGTGGCCGCGTCGCTCGGCTTTGAATATACTATGCATGTCCTGCAGCCTCGCTCCTAACCACTGGAGTGCTTAAGACGTCAGAGCGCTTCAAAGAAACCTTAAAACGCTCTAGTGTAAGCGCGTCAGGCTAGGAGATAATTTTCCAAGCACCGTCCGGCTGGCGACACGCGGTGCCGTAGCCTTCTACCTGCTGACCACCCACAAAAATCCGCTGTTGATATTCTCGGCAAAACTGGCCCGCCGTGGTTTGATACGCCGGTTGCGGCACGATGCTTCCATAGTTGCCAGTATCGGGGTTGTACCACTGCTGCGCTTGACCCGACAGGCCAACCTCGAGCGCCAGCTGCTGCGCCTGTGTGGCCTTAATCCGGTCCACGTCGTCCATGTTTCGGCCAATGGATCCGCCAATTGCGCCGCCGACAAATGTGCCTGTGGCGATCGCCACAGCGCCGCCAACGCCGTCATCATCAATTTCTGATCCAAGCCAGCCGCCAAGGGCTGCGCCAAGCAGCGTGCCAAAGGTTTCCTGGCCATTGCCTTGGGTGCAGCCGGTGACGGCAAACGCCGCGCAGCCTGCGAAAAGCAATTTTCGAGTGAGTGTAAGAGAGGTCATAGAGGTTACTCCAAAGCGCCCCTTGCGCATGTTGGAGAGTGCCAAAGCCGTGCTGAATGGCCCATGAATATTTGGTTCAGGTCTACGCTTGTCTAAAGCGTACTGAAACCTTCAAACCACCAAGCGTTGGGCTGCTATCAAGAGCAATCGCGCCGCCATGCACATCAAGCAGGTCGGTGACGATGTTAAGGCCGAGGCCTGTACCCGGTACCGTTTCATCTAGCCGCTTGCCGCGGGCAAAAATGTCATCACGCTCATGCGGTGCAATCCCTGGCCCATCATCTTCGATACACAACTCGATAAAACCGCCTTGCGCAGTGGCCACCGGAGCGAGTGACACATGCACCTGGCGATTGCCAAATTTTGCGGCATTTTCGATCAGGTTTCCGAGGATTTCTTCTAAATCCTGCGGGCCGGAAAACACCACGGTACCCGGCACAAGGTCAGTAGTGAATTCAAACTGTGTCTCACGGTAAAGCTTGCCCACGACGCGCAAGATGGTCTGTACTGCGGCCTCAATATCAGCAGTCATATGCGCCCGCCCGTAGTGCGTGGCGGCGCGCGCGCGGGCCAAATTATGGTCGATATGGCGGCGCATCAACTGCACTTGCTTATCAACCGTTTCAGACAATGATGTCTGCGTCAGCTGCGCTTCATTTGTCAAAATGGAAAGCGGCGTCTTGAGCGCATGGGCGAGGTTGCCCGCCTGCGTCTTCGCGCGATCAACGGTTTTTTCGTTCTGCTCCAGCAGCGCATTCATTTCGCCCACCAGCGCCATCACTTCAGGCGGCAAGTCCTCGGGGACACGCTGCGCATTGGCGCTGCGGATATCTTGCACAGCCCTGCGCAGCCGCTTGAGTGGCTGTAATCCATAGGTGATTTGAAAGCCAACAACGCCAAGCAGCCCGAGGCCGAGCAACCCCATTGCGGTAAAGAGTGCTTTATTAAAACTGGCAATCTGCGCATTAACCTCGTCGAGATTGCCGGTGACGACAAAGTGAAACGGGTCGGCAGCTTCTGGAAAAAACACATCACGCTCAAGCACGCGCAGTACTTGGCCATCTGGGCCGGGCTGTACGCTGATACGCACATCATCGAGCGCGACAGTATAGTCAATACTTAGCTCTTGATCCCACAAAGAGCGCGAACGCACTAGCGCCTTATTTTCAGTCCCGACTTGCCAATAAAAGCCCGAATAGGGCACCACATAGCGCTGCTCACCCAGCGGGCGCTCAAAACGGATCTCGCCGTCGCCATCCACCTCAGCGGCGCCGATCAGCGCTTCAACATATTGCTTTAGCCGATCATCCATCGCGTGCGTCAGGAAGTCGCTAAACAGCTGCGTTAAAATGATGCTGCCGCCAATAAGAAATAGCGCAACCCAGATAAGTGCAAGCGCGAACAGCCGCGCCGAAAGGGACCGCCATAGCCGTCCGGCGGCGCGCTGCGGGCGTGCAGCCTTGCCAGCAGCTGATGCTTCGACTGTGCTTATGGCGGCAGGGTTATCCAGCGGTCTTATCTTGCATTTTGAGCCGGTTCTTCGAGCCTATAGCCAAGCCCGCGCACCGTATGAATAATTGGTACATTCAGCTTTTTACGGATGCGATTGACGAACACCTCAATGGTGTTTGAATCGCGGTCAAAGTCTTGATCATAGATATGCTCTGTCAGTTCCGTACGAGACACGACTTCATCGCTATGGTGCATCAGATAACTCAGCAATTTAAATTCCTGCGCTGTGAGGCGCACTTGCGCACCATCGACAAATACCCGGCTGGTTTTGGTATCGAGCATGACCGTTCCGCATGTGAGTTCTGATTGGCTATGCCCCTTCGAGCGACGGATTAAAGCACGCAGCCGCGCCAGGACTTCTTCTAGCTTAAAGGGTTTTGTCACGTAATCATCAGCGCCCGCATCAAGCCCAGCAACTTTTTCAGACCAGCCATCGCGCGCTGTTAAAATAAGCACGGGGAACGTGCGGCCCTCGCTGCGCCACTTTTCGAGTACACTCACACCATCGATAATCGGCAAGCCAAGATCAAGCACAACAGCGTCATAATTTTCAACCGACCCAAGATGCAGGGCATCTTCACCATTGTCGGCAACGTCAACGGCATAGCCACCGTCTTTCAGGCCATTTGCCAGTTGCTCGGCAAGTTGCGGCTCATCTTCCACCACCAATAGTCTCATCGATTCGGCTCCCTTACACTGGTGATTGCGCCGGACTTCGCATTGACAACCACCTGCACCACATCTGCGCCGCGTAGCACCTTAAAATGATACCGTAAGGATCGACCGGCACCGACCGGTGACACTCCGACGACGGTGCCGCCAATGCGCGATTCAACCTGACGGCGCAATGCGCCCAGGTCCGCAGCGCCTGACCGGCGCGCCCTTAAAGCGCGGTCCTGATCACTTTGCGCAGCAGTAGGGTTGCTCTGAAACGCACCGAACAGAGCAGTCAAACATAGCCATGCCAGCGTCTTACGCCTAAATTTAAAACGCGTGGAGTTTTTCATTATTCCCTGTCTATGATATTTTTTGTGAACTGGCTATGAACGAACCGGTTATGTAAAAACACAAGAGGGCGGGCAATGTCTATACGCACAATCATGGTGCCGTTAACCGGCGGAGAGAGCTGTAAAAGCGCGGCTGAGGCCGCCGCGCGGGTTGCGAAAGCGTTTAATGGCCATTTGTTTGGCATTCATGTCCGCGCCGATGCCGCAGCGAGTGTGCCCTATGTGGCAGATGGCCTGACGGCCGATTTGGTGCATGAGTTGGTGGCAAGCGCCGAACGCGAAAGCGGCCGGCGGGGCGATACCGCAAAGCAAATATTTGATGAAGTCTGCGAGACGTTTCAGCTGGCTGGAGCACCGGCAAGCGGCTTATCTAAAACGCCGTGTGCACGCTGGGAAAGCCGTATGGGCATGGTGGGCGAAGTAATTGCCAGGGAAGCACGCATCATGGACCTCACCGTCGTTCCGCAGCCCGATATTGAGGCCGACCCGATTACCGCTGGGCTCATGGACGAAGTGATGACACGCTCTGGCCGGGCGGTCTTAATGGCAACAAAAACACTGCCTGAACAAGTTAGTGAGACCATCATGATCGCCTGGAACGGAAGCACTGAAGCAGCGCGCGCCGTTGCCGATGCCATGCCATTTTTAGAGAAAGCCAAGCGCATCTTAATACTGTGCGTGGATGAGATTATTAACCGCCGACCGTCTGGCGCAGCCTTGGCGGAAATGTTGTCAGTACACGGGCTTGAAACGCAGGTTATTACAGCAAAATCCAATAAAAACGGCGTCGGTGAGACGATTTTAACCGAGGCAAGACGGCGCGGCGCAACGCTGCTCGTCGTGGGCGCATACTCGCACAGCCGGTGGCGTGAATTGGTGCTTGGCGGCGTTACGCGCACACTCATCGATAACGCCGATATGCCTGTCCTTATGAGCCACTAAGCGCACGCCTAAACCTTATGGCCCCTCCTCCAATTCTAACGGCAAAATCAATTGCGCTTGGCTATGCCGGTGCGCCGCTATTTCGCGATATTTCAATCGCTATTGGTGAGCATGAGCGGCTTGGCTTGGTGGGTCGTAATGGCGCTGGCAAGTCGACTTTTATGAAAGTGCTGGCGCGGCGCTTAGACCCTGATAGCGGCAGCGTTGACGTGATGCCGGGCAATGTCGTGACCTACTTGCCGCAAGAGCCAGATTTCGATCAATTCGAGACGGTTTCGCAAGCCCTCCTTGATGTGTTTGAGCCAGACGAGCAACTGGCGTACAAAATTGAACCCATGGCCGAGGAATTGGGCCTATCTCTGAGCGCATCGCCAGCGCAGCTTTCAGGCGGTGGACAGCGGCGCATTGCTCTGGCCCGCGCCTTTTTAACCGAGCCCGATTTGCTGCTGCTCGATGAGCCGACCAATCATCTTGACCTACCTGCAATTCAATGGGTGGAGGACAAGCTGCAGCACTTTCGCGGCGCTTGGATACTGATTAGTCACGATCGTCGGCTGCTGGAAGAGACAACCACGGGAACAGTTTGGATAGACCGTGGACAGTTGCATCGCAGCAGCACGGGATATCGCGGGTTTAAAGCCTTTAAAGACCAAGTGTTGAACGAGGAAGCGCGCGAGATTGAGCGCGAAAAACAGTATATCAAAGCCGAACAGCGATATTTGGAGCGCGGCGTGACCGCGCGGCGCACACGCAACCAAGGCCGGCTGAAAAAACTGGCCAGCCTGCGCCGGCGCGCACAAGAGCGCATCGCCCCGATTGCGACTGCGGCCATAGATATCGGCAAAAACGCCAGCTCCGCAAAAAAGGCAATCGAAGCGGAGGCGATCAGCAAAAGCTATGGTGAAAAGGTACTGGTGACGTCCTTAAGCGTGCGCATTCTTGCCGGCGATAAGGTCGCGCTCGTTGGACCGAACGGTGTTGGGAAAACAACGCTTATCAAGCTGCTGCTTGGCGAAATCACGCCAGATAGCGGCACAGTCAAACATGGCACGCGGCTGGAAACGGTGTTTCTGGATCAAAACCGTGCGCTACTGAGCGCGGATAAAACTGTGCAAGACATTTTGGCAGGCGGCACCGATTATGTGGATGTGCGCGGCGAGAAGCGCCACATCACCAGCTATTTGAAAGATTATCTGTTTGACCCCGCGCAAATGCGCAGCCGCGTGTCCAGCCTATCTGGCGGTGAGCGGGGGCGCCTCTTGCTGGCACAAGCCTTTGCCAAATCTGCCAATATGATTGTGCTTGATGAGCCGACCAATGACCTTGACCTGGATACCTTGGAACTGCTGGAAGATGTTCTGGCCGAGACCAGCGCTACACTGCTGTTGGTCAGTCATGACCGCGATTTTATCGACCAAGTGGCGACCAGCACCTTAACCCCAATGGGCGGCGGTCTATGGCAAGAGTTCCCGGGTGGATATAGTGACTTTCTGCGCCAATCGGGCGCGTCCTTTAGCCTTGCAACACGCACATCCCCTGCCCCGCAGACCCGCGTTCCCGCAATCACCAGCGCAAAGCCTAAGCGGGCAAAAAAGCTGAGCTATAACGATCAGCGCCGCCTGGATGCACTTCCCGCGCTGATAGAAACGCAAAACGCCGAAATCGCCCAATGGGAAGCCGAATTGGCAGACCCACAGCTTTATACGCAAGACCCCAGCAAGTTTGCGGCGCTCACGACTGCGCTGAGTGAGGGCCAAGACCGGGTCGCTGATATGGAAGAAGAATGGCTCGAACTTGAAGAAAAACGCGAGAGCCTTGCCCCATAAGGCCTCAAACGGCGCGTTGTGGTATTGACTGCCGTCTTCAATCAAACGCTGCAGCGATATACCCGCCTTAGATTTAAGGCTTGCATTTTAGCAGCGTTTCCTAGAGTTTCCGCGGCCTTTCAACCTTTTGGCCAAGCAGAACTGTCATGACGTCACTCAACCCGCTCGCGGCAACGCCGCAACGCTCATTTTGGGCGGATGCCGGGCGCACTTGGAGTCTCGCATGGCCGGTGTTTCTCGTGCATCTCACCTATATCGGCATTTCCACCATCGATGTGGTTATGGTTGGTCGCTATAGCACGGCGGAGCTGGCCTATTTGAATATGGGGCGGGTGCTAAACTGGTTCGCCATCGTGGTCTGTTCGGGCCTGTTAAGCGGCGTTACCGTGTTTACCGCAAAGCGCGACGGCGCAGGCGAGCCAGAAGCAGCGGCCGGCATCTTCCGGCAAGGCGTTGTCTATGCTGGGCTGCTGGCCGTCATATGCTGCAGCATTTTATTCAGTTGCGGTGAGTTGGCCTTGCGCCTGGTTCGCCTGCCTGATGATTT
>JBCCLR010000210.1:0-6656 GCA_039026755.1 Pseudomonadota bacterium | reverse complement strand
CTTGAAGGTCTGGCCGTCACGCATTTGCACTGTGACAGTGGCAGGGCGACCCTCTGGATAAAAAGAGTTCAAGGCAGTGTCATGATGCACGTGAATGCGCTGCATCATGCTCTGCACAGCGGGCGTTTCAACCTGCTCAAACGTAAACGTCTGCCAATTGAGGCCCATGTTTATGAGCGCGAAGGCAGCCGTTGCCCGAGCGCTAAAGCGCATTGATAGATCGCAAGTCGGGATATCAACATCATAGCGTAGCGCGGCTTGATACAGGTCGATACGCACACCTTCAATATCAGCTGCGTTTGGTTTGTGCTCCGATAAAATCCAATCAACAGCATCGTTGAGCCCGTGCAAATGGGCGCAGGTGGGGTGCACTTTAAAGTAGGCATTTAGCAGTTCGAACTTTGACCATCGTGCATCGCTTGAAATGCCATTTTTCAATTGAGCAAGGTCAAAATTCACACCAACACGCGGGGCAAAATAGCGCCCAAGCGTATCTGGCAAAGTGGTCAGCCTGGCTACGGCGCTCTGCGCAGCAATGACGGCATTTTGCGCCGCTATCCCAATCGCCAAATGATGCACGGAAGCGCCTTGTGTCACGGTCTCATTGTCAAAGGTGGGAACCAGCGATGCGCAGGCATTGATGGCGCGCTGTATGACGTCAGCATTTCCGTTTGACAGCAAGTGCGCCGCTCCGGCTGCGGTTCCGATTGAAGACCATGTGCCGACATCGTGGATCAAAGGCTGAAGGCCGCCAAGGGCAAGGCCAATACGTGCGCCGGTTTCATAGCCCGCTACAAAGGCCGACAAGAACGCTTCCCCGCCTGCCCCGCTGGCTTCCGCAAGCGCCCACAAAGCCGGCACAAGGTGACTGGCGGGATGGCCCTTTGCCATGCGATGTCCATCTTGCAGCTGCCATACCGTTGTGGCTGCAGCGTTTATGAATGCCGCGTTTAACAGATCCGCGGGCTGCGCCGTATCCAATCGTGTGCACAGGCCTTTGGAGTGCATTATGGCGGCGATGCGCTGATGGCTGTGATGCGTTGTTCCTGCTGCGATGACTGCAAGTGTATCGCATACAAGATCTATCGCCTGGCTTTGAACAGCCTGCGGAAGCTGCGTCCAACGGGTCATCGCAGCGGCGCTCGCCAAAAGGGCAACGGGGTCCTGCGCTTTCATCTCATGTGTCTGTTGCTGGCGTACCTAGTTGCTGGCTTTAAAATCAATAAATATACCATTTCCTAAATGTGCAGGATTGCCTTATCGGAAGGCATTTGCGTGCTCTGCTGATTGCCGCCAATTGACCTGCTAGCTCTAGATCTCCCGGCAAAGCGTATAACGCGATGTATGTTTTATCCCTTATCGGATTGTGTTTGCAGTGCTTTCCCTCATCGCCATTCATCCGCCAGCCCTCGCATAATGGTATTGGGTATGAAGGCTTCGTCAAATTCCACCCCTTTTCGCGGCCGGTCTCCCATACGAACAATGACAAGCTGGCGCGATGGGATAATCCAAACGCGGGTCTTTGCGCCGCCATCTAAGTAAAAAAGATCCTTCGCCAAAAAGGGTTCACTGTGAGAATTGACGCTGGCCCATGCAAAGACAGGCGCATAGGAGCGTTTTGCCGTGTACGGCGTACCGCGCCAGATATGCAGTCCATAATTGGCATTTGCAGGGGAGGGCATGAGCATTTCACGCACCCAACCTGTGGGTAGAACCTGCTCGCCTGTGTTCGTAAACCCGCGCGTTAAAAATACTTGCCCAACGCGCGCCCAGCTTGCAGCGGTGCTTCGCAAACAACAATAAGTGACTGTTTCTCCGCCGATACGGTCCTGCTTCATCAGCGCCAGGCTGGCTCCAATAGGCTGCCAAATCTTGCGAGACAGATAGCTGTGAAATGACGCGCCTACGGCCCGCTGAAGCGCAATGCCGAGCACTTGGGTATTGGCATTGTTTTGCAGAAATTTCCCCTCCAAATCAGGGTCAAGGGCAAAGCTTAAAGCAACGTTGTTCACATGCGTCCCATTGATCAACTTTGATACTTTCGATCCCGGATCTGCAGTGGTTGGGAATTCTAGGCCGCTGGCATTGCGAAGATAGGTGCGCAGCGAAATCTCACCGCGGGGGTCATTTTCCCATTCCTTGATATAACGATTTATGGGGTCGTCTAAGCTGTCGACAGCCCCGTCCTCAATGGCCAAACCAAACAGCATTGCCGTTAGAGTTTTGGTCATAGACCGCGCGTTAAGGAGGCTTCCGCGGTGATATCCGGGTGCATATCGTTCGGCAGTGCTGCGCCCTTTGTGAACAATGAGCAGAGCCTTGCTATTGCGGGACAATGCATAATCCCACGCTGCTTGAACTGCGGCTTGCATTGACGCTGGTATGGTCTTAGCAGCTGGGAAATACCCCATTTCACCACCTTCAATGGCAACCTGCGGAACGTACCAAGACGCAGGCGGGGCCCATTCATCTTTTAGCTCAAGCCGATCAACAACCCGCCGCCAATAAAGATAGTCGGCCTCTTCAACGCTCTTTAGCCACGCTTTTTTCTCAGCGAAGTTGACCGGCACATCGGCATAAACATGCGCAGGGAACGTGCAGCACAACAGCGCCGCAGACATCCAAACACATCGTCGCAAAACTGCGCTCACCATTTTCCATCTCTGTCTCAGCGTCATTGGATTACAAAAATCCTCACATGTTGGTTTATCAGTCGATGCAAGGCCATTGCAGGCACTGCTGGTCACGCGTAACAGTTGGCCAACTGCACCAGAAGTGCGCAGGTCTCTTTTCATTTCTTTCATCTGTTGACGCTTTTCGCGCGTCCAGGCGCTGGCTGAAACAACATCGGGCTGACACTAGACATCCGCTTTATCAGGAGAAGAGTGGGCGGATAGACTTTCGCCCTGGCGCATGCGGCGCCTTTCCGGCCATGTCGATCTAGCAGGGCCGCAAAGCAATGGCTGCATCAGCGGGCTCAACGCCGGTTCAGAATATCCAGCGCAACGTCAACAATCATGTCTTCTTGGCCGCCAACCATGCGGCGCTTTCCCAACTCGGCGAGAATCTCGCGTGTGTCGACGCCGTAGTCGTCGCTGGCCTTTTCAGCATGGCGCAGGAAACTGGAGTAAACGCCTGCATAGCCTAAACTCAGCGTTTCGCGATCGACCCGCACCGGACGGTCTTGAAGCGGGCGGACGAGCTCCTCCGCGGCGTCCATAAGCGCGTAGAGATCGCAGTTGTGCTGCCAGCCCTTTTTATCCGCAGCGGCAATGAACACCTCTAACGGCGTGTTCCCAGCACCAGCGCCCATGCCGGTGAGCGAGGCGTCAACGCGCACGGCGCCGTGTTGGACCGCGACCATGGCGTTTGCAACGCCGAGTGAAAGGTTATGGTGCGCGTGCACGCCGCGCTGTGTTTCTGGCGACAGCGCCCGATCATAGGCCTGCAGCCGTTCAATATAACCGTCCATATCAAGCGCGCCCCCGCTATCGGTCACATAAACGCAGTGCGCGCCATAGCTTTCCATCAGCTTTGCTTGCGTCGCCAAAGGCTCTGGCTCGATCATATGGCTCATCATCAGAAAGCCAACCGTGTCCATGCCCAGATCCCGCGCAGCGGCGATATGCTGCTTGGCGATGTCGGCTTCCGTACAGTGCGTTGCCACACGCACGGAGCGGACGCCCAGGTCATAAGCCGTCTTCAAGTCTTCGATCGTCCCGATACCCGGCAAAAGCAATGTGGTGATCACCGCGTTCTGGCACACATCGGCGACAGCTTCGATCCACTCCCAGTCGGTATGTGCGCCAAAGCCATAGTTGAAGGAAGACCCGTTGAGGCCGTCTCCATGGGCCACTTCAATGGCATCAACGCCTGCCTTGTCGAGGGCTTTTGCAATGGCTTGAACCTGTTCGATGCCATATTGATGGCGGATGGCATGCATGCCGTCACGCAGTGTAACATCTTGGATATAGAGTTTGTTTTGGCTTGGGTCTGGGGTCATCACACTGCCTCCTTTTAAAAGCGCTGCTGTGCGATGCGTTCTGCAGTTGCCAGGCCTGCAGAGGTCATAATGTCAAGATTGCCAGCATAGGCGGGCAGGTAATGGGCCGCGCCCTCAACCTCTAAGAAAACTGTTGTTTTGATGCCTTCAAATTCGCCAAGGCTTGGTATTTTGACTGGGTTGTTGGAGCCAAACCGTTCAAACTGTATATCTTGTTTAAGCCGGTAGCCTGGCACATAGGCTTGTACCTTCTCGATCATCGCGAGGATGCTTGCTTCGAGTGCCGCTTCTTCGGCCCCGCTCGATAATGTGAGGACGGTGTCGCGCATGATCATCGGCGGCTCAGCCGGATTTAAGATGATAATCGCTTTGCCTTTTGCCGCGCCGCCCACCGCTTCAATGCCAGCCGCGGTGGTTTGCGTAAACTCATCGATGTTGGCGCGCGTACCCGGCCCTGCGGACTTGGACGAAATGGAGGCAACAATTTCCCCATAATGAACCGTTGCCACATCTGAAACAGCGGCCACGATGGGAATGGTCGCTTGGCCACCGCAGGTGACCATATTCACATTGTTCTGGCTTAGGTTCTGATCACCATTGACCACCGGGACCACATAGGGGCCAATCGCTGCGGGCGTGAGGTCAATCATGACTTTGCCCGCCTGGGTCACAATTTGGCTATGGCGGCTGTGCGCGCCAGCTGATGTGGCATCAAAGACGATACCGATGTCAGCCCACAGCGGAGTTTTGGTTAGCCCTTCAAGCCCGCTCGATATTGCAGTAATGCCGAGGCGCTCAGCCCGGGCGAGCCCATCGGAGGATGGATCTATTCCAACCATTGCGGCCATATCTAAATGGGTGGCAGCACGCATGATTTTGATCATCAGGTCGGTGCCAATATTGCCAGAGCCTATGATGGCGACTTTGGTTTTACGCATGGAGTGCCTCACTGGTAAGAAAAACGGGCTTGGCCAATGCCGCCAATATGCGCCATGACGTCATCACCCGGAGTGAGCGCGGCCATCGGGCCAAGTGCTCCTGTGAGCAGGATATCGCCAGCTTTTAAGGCTTCGCCGCGCTGGGCCAGCGTCGAGGCGAGCCAAGCGGCGGCGGTTAAGGGATGGCCGAGACAGGCTGCTCCGGCCCCAATGCTGGCAATTTTGCCGCCAATTTCCATAACCATGCCGCAGCTGTAGAGATCGAGGCCCTCCAGCGCATGTTTCTCTTTTCCAAGCACAAATCCAGCGGAGGACCCGTTGTCGGCTACGGTATCAGCAAACGTAATGTTCCAGCCTGCAATGCGGCTGTCGACGATTTCAATGGCGGCGCAGGCGTAGGCCGAGGCTGCGGCCACATCCTGCGCCGTGCAATCGGGCGCATCCAGGTCTTTAGCGAGCACGATCGCAATTTCAGCCTCGACCTTTGGCTGCAGCAACTGGCTTGTCGCCAATGCGGCCCCATTAGCCACCTCCATGTCAGCAAATAAGACGCCGAAATCCGGCTGGTCGACGCCAAGTTGCTGTTGCACGGCGGGGGATGTGAGGCCAATTTTGCGGCCAACAATTTTGCGGCCTTTTTGCTCCCAATACCGCGTATTGATGGCCTGAACTGCATACGCACCGTTGGCATCACCGGGAGCAAGGCCATCACGAAGCGGCGCGATGGTGGGGCCGTTATAGGCGCTGCGTAGGCGCGCCGCTAATGTATGATGATCAGTCATGCTAGCAAGCCTTTACTGTCGAGCGATAGCGTCTGTGCAAAATCCATCAAAGCGGCATCACCCCCCGGCTTTGCAATGACCTGAAGTGCAGTTGGCAATGGTGAGCCCGGCACACGGATGGGCACCGATAAAACGGGAAACCCGGTTAAGCTTATGGGCTGCGTATAAAGCCCTAAAGTTGCGCGCAAATAGCCCGCCGCAGACGTGGTTGGCTGGCGCAGTTCGCTGAGCAAGGGGGCAGCGCAGCGCACTGTTGGCGCGATGAGAAAATCGTTGTGTTCAAAGGCGTGGTCTAGGCGGTGCGTGAACATCTCTTGAAAGGCCCGTGCGGTTGCAACCCAGACGCTTGGAATCGCACTTGCGGCAACCAGTCTGGCGCGGGTTTGCGGGTCAAAGCTTGCAAGGCGGGTGCGCATGGCCTCAGCATGGGTTGCTGCGGCTTCATGCGCACCGATAATATATCCAGCCGCGCGGGCTTTTGCAGTGCCTTCCACGTTTACCGCCGTTTCTGCGCAAAGCATTCGGCAGGCTGTATCAACAGCGTCGGCGATGTCTCGCTCAAGACCGGCGGAAAAATAGCCCGTCAGCCGGGCAAGCTTTGGCGCGGCGCTGGTACCACTGCGTGCCACGGCGTTTTCAGAGAGAACGCATGCCGCCCGATACAGCGTTTTGGGGTCTCTGGCGAACAGGCCAACACGGTCTAGGCTCGGCGCGAGCGGCGCGACACCCTCCGTGCTAAACAGGCCTGAGGTCGGTTTAAAGCCAAAAAGCCCAGTAAAGGCTGCGGGCACGCGAACGGAGCCAGCGGTATCTGTGCCCAATGCGAAATCGACCAGGCCCGCGGCAACTGCGCCAGCTGAGCCACCCGAAGAGCCGCCGCAGCTTCGCGCGCGGTCATGCGGATTAAGGGCAGGGCCATAAAGGGGATTGTCG
>JBCCLR010000209.1:0-6714 GCA_039026755.1 Pseudomonadota bacterium | reverse complement strand
GGGCATGACTTCCTTTTCCTAAAAGACATGTCGCAAATCCAAGCGCTACTCAAAACATCAACGCTTTTTCAAAACGGCTTGCACTGCGGCTTAAAAGAACACGTCCACACCGACACGGAATGACCTTGGCTGTATCACCAGCCCTTGCACTTCGTTTCGCAGACCAATGACACCCGTTGTAGTGCCCACTGAACCAAAGCTGCGGCTTCTGAGCTGTTCAGCATCTAAAAGGTTCGCGACAGCTGCGAAGACGTTAAAACGATCATTACGATAGCCAACCCGCAAGGTGATGTCTGACCGGCTTTCAACTTGATTGGTCAGCGTTGCTGCAAATTCCGGATCACCCATGAAGTTCGGATTTTCCGCTGCCAATTCAGTGAAGCGGCGCTCAAAATCTTCTCCAGTTAGATTGGCCGATCCAGTGAACTGACGGCCGGTAAATGTAAATGTCCCACTCGCATATACTCCGGAATCGTGTTGATAGTTAGCGGATAGTGTAAATGTAATATTCGGTGCAAATGGGAATTCGTTCCCTGCAAGATTGGCAAACCGAGGATCGGCCTCATTTATTGGGTCGCCATTTGGATCGACGGCAAACTCAAAATCATCGAATTCGGTCTTCAAAAGGCCAACACTGGCAAGGAAATTCCAATTATCGTTCAATGTATAGTCGAGTGAGAATTCTGCACCGTAAATGCTGGATTCACCAACATTTGCGAAACGTTCGTCCGCAGTTGTGTCGGGAAGAGGGCCATTTATGAGTGTTTGCTGATCGGTGTATTTTGAATAGAAAACGTTGGCGTTCGCGACCAATGCCCCATCGAAAAACACGTTGCGTGTTCCAATCTCGAAGGTGTTTAGGAATTCCGGGTCATAGGTATTGAGAATCTCAACATTGATGCCGGGTATTTCTGTTGTATCGAGAACAAAGTTAGCGCCGCCAGCCCGGTAGCCCCGCTGATATGATATAAACACGGAATTATTGTCGTTAAAATTATAAGTGATCGCGGCACGCGGCAAAAATGCCTCGAACCGATCAGAGAACTCTGTGTTGATGCCGGGGATATTCGCAAATTGCGCACCTAAAAACGCGTCAATTGCGAATTGACACGGCGCTTGTGTGAAAGGCAGTAGCGGTTGACCAACCAATGCACCAGGGACAAAGAGCGTGCAGGTATCAGGAACAACGGTAAAAATAGAATTGCCGTTCACCGCCGTGATACGTTCATTATCATAGCGAAAACCAAGATTAAGCCTCCAATGTTCGTCAATGTCCCATTCGAGCTGTCCAAACGCAGCGAAATTCTCAATCCCGTTTGCTCCAGTGCTATTTGATATAGCAACACTATCCGCAGGGTTGACGCCCGCTGCCCCCGGCAAATTTACAACTAGATCTTGCGCTTCGTTGGCGTTACTTCCCTGTTCATCGTAATAATATCCGCCAATAAAGCCTCTTAAGGTTTGGTACGTAAATTCAGCCCGCGCCTCAGCAGAAAATATCTCGTTCTCAAACACATTACGCGTGAAACCTTCGTCGACCGGTTCGCCTTCAAAAATATCGAAAGAGCGCACCACTTCAGTATTTTCGTATGTCAGAATACCGTGCAGCAACCAAGTGTCGGTAAGCGTATACGTTGTCTCATTAACGATCCGGAAAGTCTCGGGATTGTTTTCAATGTAAGGGCCCGCAGTCACAAAGTCGAAAAAGTCAAAATCTTCGAACGCAGGATTATCAACGTCTATTTCGGAGCGA
Organism: Pseudomonadota bacterium; assembly: GCA_039026755.1. Taxonomy (GTDB): domain Bacteria; phylum Pseudomonadota; class Alphaproteobacteria; order Sphingomonadales; family CAKZYD01; genus CAKZYD01. The sequence continues at coordinate 4,961 of JBCCLR010000209.1, read as the reverse complement.
ATACGCGGCGATGGGTCGCCAGATGTTGAGTCAATATAATCGACGGTAAACTTAGTCGCAAAACTTGGAAGCCCCTTTGGCTCTACAAGCAGTTTTCCACGCACCAAAATAGACTCACGCGCATTCGCCTGCACGTCGTCAGGCGCGTCTTCAAAATTTTCATTAAAACGCTGCGTAATGAACCCGTCAAAGTTTTGGTAGTCAACCGCTATCCGCGCTGCAATTTGGTCTTGTACAATCGGCCCGCCGATGGCACCAGCAAGCTGTACATCATTATAGCGGCCATAGGTTGCTCTCACTTGTCCAGCGAATTCATAGGTTGGATCATTTGTGGAAATGACGATCGCTCCGGCCAGCGCATTGCGCCCTTGGACCGACGATTGAGGGCCTCGCAGAACTTCAATTTGGCCAACATCCCACAAACTCAATGGGCCACGATTCAGCGCCAATGGCGAGATCGGGGAACCGTCTACATACACGTTTGAGGCAATTCCGGCACCTGCGCCAGTAGCACCGCGGCGGCCAATCCCACGGATCGAAAAGTCATTGCCGAAACCCGAACCTGTCGTCACGTTGGGGATACGCAGGAGCACATCTAGCAAATCAACGATCTCTTCTCGATCAATACGGCTTTGATCAAAGATTTCAATCGACGTTTCAATGTCTTGCAGGGTGCCTTCAAGTTTGGTGCCCTTCACAATAATCACATCTTCAACCTCAAGCGCTGAGGATTGCGTGGCCTGCTGTAGTGATGGCGCTGGCTTCAGCATAAAATCGCCCGACGGTGCGCGATCAAGCACAAGGTCTGTGCCAGCTAGCACGCTAAACAAAGCATCCTGCGCGCTCAGAGTACCATTTACCGGCGCTGCCGCTTTGCCCGCAACGAGCTCAGCCGGGGCGATGACGGTGACGCCATACTGCTTGCCTATCGCTTCTAGGCTTGCCTGCAATGGCTGCGCTGGCAGCGCGATAGCCTGCGACGGTGTTTGTGCGACACTGTGCGGCGCGAATGCCAGCAACGTCAGCACGGAAACTGTTTCTATGAGACGTTTTTTCAGCTGTCTTTTACGATTGATTTGCACTGCTTCGACCCTTTTGTACGTCATTATATATGAGAGCGATTATCACTCGCACTCATGTCCAAGACGCACGTGTAGGTCGTTAGGTAACTAGGGGCGAAAATTATTTTTTAGGGCGAACGGTGAGTGGTCCGTCGCCAACCCTGTCGAGGGTCAAGTCATAGCTGTAAGCCAGCGTCTCAATTAGGCGGTCGATATTCTCAGCTGAAAATGTAGCAGAGAGCCGAATGCGTCGAAGCGCTTCAGGGTTTTCGATGATGATGTCATAGTCGGTGTACCGATCTGCATCGGCCAAAATTTCTGTGATCGGTGCGTCTGCATAGGCAAGTTGCGCATCGCGCCATGCGCCAAGCGATTCAGTATCAAAGCGGTTTACGCGGCCGAGCCCGGTTTCTCTCGAGGCTGCAATGCGATCACCAGCGCTAAGCTGGGCACGACTTAACAGCGCAGTCGTACGATATCCGTCAGCGCTTGGCACAATGATTGGATAGCTGACAGCGACACTGCCTTCGGCTACCGCAATGTCCGCGACTAAGCCGGAGACGCGCACATCGAAAACCGTGCCCGTAACGCGCACACGGAGGTCTTGGTGCGTGACGATAAAAGTTCGACCCGCGTCTTTCGCCACCGTGAACAGAGCATCTCCGCTACTGAGCGTAATCTGCCGCTGGTCAGGCGAAAATGTAACATCCATGCTGGTTTTTGCGCCAAGCGTGACCAAGCTTCCATCGGCAAGCGCAATCTCGCGCGTTTCTCCAACCTCGGTGGCGTAATGCTCCACAATCGGTTGGACACTGGGTCCTGACTGGTTGGTTGAATGCAAAAACAGACTGATACCCACTGCAAACACAGCGAGGCTCGCGGCGATCGGCAAGGCCCACAGATGCGAGCGCACCCGAGCCGACCGACCGTTTGGGATTTCTCGTTGGTTTACAGCAGTATTAAGCGTTCCAACGCTTTCCCACAGTCGGTCGGCCATGTCGTAGGCCAATGCGTGTTCAACATCAGCCCCCAGCCACGTGTGAAATTCCTGACGCTCGGTCCCACTAACATCAGGATCCGCCATGCGCGCGCGCCAATAATGCGCCCTATCAAGGGCTGCACTCTGCCTGATTTGGCTAGTCATCAGTCGCCCCCGCAGCTTCGAGGGATAAGCTAATATCACGCATGGCTTTGGCGACATGCTTGCTCACGGCTGGGCGTGATATTCCCATAATCTGGGCTACCTCTTTATGCGCCAAGCCATCAAAGCGGACCATTTCAAAGGCTCGGCGCCGATCACTTGGCATCGCTTTGAGCGCTTGCAACGTCAAACCAATACGCTCCTTCGACTCTAAGACGCGTTCGGGGCACTCCAGGTAACCAGGATTGCTCAAAAAAATAGTTTCCAAGACTGTGTCGCGGCGCGCGATTGAGGCCATAGACCGCAGCTGGGACAAGCGGTGGTTCTTAGCCGCGCGCCACAAAAACGCTTCAAGTGACGCAATGTTCTCAACGGTGCCACGTTTGAGCAGCTGCTCAAATGTGCGCTGCGCAATGTCTTCCGGATCCGGTGGGCCGAGGCCAAAAGCCGCTATCAGGTCGCGCACCAGTTTTCGAAAGTGTTTTTGATAAATAGTGCCGATAGCAGCGCTTGGAGGCGTGCCGGCATCTGCGTTATGATCCGGCCAAGCCCGATTATTCAATTGCTCATCAATTGGCCCAGACATTGAGCGCCAGCTCCCGGAATAAACACTGCAACGCAGTCGCATTCTCTCTTACAGCGTGGATCGACTGACGCAAGGTCAGAGTTGCGCTTTTTGACGCGCTCTCACTCAGCACGAACCATATAAGCTTGAAGATGTGAGCACAGCTGTAGCCTCAATCGAATGCGATCGATGCATCTGCGCACCCGATCAGTCGCCAGCGTCAACGCAAATCGACATAAAAGCACGCCAGCCCCATGGCCTGGGCACAAAACACCAGCGCGCTTCGCCTCGCATATTGACTTTCAGCAAAATTTTCATCAAGGGGTTGGGGAAAGTCAGGAGGCGAGTCAAATGACCTTATTTTTCACCATAACCCGCGCGCGCCTCTGTGCTGACACCCTCCTGCATAAAACCCGAGGACTTGCGCTCACGTAGCTTACGTTCATTCGTTTAGCGCACAATTACATTACGGACTTCGGCGGCATAGCCCGCGGTAGTCCTTTACGCTTTATCCAAATCGTAAATTCAAAAACCATGACGCCAGAAACATTTGCGCGGGTGCGGCATAAGCTGCGCGTTGCGCCCAGCACATTCCTTTATAGCAAGAGTGATTATGCATTTCAGCTGCTGCACCGGCAGGTTGGAGCAGGTGCCAGTGCACGCGCACTCAAGTCCAGCGGTTATCGTGCGTTGTTGCACCAACCCAGGGTTCAAGACGCGCTGAGCGGCAGCGGCATTCTAGACCAAGGCGATTGTGAGCGCGCGCAGCACCAGGGCAAAGAGCATGCCTTTCCTGTCAGTTGGCGGGCATGGGGCCGTGCACGCAAACCAGCCTGGCAACGGCGCCATCATCAAATGGCCAGACCGGGGCTCAACCTTGTGCTTCAACTCAACCTGCCGCATGCACATCTGCGCGATTTTCGCGCTTTATGCGGGCCAAAACACCGCGATCCTTTCAATCATGTGCATCATCCAGCGCGCCGCAGCGGCGATGTCACCCTAGCATGGGCCCGCCTTGACCTCGACCTTGGCACGCGTGAAGCGCTGATTGAAGAATTGCAAAGCGATTGGATCAACAACGCAAAAGATGATTATGCTTGGGGCTGCATTGATGATCTTAATTATCAAGCGCCGGAGCATCGCCGCGACTTGTATTTTAAGTACGTTTTAAAGGAGATGCAGCAGCTTTGGGCCGAAGCGCTTTTATCTGCAGCTTTGTATATGCTGTGCGAGATTCTACGGCTGAGACACATTTACATCTATGACTATGCGACAGGCTGCGGATTTAAAACGGGATCCGTAAAACATCCCGTAGGGCCGGTTTCGCTTTATGAAAAGCTGCCAAAAGCCTTTTGCATGGAAAAACGGGAGATTGTTCCTGATTTCTTAGCCGAAGCTTTTGAAGACGAAGACGTGCTTAAGGCTTTCTACGCGCACACACCCCGATTTTGGAGCTTACAAAGCCGAGGCAGTGTGATTGCGCCCGCGGCAAGAAAAGCAGCCTAAGACGATGGGGAGTTTGTCGCTTGAATAGCGGAGTTTACTTCGCAATCCGATTAATCAACGGATGCACATAAGCAATCCAGGCGTATCTAACCGTTCAACGCGCCGGCGCTGCATCCGCTTTGATGTGCCGAAGCAAAAGGTTCGGCAACTTGGCGTTATCCCACCCTAGGTCCTTAGCGGGCGTATCGCCAAAGCGTGCGATAATCAGCTGTTCCGAGGGGATCATGTAGATGACTTGATTGCCATTGCCGTCAAACAACATCACGTCTGGCGTCGCATAAGGTTCGCTGTGCAGTGTTCCCGTGCCGGTATCTGGGTTTTGCGCGCCGCGATATTTTGCATAGGTGGCGCCATTGTAAACAGCCATGCCAACGAACGGATTTTGTGCTGTTGGTGTGCGCATCTCATCGGTGAAACCAGGCGGCAAAAACGACGTGCCGCGCCACTGCCCATCAGAGAGCACCAGCAGTGCAAGATAGAACCAACTCATCGCTGGCAAGATTCAGCAGAATCCATCATGCGCAGTTCCGCCAGGCCAGATCAGCCACATAACACCCCCGCGCGCGCCAAGCGGCTGAAGCTACTGATCAGCAACCCAGTCTTCATATTTTGAACCTGTCGCGCGCTCAATGAGCGGGGCGACCTGCTCGGCGTTCGCATTGGCATATTCATAGCGCGTGCCCGGCGG
>JBCCLR010000208.1:0-6752 GCA_039026755.1 Pseudomonadota bacterium | reverse complement strand
GAAAACTCCAGAAATTCATCCGTCATGATGGCACAAACGGTATGTGTGCCGCCGTCCGTCACGTCCGTATTGCAGCAGCCATCACGGAAATAACCGGTCATGGGGTCGGTTGAGCAAACCTCTAAAACTTCGCCTAAAACATTCTTCTTCGCTTGCATATGCCCTCCGCTTAACAAATTGAGCGTGACCCCAAGTCAGCAATCTTACCGAAAATTAATCATTTCGAGTGAAAAGTGGCAGCTTAGAGGTGGTGTGTCGAACAAATTTAAATGTCAAAAGCCAAGAGTACAGTTCAGCGTGCGCCAGGCGGCACACATCGCGTCACTGATGTCGCTGCTATTGCGCCAGGCGACTTCGAGACTGTTCTGCAAAATTCGCCCATCGCCACCGCGATTGTGCTTCGAAATGGTGCGCTGAGCTACCAAAATTTAGCCTGGGCAGCGCAGGGCTGGCCAGATCTATGGGCAGCGTTTACAGGCAGCGTTAAGACGCGCGAGCGCAGTTTGCGCAAGACGTTTATCAAAGTGCTGCGCGGCGCTGACGCAGATTCGCAAATCAGTGAAATTGAGCTCCCAGACGGCCGTAAGCGCTACGCGCGTTGGCACCTGAATGCGTGGCGCCTTAAAGACGGCGCGGCTGAAGGCGCCGTTCTTTATGTGCGCGATGTCACTTCAGAAATGGAGGCACGCGAACGCGCAACAGAAGGCCAGGCTTTTCTTGCTGGTATCTTAAACAGCATTGATGAAGCAGTCATCGCAAGCGATGCAGATGGCAATGTTAAATACAGCAATGCCAAGTTACGCGACTTTCAAATCGGCGCTCCAGCGGATCAGGAAGACATTTTGCAGCTAAAGTACTTCAAAGCGTTTGAAGAAAACTGCGAAACACCACTCGAAGAAGTTGAATACCCGCTTTACAAAGCCATGAAAAACGAGCGTATTTTAAAGCAACGCATCGCCTTTCAAACGGGTGAGAATACGTTCAAACACGTCGAGGCGTCCGGTCAACAAATCATCGATGAAAATGGTGACACTAAGGGCGCTGTGATTTCGATGCATGAGATTACCGACCGGATTGAAAAAGAACGTCAGCTCAAGCGCAGCGAAGCAGAAGCGCGGCGCATTGCCTATTCCGATCCGATGACTGGCTTTCCCAATCGGGCCTCGCTGCAACGCACATTATCGCAAAACCTTGAGAGCTTGTGCAATGATGAGGAAAAACTGCTGGTTCTGGTTGCCGATATCCATCGCTTTAAGGCGATCAACGACATTCATGGCCATAAAATTGGCGATAAGATGCTTGCTGAGGTGGCGGACCGGCTTGCCGACATTGCCGGCCCACGTGCCGTGATTGGCAGGCTTGCAGGGGATGAGTTTCTTATTCTCGCGCCAGTGGCGCCGCATGCGCCGCTTGAGATTGCCGAGAATATCCTCTCCATCATGGATGGGCTTCATATGGTCGATGGCCACCGCATTAATGTACAAATGATGCTGGGAGCAGCGCTTTGGCCGGACGATGGCGCAACGGGAAGCCAGCTTTTGGCCCGCGCGGACATGGCACGGCGCTTTGCTAAAAAGGATGCGGTCTTGAGCCTCAAGAGGTTTGAGCCTGAGTTAGAAGCCCAAGTGCGCCGAAATCAGCAAATCGAACATGATCTGCGGCGGACGATCCAAAATGATGGTCTTGATGTAAATTATCAGGCAATCATTGATGCGCAAAGCGGCCAAACCATCGGCTTTGAAGCCCTGTGCCGCTGGAACCATCCCGAGCACGGGTTTATTGCGCCCGACCAGTTTATCGCCGTTGCCGAACAAACAGGCGATATCCTTGACTTAGGCGAATGGATGTTCCGCCGCGTCATGCAGGACCTGGCAGAGGCACCTGGTTTATATGTGGCCGTCAATGTCTCCCCCATCCAGTTTAACGACGAACACTTTGTATCGCGGCTTAAAGATGCATTGGTGGAGTTTGACTTCGATCCACAACGACTTGAAATCGAGGTGACGGAGAACTTGGTTGTGCAAGACCATGAGCGTGTACTTGCGCAGGTGCGCGAATTGCAAGCCATTGGCGTTGGCATTGCTCTTGATGATTTTGGCACGGGCTACTCCAGCCTGGCATATTTACAGACCTACAAATTTGATAAGCTGAAAGTTGATCGAAGCTTCGTAAACAAGTTGGGGCAAGACCGCGAAGCGCTTGCATTAATGCAATCCATTATTCAGATCGGTAAGTCGCTCAATATGGCTGTCGTCGCTGAAGGCATTGAGACAGAAGGCCAGGCGCTGATGCTGCGGCATGCTGGATGTGATTATTTTCAAGGCTATTTCTACGCCAGACCAGCCCCGTGGTCACAAGTACTCGACAGCCTTCACATGCCGTCAAGACAAGATGAAGACACACCGAAAATAAATCTGCGCCGATTTGCGCGCGCGCGTTAGAGCGTTTTAGCGGCGCTGCGCAGCTGTCGGCTGAATTTCACCGCTGCGCACCCGGCGTATGTAATCTAGCAGATCAGCTTTGATCTCTGGCGCCAAAAACATCAGTCCAACCACATTTGGCAGCGCCATCAGAAAAAAGATCGCGTCCATGATATCAAAAACCTGGCTCACACTCAGCACACCGCCGGGAATGAGGGCGCAGCAATATATAAACTGAAATAAACGTCTAGATTTAAGGCTTGCACCGAAAGCCACGCGCCAGACTTTCGACATGTAATACGCCCAGCTCACCACCGTGGAAAAAGCAAACAGCAAAACGGCAATTGCAAGCACAATATCAAATCCACCGATCACACTGTTAAACGCTGCGGACGTCATTTGTATGTCGGTCAAATTTTCGCGCTGGTATACACCAGTGACAACAATCACCAGTGCGGTGGCTGAACAAATCACCACGGTATCGATAAACGGCTCAAGCAGCGCAGCAAGACCTTCTGATATCGGTTCGCGTGTTTGCGCGGCGGCATGAGCGATGGTTGCAGAGCCGATGCCGGCTTCGCAAGAATACACCGCTCTGCGCATCCCGATCACAAAAACTGCCGCGGCGCTTCCAATTGCTGCCGATGAGGGGTTGAAGGCTTCGGATAGGATAAGCGCAAGCGCAGCGGGAATTTCGGCGAGATGTGTGGCGAGAATAAAGACCGCGCTCATAAGGTAAACCGCAGCCATCAGAGGCACTAAACGGGATGTGACTTTTGCGATAGCGCGAATTCCGCCAAAAATCACTATCGCTGTTGCAAGCGCAAATGCACCGCCAAAACCCCATGGCGCGTTCAGTCCGGTAACGGCACTGATTTGGCTATACGCTTGGTTGACTTGCGCGATCTGCAGCAACGACGGCAGCGCAAAAACCACGTAGGCGACACTTAAATAAAGGCCTAGCCGCGGCCAGCCGCGTGCGGCCAAACCGCGCTGAAGATAAATCATCGGTCCGCCAGTAACACTGCCATCAGGATCTATTAGGCGGTATTTGACGGCTAAACTGACCTCTGCGAACTTAAGACTCATGGCACATAGGCCAATAACAGCCATCCACAAGGCTGCACCTGGGCCGCCGGTGCTAATAGCAATGGCCACGCCAGCAATGTTGCCTAAACCAACGGTGCCAGATAAGGCCGTCGACAAGGCCTGAAACTGGTTGACCTCCCCAGGCGCGGTATCATCGCGAAAGCGCCCACGCACCACCTGCCACGCCAAGTGGAAACCGCGCACATTTATGAAGCCGAAATAGACCGTGAGCAGCACCATGGGAATGGCCAGCCACAGCACAATCCACTCAATCTGTGTTTGCGCAATGCGGATTTGCGCAAAAACAAGACCGGTAAACGCATCAATTGCTGACGCGGCGACTGCGCCCCAGTCGCTTGCAAACGCGCATAGGGTTGGCGCTGCACCCGCCAGTGTAATCACGGCGATGGCCATGCGCACTGTGGGTGACGTCTACCCGGGCAATCCCTCCGCGTAAATGCATCGCGTCGCCACACAGCGCCGGTCATACACTGTAACGCGCTGCTAATCGAATTCATGCCAGCGTTCCAATCTGATACGCACGGTGTCTTTCTAGCAAACACTTTATGTCACAGCATATAAATTAGGTGAATAAAAACAAACACTTAAATTCTGGCACGGTTGTTGCTGTTGTTACAGCGGAGGCGGCGCTTGAGTTGAGTGTCTCTCCGGTAGCGCCAGCGGACGCGCTGAGACCAACGACCAAGCAGAGTTTCGCTTGTGAGGTCTGAAACGTGGGTTTCTAGCACCCAAGTTGCGTTAGCTAGATTTGTTGCGTACCCGGGAATGGTTCTCCAGCCATTCCCGGGCATTTTCAACCCCAACATCACATTAAGCAGCAGCGGTTTTTTGGCTCGCCATCAGCGCATAGAGTGCAGATGCATCCGCGCTGCCACGCAGTTTTTCACAGGTCATCGGATTACGAAACAGGCGGGAGACGCGCGCAAGAGCCTTTAAATGTTCCGCCCCGGCGCTTTCAGGCGCGATCAGCATAAACACCAAATCCACCGGCTCGCGGTCAATGGCGTCAAAATCAACGGGTTTTGCAAGCCGCGCGAAAATGCCGGTGATCTGTTCCAAACCGGGCAATTTTCCATGCGGAATGGCAAGCCCTTGGCCAACTCCCGTTGTGCCCAGCCGTTCGCGCTCGAGGACGACTGAAAAAATATCGCGCTCTTCCAGACCAGTCAGCTCGGCCGCCTTAGCGCTGAGCGCCTGCAACGTCTGTTTCTTACTGCCCACTTTTAAGCCATCTACAATGGCGTTGGGCGAAAGAAGCTCATGCATTTCCATAAGTGTGGGCCGCAGGTCCGTGCGCTGCTCAGCTTTCAGCCGGGTTTATCCAGCCGATATTCCCATCTGGGCGGCGGTAAACCACATTCAGCGCATTGTTTTTAACATTGCGAAACATAAAAGCCGGGGCATGTGCCAAGTCCATGAGCATGACCGCATCACCAACCGAGACTTCCGGGATGTTGGTTTTTGTTTCTGCAATAATAATCGGCTGTTCAGCCGGATCGGCATCATCGTCAGGCGCCGCAGCCGCATCCGCTGGCATCACATAAGCGGCGGCTTTCTCAAAGTCCTTCTGCCGTTCGGCAGCGCGCGCATGGTGGTTTTTGAGCCGCCTTTTATAGCGTCTTAATTGCTTTTCAATTTTCTCTGCCGCTTCGTCAAATGCCGCGTACGCATTGTCTGCCTTGCCGCTACTTTCCAGATTAACGCCTTGGTTTGCGTGCACATGGCATTCCACCATGAACTGGTGGCCGCTGCGGTGTACCGTAACGCCGGCATCTAAGGTTCGGCTAAAATACTTAGAGGCTCCAGATTCAAGCCGGTCTCTGACATGCTCTTGCAATGCTTCGCCGACATCAACCTGCCGACCAGTCACTTGAATTTCCATGCAGTAGCCTCCTTGTTAGCAACGCGTTATGGGGGCAGGTGTCGGTGTTTTACCCTTTTAGCGATACCTGGGGCCATAGCGCACGCTTTGCTATGTTTGGCTCAGAGTGCTTCGATCGCCAAGACAGGGATGCTAGCGCAAACTTTTTTGCAATAATACTCTTGACGGTCGTCAAACTGCAATTTTTTTCAAACGGCGCCGCTGGACGCTGGAGGGGATATTCATCGCCTCGCGATATTTTGCGACGGTACGTCGTGCAATATCGACCCCATCGGCTTGCAGTTTCGCAACGATTGCATCGTCCGATAAAATGCGTTTCACATCTTCTGCATCGATCAACGCCTTGATGCGATCACGTACGGCTTCAGCGGAGTGGGAGGCATCACCTTCAGAGGAGGATATGGCTGAGGTAAAGAAGTATTTCAGTTCATACATACCGCGTTCGGTGAACAAATATTTATTTGATGTGACCCGGCTGACGGTACTTTCATGCATATCAATTTGTTCAGCGATAATGCGTAGATTCAAAGGTTTAAGGAAGCGCACGCCATTTTCGAAAAACGCTTCTTGCTGGCGCACCAATTCTGTTGCGACTTTTAAAATTGTCTGTGCGCGCTGGTCGAGGGCTTTTATCAGCCAATTGGCCGTGCTGAGACACTCCGACAAAAACAGCTTCGCGGATTTATCGGCCGAATGCGTATTAAGCTCCGCATAATAACGCTGATTGATCAAAACCTTTGGCAGCGTTTGGGTATTGAGCTCAACATGCCACAGTCCATCTTTGCCGCGTTTGACGAAAATGTCCGGCTCCACAACTTGCGCGCTCGTACCGCCAAACGACAGACCGGGACGCGGATCAAGTTCTTGAATCTCGCGAATCATGTCTGTTAAATCGTCTTCATCGACCCGGCAAATCCGCTTCAAGGCCGCCATATCGCGCTTGGCGACCAAATCAAGATGGTCGAGGAACACATCCATAATCGGATCAAGGCGGTCGCGGTCGCGCTGCTGCAGCTTCAAACATTCGCCCAAAGACCTGGCAAACACGCCTGTCGGCTCCAAAGTCTGTAGTGCCGACAACACCGCTTCAACATCTTCCATCTCGCAGCCAAGCCGAGACGCTACCTTTTCAAGAGGCTCTTGCACATAGCCGGCCTCATCCACCAGATCGATGAGATGATTGGCGATAAACTTATCTGAGGGCACTTTGAGTATCAGCGCCATCTGCGCCGCCAAATGGTCTTGCAAAGACAACTCACTGGCAAAGGTCTCTTCTAGAATATTATCGCCGCCACCCGGTGCTTCGCTGCCGCCACTTCCCGAGACCGCACCACTTCCGG
>JBCCLR010000207.1:0-6766 GCA_039026755.1 Pseudomonadota bacterium | reverse complement strand
CGCCTGGTCGATGCTGGCGTCGATCGCAAACCGCGCGGTAAAGACAAAGCTTCAGATCACACGCCTGTGTGGGCGACATTTTCTGTTTAATCGAGCGCCTTAATTGTTAAGCGCCGCCTGCAAGGTCGTCACCGGCGCATCAAACAACGCGTTAAGCTCAACGCCAAGAGCGGTGAGCGATACCACGATGGCAAGCGCCACAAGCGCCATGATCAGGCCATACTCAATGGCAGTTGCACCGCCCTCGTTTGCCCGAAGAGCACTCAACCAACGTCGCATAGACATCTCCATAATATGTATGCGACGCTATCGAGAGCACGTTAACCGGAGCTAAAGAAATGCGCCCAGAACCGTGCATTACCATTCAAATTGAGTATTAAATGTCAGCGTTTTTGGAGATTTCTTCTGCTCCGCCGTTGGTCGACACGCTTTTGGAATCGCTTGGTTTCAGGCTTGGTCGTGTAATCTGAATGCCCAAAAAAACTAAAAAAGCCTGGCATGTATTTAATAAACACAACCCATATGGGGGCAAAAACGGCGATGAACACAAAAACGATGAGCCGCCAGAAGGCGCGCAAAAGCTTCGCCATAGACTAAGGCTACCGGATTAAATATCAGCGTATTGATGGGTTTCTTCAGTGGCGCCAGGATGTGTCACAGCACCATTAACTGCCGGTCCAACGGTTTGCGCGTATTTCCACAGCGTGCCGGAATTATAATCGGTTTTACGCGCTGTCCAGGCCTTGCGCCGGTCTTCTAAAACCGCCGGCTCTACCATCAAATCGATAGTACCTTGAACCGCGTCAATGGCAATCATATCGCCATTTTCAACCAGGCCAATGGGCCCGGCTTCGGCGGCTTCAGGTCCGACATGGCCGACACAAAAGCCCCGCGTTGCGCCGGAAAACCGGCCATCGGTGATGAGGGCGACTTTCTCGCCCATGCCTTGGCCATAGAGCGCCGCGGTTGTGGAGAGCATTTCGCGCATGCCTGGTCCGCCTTTAGGCCCTTCATAGCGGATCACCAGGACTTCGCCTTCTTCATAGCCGCCTTCTTCGACCGCTTTGAAGCAGTTTTCCTCACCATCAAAGACACGCGCGGGCCCGGTGAACTGAAGCTTTTTCATTCCGGCGACTTTGACGATGGCGCCATCGGGCGCAAGGCTGCCTTTAAGGCCAACCACGCCGCCCGTTTGCGTAATCGGCTTCGCCACGGAATAAATGACTTTCTGGTCCGGGTTCCAGGTCACTTCTTCAATATTCTCACCCATGGTTTTGCCGTTCACACTTAAGCAATCCCCATGGATAAAACCGCCGTCAAGCAAAGTCTTCATCACCATCATCACGCCGCCGGCCTCGTGCAAATCCTTCGCAACGTACTTACCGCCTGGCTTTAGATCGGCGATGTAAGGCGTTCGCTTGAAAGTTTCAGCAACGTCAAACAGGGTAAAGTCTATACCCGCTTCGTTCGCCATGGCAGGAAGATGTAGCGCGGCATTGGTGGACCCGCCCGTCGCCGCAACCACAACAGCGGCATTTTCAAACGCTTTGCGCGTACATAAATCGCGCGGGCGAATATTCTTTTCGAGCGCATACATAACCGCCTTACCCGCCGCGACCGCGACTTCCTCGCGGCTCCGGTGCGGCGCTGGTGCGCCATTTGAATTGGGCAGCGACAAGCCGATGGCTTCGCCCACACAGGCCATTGTATTGGCTGTAAATTGCCCACCGCAGGCGCCGTGCCCGGGGCACGCCACCTTCTCAAGCGCCATCAACTCTTGTACGGGACAAGCCCCAGCCGAGTGCTGACCAACCGCTTCAAACACATCGACGACCGTGATGTCCTTGCCCTTATAAGTGCCCGGCAAGATCGAACCGCCATAGACAAACACCGATGGTATATTGAGCCGCAACATGGCCATCATCATGCCCGGCAAAGACTTATCGCAGCCGGCATAGCCAACCAGCGCATCATAGCAGTGGCCACGCACGCTCAGCTCAATGGAATCGGCAATCACCTCACGGCTCACCAGTGAGGCTTTCATGCCTTGGTGGCCCATGGCAATGCCGTCGGTCACGGTAATGGTGTTAAACCGCCGCGGCAGGCCGCCGCCTGCAACAACGCCGCGCTTGGCAATATCCGCCTGGGCATCGAGCGCGGTGTTGCACGGCGCGCTTTCATTGCCGGCAGAAACAACACCCACAAACGGCCGGGCGATTTCTTCTTCCGTCAGCCCCATGGCATAGTAATAAGACCGGTGCGGCGCGCGTTCCGGGCCAACCGAAACATGGCGGCTTGGCAGGCGAGATTTATCAAACTTTGTCATGCAAGCAGCTCTTATAAAGGTAAACGCCCCGCCTCGAGATACCCTCCCATAACAGGGCCGGTACGCGTGTCAGCGAGGCGTTGTTGGGCGCCCGTATAAGACGTAACGCTGTGAAGCTCAATGACGAGTTACGCGAATGCGTCTAGTATGCAAAGATCATGTGGGATTTTGGCTAATCCTGTCGCCGTTCAGCGCACCAGTCAGTCCTTCAAGATCCCTGCCATTGATGCCCAGCTCGTTCATCAAGGCGTCAATGAGCGGCGCTTGGCTGCGATAACGCAGCGCTGCGGAGACCGCTTGATCAGCCACGCCGACACCGTTGCTATGCTCACCAGCGCCCAGTGCAGACCCGCCACCCAAGCCATCGACCTGGAGAATTTTAATGCCATCGATATTCTCGATAGGCTTGACAGATTGCTCAATAATAGACGGCATTGCTTTAATCAGCTCAATTTTCACCTGCATGGCAATTTGTTCAGCAGATAGGATATTGGCCGCGTCATTCACCGCGCGCTTGCCATCAGCCTCAACCCGGTACGTCGCTTCAAGCGCCGATGCGCGTAGTTTTTCAGCATCAGCAAGGGCTTCCGCTTCAATGCGCTCTTTCTGAGCTGTGCCATCGGCGGCGATGCGGGTCGCTTCGGCTTGATCCACAGCTGCCTTTTTATCCGCCTCAGCTGCAACGGTAATAGCAATCGCCTTTTGTTCGGCCGCTTTGCGCGCTTCAATCAGCTCAATCTGTTTGTCACGCTCGGCTACTTCCGTTTCGCGTGCGGTTGTCACTTCTTCCGCAGCTTTAGCAGCGATAGCGCGCGCAGCATCGGCCTGCGCATCAGCTTCAGATTTCTCGCGGGATTTTTCAGCAATAGCGATGTCTTTGGCTTGTTCAGCAAGGCGGATCTGCTTAGCTTTTTCAACCGCTGCCGCTTCAATCGCTTGCTGTTTTTCGATGTCTTTTTGCTCAATTACCCGATTTTTCACGATGTCGGATTCGCGCACTTGCTGCTCAGCAACGATCTTCGCCTGCTGCGCCTCGCGTTCCCTATCAGCGCGCTGTTTTTCAATTTCTGACGCTTGCTCAGCAGCGCGGACTGCAATTTCGCGCTCTTGTTCCAGCCGGGCGTATTCTTGATCGCGCGCAATGGTGAATTTTTGCTGTTCCGCTTCCAAGTTCTTGCGCTTGATGAGGACTTCAGTCTCTTGCTCGATATCGTTGCGCTTTTTGCGTCGCTCTTCGATTTCGGAGGTGAGCTTGGTTAAGCCCTCAGCATCGAAGGCGTTGTTGGGATTGAAGAACTCGTTATTGGTTTGGTCAAATCCTGTCAGCGATACTGACTCCAATTCCAGGCCATTCTTTAAGATGTCTTCCGACACCGCGAGCTGGACTTTCTGAACAAAGTCAACGCGCTGTTCATGCAACTCCTCCATCGCCATCTCTGCCGCGACGGAGCGCAGCGCATCCACGAATTTGCCTTCCACAAGTTCTTTAAGCGATTCCGGCTCTATGGTTCGCCGGCCAAGGGTTTGCGCGGCATTGGCAATGGATTCCACGGTCGGCTGTACCCGTACGTAAAACTCTGCCTGAACATCAACACGCATGCGGTCTTTGGTGATCAACGCTTGCTCATTTGAGCGCTTCACCTCAAGGCGCAGCGTATTCATATTCACTGGAATAACTTCATGCAGCACTGGAAACACCAAGGCGCCGCCATTCATGATCACTTTTTGCCCGCCAAAGCCGGTCCGAACGAACGAAATCTCTTTCGAAGACCGGCGATAGAGCCGTGCAAAAACCAGCCCAATTGCAAGTAAAGCGATAAAACTGATAAGCGCAATCGCGCCAATGCCATAAAAGCCATCTAACATTCTAAATACCCCTTCATTTCAAAGTCACGAGCGTGCGCGGTCTAAAAATGCGGCGCTATCGCTGCGAATTGCTGTGTAAATGCTTCCAACCTGTTTCACGATCACCACGTTTTCGCCCTGGGCGAAGGTCGCGTCGGCCTCGTCTGGCTCGACGAGGGCATAGTGTGTGTGCCCATGGCGATCTTTAAATTTAGCTTCAGCCGGCTGGCCTTGGCGTGCCTCGCCGCGAATAATGGTGGCAACCTTGCCGATAAAACGCGCTTGGCTAACGGCGTCAGTTTCCTCTTTGGGCATAATCAGCGCGATCGTCATGCCGCTGATCCGGACGACTGGCAGTGCGGCAAAAAACGCTGGAATAGCCGCGAGAACTGCTGGCGCAAAAACGCCCAGGAGAGAATGCACTACGCTCTGCAGCGCAAAGCCTGCCAACCCAAAGGCTGTAAGGAATACAATCAGCAGCACCAAGACCGGAACCCGCCCGACACAGAGCCAACCGAGCACATGGCTCAGCGGCCCTGCCGTCGGCGCATCGAGCAGGGACGGTGCATCACCATCCATATCAATCTCCGGCAGCAGGCTATCAAACGCTGCTGACGCTGGCACGCCCATCATCGCGCCGAGAAGCTCCACGGCGGCGATGATCAGCATCAAGGTGATGGCAATCGCAAATGGCGCCATTGCTGGCTCAAAAAACGCTTGCAGCATTAGCTTGCCGCTTTGACCGCCTTGACAGCGGCCAAGCGCTCTTTGATGCGATTATTGCGTGCGACGCCTTCTAGCTCGGCTAATTTTGCAGCCGTGTCGCGATCTGCAGCGCTCGTACCAGGCACACCGGTTGCTCCGCGCAATACGCGATTAAAGGCCGTCTCGGCGTTTTCCACACGCCTATCTTGCGCCCCTGGCGCGGCAGTACCATCACTTGCAACACCTGCAGTAGGCCGGGACGCCAGGTAGGTTTGTAAATCCTCCTCCATCTCACGGCGTCTACCGGTGAGGGCCGTAATGTACGTTTCCAATTCTGCTTCCTCAGCCGACGCATCTTTAAGCGCGCCCTCTAAAATTGGAATTTGCGCTTCTAAATCGAGCTGTCGCGCAATAACCGCTTCGGCAAGATCATCGCGCCCTTCGTCAACGGAGAGGCGGAGTTTATCGGCCAAATCCTCATGCTTTCTATTCGCCTCAAGCAACCGCTGACTGGCATGATGCTTATTTGCAATTGCGACGCCAAGCTGGCTCCGCACTTCATCAATGGCATTATCGATTTCTCGGACTGCTTCCTTCATCACAGTTTCAGGCGCCGCCGTTTCAACGGCATCGACAATCGAATTCACACTCCCAGAAATCAGGCGCTTCACGCGCAGTACTAAGCCTTCGGCCATAATATTTACCCCTTCTTCCGCCGTTTCATTGCAAGGTTAATCAACGCTACGATTTCGAGCACTGGCTCAAGCCGCTTTTCCACGGCAACCGGATCGTAGCATCGGTTCTGCGTGGTCAGGCCAAGCTCAAGAATTTCTCGAATAAAAACAAAGACCTCCTCTATGGTATCGGTTTCAAACCACTCCAGATCGAGCGGCTTACCCGGTTTTGCAGCGGTAGGCCCGACCGATGCCGCCGCCATAATCTCCGGCAACCGGTCATACACCTTGGCGAGAAATTCAGAGCGGACGCCCCGCTCAGTTTCAGCCCGTCGCAGCCGCCGGCGCGCGTCACGCAGCATATCTGCGAACATTTCGGTTGCCTCGACGCGGTCTCGCAGTCGCTCGCGCCTTGAACGCTCTTCATGCAGCAAGGCCCGCAGCTTCTCAGATGGCGTATGCGCATCTGCGATATCAAGCGCAGCAAGAAACGCTGCATCATTGTCGTCTACGCGCACGGATAGTGTTGATGTTTTCATATGATACCATTTGTTTACATAAGTATACTTGGGTAATCATTGCTAACTCTTCAAGACCTTTGCTTGAAAAATTTGCGAGCTTCTAGACTGTGCTGAGAAAGCCAACAATTTGCTCACACCACCAAGCAATCTGGTGATTGGTCTGCAATAAGTCGTTTCTAACCTCGAGCATGAGGTAAGGGTGGCTGGCCGCTTCGGCATGCCGGTCCATGGTGGCGTTGAATACGTTACCGGGATAGGGCTGGTTATCGCCGACGGTCAGGTCGAGTGCCTTGAAATGCTTGATCGCCCTCCTCGCCAAGCGATCATCCCGGTTATACAGGAAACCACAGTGCCACGGCCGTTGGATACCGTTCATCTCTGGCGTAAAACTATGCACGCTGATGAGAACGGGATCGGCTTTGCGCACAACGGCGTCAGCCAGCGCGGCATGATAGGGGTGATAATAGCCGTCCAGCCGGGCCTCTATAGCCGCAGAGCTGAGCCCTTGATTGCCAGGGATCATCACCGTGTCAGAGACCTCCGGCATCAAGCCTGGCTGATCTATGCGACGGTTTTTATCAACCACCAAGCGTGACACTTTGGACAGCACGGCCTCACAATCAAGCGCAGCGCTGAGCGCGTTTGTCAGCGCCGCTGTGCCGATATCCCAAGCGATATGCCGCGTTAAAATATCG
>JBCCLR010000206.1:0-6776 GCA_039026755.1 Pseudomonadota bacterium | reverse complement strand
CGCGTGCACAGAATTGATTATTTTAACCGCCAGAATAATCATATTAAAACGCTCTATGCGACCAATTGGCGGGTCTATAAAAATATGTTCTGGCGCGCTTCCAACACGTCCATGGTCAACCATCAGACCGGCAAGACAACGCATTTGATTTGGGGTGATTTTTCATTCCGCAATGGCTTTGCCTCCACAGAATTTTCGCGCACTGCAATGGCAAACTAGCATCCCAGTGAAACGCCGTTGGCGTGTGTATATCGTACGTCAACACAGTCTTTGCAGCGCTCCTGGCGTATTCCCTGACTTGCCTCTATAGGTGCGCTGGACTAGTATTCCACAATATCTAGTATTTTTGCGCTTAATTTTACCGATTCTTTAAACGGCCTTAAAGGCATCCGCGCGCAGTCTTGGCGGCAGTTTGTGATGTAGTGTTAAGGCTTAAAAAGCGTTGGGTGACACCCCTGATAGTTTAGCACAGGCGAGCCGCGTGGACCGCAGCACTGGCGAAACCGATACCTTCCGCAGTGTCGCGGCGCAGCACCGGGCTCTGCTCAATGGGTTTGTATCGCATGGCTTTTGCTTCTGCGTCGCCGCTGCGTTTGTGTTTACCAGTTCTGCCGTGACGGCAGCGTTGCCGCAAATTGAGCGGCTGCGTGCTGGCGAGCATGAAGACTATGTGCGCCTGGTGATCGAAATGTCGCAAACATCACAGCCTGACATTGTGCCGTCGGTCGATGGTTTTGCGCTGTTCTTTAATGGTGTTCAATCAGCGCGCGGCATTGATATTGCGACCGCAGGCCCGATGCGCGCGCAGCTTGAAACCGGTCTAGGCGATTTGACTGCCATCTATATTGACGGCGTTACAGGTATGCAGCCGATGCGCAATTTTACGCTCGATGCTGAACGCGGCAGCGGCATTCGCTTGGTGCTCGATTTCTACCCAAAGCCGTTTGATAATGGCTTTGCAGAGACGAGGTCAGTGCAGCCGCCACGGCGCACGCCTGTTCCGCGCATTAGCGCTATTCGTTGGGCGATTTCGCCGCCACCACTTGATGATCGCGTGCAGCCAACCCAGCGGCAGCAGGTGGCCTATTCAAATGACTTCAGTGCTGATTTTGCAGCTGATGACGTGATGGCCGGTGCCCCGCCGCCGCCGCCTCGGCCAAGTCAGCCGGCGCCCAGCGCGCCCATTCGGGCAATATTGCCTGATCTGAAAAGCCGCGATCGCAAAATCAATCAGCGCGCATTTTATGGCTATGTGGAAGCTGAAGCACGGCCCTATTTGGAGGCGTCAGGCGATGGCGATCGGCCCCGCGTCACTGGCTCTGTGGCGGCGCAACTGACTGCGCAATGGGCGCCCAAGGACAATCATGCGTTGAAGGTGACTGGCTTTGGCCGCGTCGACGCCGTCGACAGCCAGCGCACACATGCCGAAGTGCGCGAAGCGAAATATACCGGCAGCTATGGTGACGCAACGCTCACGCTGGGTTTTGATACGGTATTTTGGGGCACCGCGGAATCCTTCCACCTGGTTGACATCATCAATCAAATTGACGGCGTTGAAGACATTGATGAAGAAGACAAACGCGGCGAATTGATGGTCGCCGGCCACTATGTGTCGCCCATTGGCACCTTTTCAGCCTATGCCATGCCACTCGCGCGTCAGCGCACCTTTCCCGGCGCTGATGGCCGGCCCAATGGGCCCCTGGTGGTCGATACTGACCAGGCACAATTTGCCGGCGGCAATGAGTGGCATCTGAGCTGGGCGGCGCGCTATTCGGCAACATCGCGCTTCTTTGATGTGGGCGTGAGCTATTTCGATGGCATCGCGCGCGACCCGCGGCTCACCATTGGGCTTGACAATGATGACGTCACCCGCCTGGTCTTCATCCCCAATTATGATGAAATTCGCCAAGTCGGCCTTGATGCGCAAGTCACGCTTGGACCGCTGCTGCTAAAGGGCGAAGCGATCCAGCAATGGAATGATCTAGATGATTATGCCGCGTTTATTGCCGGCTTTGAATATACCGCGTTTAATCTGTTTGGCTCCGCCGATGTCGGCCTGTTGTCAGAATTTCTCTATGACGACCGCGGTGAAGGCGCGCCGCTGCCCTTTGAAGAGGATGTTTTTGTGGGCGCGCGGCTGTCGCTGAACAATACCTCAGATACTAACATCTTAGCCGGCGCGATTGTTGACCTGGATGGCGACGGCGCGTTTATCAATCTCGAAGCCTCAACCCGGCTTGGCAAAGACTGGCTGCTGTCACTTGATGCCCGTATTTTAACGCAGAGCGACCAGCCCTCCGCCTTTCAGGTGTTCCAAGACGATGACTTTGTGCAGTTTCGCCTGCAGCGCTACTTTTAACGCCCGTCACGACGTATAAAATACGCCGCGCGAAAACCGCATCCATTTGTAATTGCCGGTCATTTGCGCCTACACTCTCAACAATGGCTTGCGAGCAGCGTTTGGGGGGCGCGGTGGTTGCACATTTACATACAATGGCGTTTCTCGGGGTCGAGGCGCGGCCGGTTGAAGTGCAGGTGCACGTCGCTTCTGGCTTGCCCGCTTTTACAATTGTCGGCCTTGCCGATAAGGCTGTGGCAGAAAGCCGCGAGCGGGTGCGCGCTGCGCTTGGAGCGGTCGGCCTGGCGCTGCCGCCCAAGCGCATCACGGTGAATTTAGCGCCGGCCGACTTGCCTAAAGAAGGCAGCCATTTTGATTTGCCCATCGCCTTAGCGCTGCTTGTGGCGCTCGATGTCGTCGACCAAGCGGATGTGGCTGACTTTGTAGCGCTGGGTGAATTGGGCCTTGATGGCACCATACGCGCCGTACCGGGTGTGCTGCCGGCTGCTGTTGCCGCCAATGCTGATGGTAAGGGATTAATGTGTCCGCAGGTGCAAGGCGGCGAGGCGGCCTGGGCCGGTGATATACCCATATTGGCGGCCGGGCATATCATGCAGCTCCTCAACCACTTTAAAGGTCGGCAACTGCTTAGCCAACCTGCCGCGGCAATCGCGTCGCCGCAGCACTGCGGGCGCGACTTAAACGAAATCAAAGGCCAAGAAGCGGCCAAACGCGCACTTGAGGTGGCGGCGGCTGGTGGCCACACCATGCTCATGTGCGGCCCGCCCGGCTCGGGAAAATCATTGCTGGCCTCGTGCCTGCCTGGCCTACTCCCGCCGCTGAGCCCGGAAGAAGCCTTACAGGTGTCCATGGTGGCGTCGATCGCAGGCGAACTCAAAGATGGCCAGATCAGCCAAACCCGACCGTTTCGTAGCCCGCATCACAGCGCGTCCATGGCGGCGCTCACCGGCGGCGGGCTTAAAGTGCGGCCTGGCGAGGTCTCCCTCGCTCATTGCGGTATTTTGTTTCTTGATGAATTGCCAGAGTTTCAGCGCAATGCCATTGACGCGCTGCGCCAGCCCATTGAAACGGGTGTGGTCAGCGTCGCGCGGGCCAATGCGCACGTTACTTTTCCAGCCCGGTTTCAACTAATCGCTGCGATGAACCCTTGCCGCTGCGGTAATATTGCAAGTCCAGATGGAAGCTGCACGCGTGCCCCCAAGTGCGCTGCGGATTATCAAGCCAAAATCTCCGGCCCTATGCTTGACCGCATCGATCTTTATGTGGATGTGCCGCCGGTGTCGGCGCTTGACCTGACCTTGCCTAAACCCGCCGAAGGCTCGGCACAGGTAAAACAGCGGGTTGCCGCCGCACGAGGTATCCAAGCTGAACGTTATGCGCAGGACGGCATTCGCACCAACTCTGAAGCTGATGGCCCAGTCCTAGAGCGCGCCGCGGCCATTGATGAGGATGGCCGGAAGCTGATGGAGAGTGCCATCAAACAGCTCAACCTCACAGCGCGCGGCTATCACCGCGTTTTACGCGTGGCGCGCACGCTAGCCGACTTGGCGGGCGAAGAGGCGCTCAATCGCGCGCATTTAGCCGAGGCGCTGGGCTACCGGCGTATTCAGCCGGTGGCCTAAGAATTCCGCGCGTGCCGCATGAAAGGCGCAACCTGCATCCCAATTGCCCGTGTGCGCAGCGCCCTAGTCAGGCCGCACTTGACAGTCTAAGACGGCGTCATGACGTCACTTTCAGCCAGCCTTGCACCTTATATGCGGCGCGGCCCGCTTGCGGTGTTCGCGCTTGGCATTTCCTCAGGGTTTCCGATTGCGCTGATTTTGGCGACGCTGACCCTGTGGCTTTCAGAACTTGGGATATCAAAAGGCACGATTGGATTGTTTGCGGCAGTCACAACGCCCTATTCGCTTAAATTCGCTTGGGCGCCGTTTGTGCAAAATGTGCGTTTGCCGCTGTTTGCGCGCTGGGTTGGCCATCGCCGCGCCTGGCTGTTTTTAACGCAAGGCCTGCTGTTTCTCGCGATCATTGCTTTAGGTCTATCCGCGCCTGCGCAGCATATAAGCCGCACCGCCCTTCTCGCCGTTGCCGTCGGCTTCCTCTCCGCCACGCAAGACATCGTCATCGACGCCTATCGTATCGAAATTCTCGATGCGCGCGATCAGCCGGCGGGCGCCAGCATGATTACCACGGGCTATCGCTTCGGCATGCTGTTCTCTGGTGCGGGCACTTTGCTGCTGGCACAGAGTTTTAACTGGCCAACGGCCTATGTCATTACCGCCTTTTTGGTCAGCGTTGGCGCACTTGCTGCAGTTTTAATTGGGGAGCCAGACCTGCCGCAGGTCACAAAGGGCCAGCGCGGACAAAGTTTTTTGGCTTGGGCCTGGACCACTTTTTTAAGCCCAGTCGTGGAATTTAGCCGATCTCAGGGCCTTAAAGTGGCGCTGCTTATTCTAGTGTTTTTAGTGCTCTTAAAACTAGGCGATGCTATGGCCGCGATTATGACCTCGCCGCTGCTGGTTGATTTGGGCTTTACCAAGCCAGAAATTGCATCAGCGAACAAGCTGGTGGGTGCGGCAGCGGGAATTTTAGGAGCGGCGGCGGCGGCGGTCACGGTCAATGTCCTAGGCATGCGCAGCGCTTTGTTTGCCACGTCGGTGTTTATGATGCTGTCTAACCTGCTGTTTGTCGCGCTGGCGCAGGTCGGCCATTCCATCCCCATGCTTGCGCTGACGATCGGTGTTGAGAACTTTTCCAGCGCGCTGGGTGGGACTGTGCTGGTCGCGTATCTATCGGGCCTGTGCGATCTGCGCTTTACGGCGACGCAATATGCGCTTTTATCGGCCCTTACAAATGTGGCGCGGGCGGTACTGGCGACCCCATCTGGCTTCGTGCAAGAGGCGGTCGGTTGGCCAGTTTTTTTCTGTATCAGCACGGCAGCCGCATTGCCGGGGCTTTTATTGTTGTGGCTGCTCATTCGCAGTGGCGGCGTTGCCGAGGTCCGGCAATAGGGAGGGTCTGAATTGTAACGCGAGGCTCACGAAGCTGTGACTGGCAGTGTCTGGTGCAGCCGCTTAATTCCGGCTAAAGCTACTTAACAACAATTAAAAAAACGCTGGAAGTGTCACTTGATTGACGCTTTTTCGCTGTAGGGGGCAGCGCATATGGCCAGTCAATTTCTCAGGTCCACAATTGCCGTCGATGTCTTGACCGATGCTCCGGTCTATGCCCGCTCGGGCGTGCTTGATGTGCGCGTTGCGACATCGCAAGCCGAGGTGGAAGCGGCGCAAGCCCTGCGCTATCAAATCTTTTATGGCGAAATGGGTGCGCGGCCCGATGCGTGGTCGCAAGCCCTGCAGCGCGATATTGATGCCTATGATGCGATTTGCGATCATTTGCTGGTGCTCGATCACAGCGTTCCTGATGCGCCTGAGGTGGTTGGAACATATCGTTTGCTGCGCCAAGTCACCGCGCAGCAGCACCGCGGTTTTTATTCGCAATCTGAATACGACCTGAAGCCGATTTTGTCAGCGGCGTTTCAATCGAAGCTTGGTGATGGTAAGCAACTGCTGGAGCTCGGCCGGTCTTGTGTGCATAAGCGCCATCGCAGCGCGGCCACGATCACGCTGTTGTGGCAAGGCATTGCCTCTTATCTGCATCAGCATTCGATTGGCTACATGTTTGGCTGCGCCAGTTTTCCTGGCACAGACCCCAGCGCCCACCGCGTTGCGCTATCTTATCTGCACCATCATCATCAGGTGCCCCCAGACCTTCATGTATGCGCGCTGCCTGATCGGTTTGTTGACATGAATATGATCGCCTCAGAAGCCCTGGACGTTAAACTGGCGCGGCGTGCTCTGCCGCCGCTGATCAAAGGCTATTTGCGGCTAGGCTGCTATGTGGGACATGGCGCTGTGGTTGACCCGCAGTTCAACACCACGGACGTTTTTATATTGCTTCCTGTTGAGCGTATTACCAAGCGCTATTCGTCAAAGTTCGTCGAGGCCGGCGCACAGCGCGTGCACTAGACAACCCGCCGTTCCATGGCCGGGTAGGCGGCAATCAAACCCAGTCCGCGCATAGCGAAAAAGCCCAGAAACGCCGCACACAGCCCACTGACGCCATATGCCGGCATGAAACTCCAAATAAGCGCCTGCATCCCCGCCAGCGAGACGAGCATGGTGGTGAACATGGGCCGGGCCTGGGCTGCGCCGATAAACACGCCATCAAGCTGGTAACATGCCACGGCAATTGGCGGCGTAAGGGCGATCCACAGATAGAGCGGCTGGGCTGCAGCGCGTACCTGGGCATCGCTGGTAAAGATGTGAAACAACCACTCGCCTGCCAAGCTGAAGCCAAGCAGATAGAGGAGGCCAAAACCAAATGCCCATAGCGATGAGCGGACCACCCAAAAGCGCAT
>JBCCLR010000205.1:0-6873 GCA_039026755.1 Pseudomonadota bacterium | reverse complement strand
GCTGGGTTACGGCGCCGCCGCAAAAACAAGTTTCGGCGGCACGCCAACGTTTGGAGGCGCTTGGCCTTATCACGGGTGATGGGACAATCACAGCCGTTGGACGTCTGGCGGCCAAATTGCCGATGGCGATTGATTTGGCGGCCATGCTTATCAATGCATGCCGAATGGCGGAGGGTCACGACACGGCGCTTGCGCAAGACGCGGCACTGCTTTGCGCGGTGTTGAGCGATGGAACAGCCCGGTCAGCGGGCTGTGTTGACCTCAGTGATGCCGTTACAGTCTTACATGCGCGAACGGATGCAAGGGCAAAGTCAATGCGCCGCCGCGCACGCCAATGGCAGTCTGATGTTGCTGCAGCAGGATTGTCTGCTTTGCCGGCACAGCATAACAATCCTGCCCTGCTCCTTGCCCAAGCGCGTCCCCAACTCTTGGCAAAGCGGCGCCGGAGCGCAAGCTTTAAACTTGCAGCAGGGCGTGGCGCTTTTTTAGAGAGGGCGCCGCAGCTTGAAAATGCTGACTATTTGGTGGTCGGCGACGCTGTTTTATCGGGTACAGAAGTGCGCATAAATTCGGCATGGGCGCTTGATGCCGCGCAGGTTGAACGCCACCTTGCGGGCAGCATCAACGTCAATACCAAGCTGCGCGAACATCAAACCACAGGCAAACTGCAAGCAATTGAAACGCGGCGTATTGGCGCGATTACGGTCTCAACACAAACGTCGGATTTGCTGCCTGGGGCGCATTTAGCCGATATGCTGCTGGAGATGGTGGAACAGCGCGGTCTCGATGCACTGGCCTGGCCAGACAGCTTTACAGCGCTGCGCGCACGGGCAGACTTTGCGCGCATGAATGGTGCTGACGTGCCAGATTTTTCAGATGCCGGCTTGCTGAGCCAAGCTGAACTCTGGTTAAAGCCGCTACTGCTGGCGGTCGACAGCCTTTCGGGCGTTGCACCAGCCGCGCTGATAAACGCCATCACTCAAATACAAGACTATGTAGCGCTGCAGCGCCTTGATCGGTTTGCGCCAACCCACTTTGAGTTACCAAGCGGCGGCAAAGTACCTATTGACTATACCGCGCAGCCAGCACCAACCGTCGCGGCAAAGCTGCAGGCTTTTTTTGGGATCAAGACGCACCCTAATATTGCAAACGGCAGCATCGCGCTGGTCATTACGCTCCTGTCGCCTGCTGGCAGACCCTTGCAATCCACACAAGATTTGCCAGGGTTTTGGCGCGGCGGCTATGCGGCACTTCGCAAAGAGATCCGAGGGCGCTACCCGAAACATCCATGGCCGGAAGACCCGATCAATACAGCCCCAACACTTCGTACAAAACAGCGCCTAAAGTAGATCAACGCAATACGTTAATACTGCGCTGCGGGAGTGAGTGCCAGACATTCTATGCAGCGCGCATAAATGCCGCCGCGTGACAGCGCATCAAGGCTTTGCTTGGCCTGCGTGATCATCCTATCCAAACGCGGCGTGAGTTGAGCGGGATAGGCTGCAACGATCTGACGTACACTCAAATAAGGTTCGAGCTGCTGCAGAAATTGCTCAAACGGAGACGGTGGATCAGTCACATAGATTTCGCGGTAGTCTTCAAGCTCGGCCAATTCGGCAGCCAAAGCAATCGCGTCATCTAAAGTGCCAAAGGCGTCCACCAGGCCGCGCTCTAAGGCCTGAGCACCGCTCCAGACACGCCCTTGTGCCACCTGATCAACATCCGCAACCGACATATCTCTGGCATTCGCAACCAAGTTCAAAAACTGCTGGTAGGACTGGTTGACTTGAACCTGAAGCAAGTCTTTCCCCAGGTCACTTACGCCGCGCGTGGCGCTAATGGCACCGGCCAATTCGGTTGTCGCAACACCGTCTGACGCGACACCAAAGTCCTTCAAGGTTTTTTCAAATGACGGAATGACAGCAAACACACCAATGGAGCCGGTAATGGTAGAGGGGTGCGCCATGATCTTGTCCGCGGGTGTGGCAATCCAATAGCCGCCTGATGCTGCAGCGCCGCCAAAGGATGCGACGATCTTTTGGCCCCGCGTTTTTGCGGCAATCAGCTCTTGGCGAATAATTTCTGACGCAAAAGCGCTGCCACCTGGGGAATCAATGCG
Organism: Pseudomonadota bacterium; assembly: GCA_039026755.1. GTDB lineage: Bacteria > Pseudomonadota > Alphaproteobacteria > Sphingomonadales > CAKZYD01 > CAKZYD01. The sequence continues at coordinate 4,754 of JBCCLR010000205.1, read as the reverse complement.
CAGGACGAGGGCCTTGACCGACTTATTCAGTGATGCCTGACGGATGCGCTTTGCGAGCGTATCGCCGCCGACCTGCCCGGCAGGTTGCTCGCCATCTAAAATCTGGCCCGAAGCAAATAAAACGGCAACTGCATCTGACCCCGCCGCGCTCTTTGGCCCAGCGTTGATTAAATAGGTTCGGTAATCAATTTTTTTATAGTCATTGCCAGACTTGCCGAATATCGAGCCAAGCCTGCTGGTTAAGTCCTGACGGGTGATCAGCGCGTCAACCAGGCCGCTTTTGAGCGCCCATTGCGCACTGTTGCCTTCGACCGCTTTTAGGCCTTCAAGCGGCTTTTGAATATATTGGGTAAGCGCTGCATCCTCCCCGCGGTTCTGCGCAACGGTGGCGGTATAGCTGCGCCATAAATCGCCCAGAAAACTCTTATTGGCCTGGCGCGCCTGGTCTGACATATCGCTGCGGGTGTAAGGCTCAATAAAAGACTTGTATTCGCCAACGCGGAACGTATTGACCGTAACGCCATATTTATCCAGCGCTTCTTTAAAGTAGAGCGGATAAATCCCATAGCCCGTGAGACTGACGATGCCCGCGGGGTTCAGCCAGACCTGATCGGCAAAGCTCGCCAGATAATATTGCGGCTGGGTATAAAAATCGCCGTATGCATAAACGGTTTTTCCTGCGGCTTTCACCGCGGCAAGGTTCATCCCGATCTCCGCGAGAGCTGCGGGGCTGGCGTCAAACATGCGGTCAAGCCGCAATACGACACCTTTTATCCGCTCGTCATCTTTGGCGCTTTTAAGGGCCTGCGTGACTTGGACAAGAACTGTTTCTGTTGCCAAATCTGCGCCAAAGCCGGCCAGCGCCAAAGGATCGATACTTTGGGCTTCTTCAACAACAAAACCTTGGATTGGAATTTCCAGCGCAGTGCCGTCAGCGATAAAAAAAGCATCTTTGGTCTGCATGCTCGAATTTATAGTGGCAATTAAGATGCCTAAAGCAAACAGGCCAAACACCAATACAGTGATGACTTTTAAGCAGCGATAAGCGCCATAAAACAGGGCACCGATGAATTTCAACATGGACCTAGGGTTCTTTCATTTGCCGGTCATGAATGACATTAGACGGTGTGAAGCAGTGTCGCTAAAAGCGCAAGGTTTGCTTTGCCGCGCCTTGGTCTTGCCTAACCACATTCGGCGTATCGTCAGCGTCCTTACGGGGCTGGCGGCCCGGCTTGCACTGCGGGTTTTCGCTCTAATAAAATGAGCCGCTCCTCATTCCCCAGACGGCGCTCGGGAGACAATAAATCAAGCGACCAACTGCGCGCATCTAAAACTTTCGTTTGGTTTGCGCCGACCGCACCCGTGTCTTCATCGCTGCCGCGGGTGCCAGCCAGGTTGCCTGGAAGTGCAAGCGTCTTGGGTGTTGGCACGCGCGACACCGCTGTATCTTGCAGCACCAGCACCACTTGGTCGCCGGTTGCAGATTGGCGGACACGCGCCATGGACACCACTTGCGATGGGACCGCCGATAACATCCTTGGCGCACCCTTTTTTGTATTAGCACCATCACCGCTTTTTTGTGCCCATTTCGCACCGGCCTTATTGATTAGCATCATCGATGTTTTATCGCGATCATAAATGGCCTCTAGAAACATTTCCGGCGCGCGCTTAAAGGCGCCGACAGTGCCGCAGGGCCCACAATAACTGAGCGCCAGCGGCGTTCCGGCAACCACGTCGTTGATCACCCCATGGAACGCCAAAATACGCAGCGGATATGCCTTTGTTTCCGACCCAATAGTCACCGATAGCACGGGCTCTAGGCCACCAACATGGCCGGCCAATTCCACAGGTACGAACGCAGCTTTTGCTGGTGGCAGAAGAATCGGGTCATCAGCATAAGCCGCACAAAGCGGTGCCGTGCATAGAGCCAATATGAAACCTATATAACGCAAACCGAGCCTCATATCCCAAAGCCTACCTCAATAGATCTATAATCCGCATAAGCGACCAAAAACCATAAAAAACGTATATTTCGGCTTTTGCCTTGCGGCAGGCATCTCAAAACGCAAATAAATGTAATTTTTTTATGGCCATTTCGGTTGACAGCGCCGCCGTTGCAGCCAATATGCGCAGGACGTTAGCACTCGCAGAAAAGGAGTGCTAACGGATCTAAACAGGAAACCCGGCACGCCGCTCCGTATGGTGAAAGGTGGCCGGCCTTGAAGGAGGTAAAGACTATGGGCTTTCGTCCCCTACACGACCGCGTTCTCGTTCGCCGCTTAGAAAGCGATGAAAAGACCGCTGGCGGCATCATCATTCCCGACAGTGCAAAAGAAAAACCGCAGGAAGGCGAAGTTGTTTCCGCCGGCACAGGCGCACGCAATGATGCAGGTGAAATTTCACCCCTAGAAGTTAAAGCGGGCGACCGCATTCTGTTCGGCAAATGGTCCGGCACCGAAGTGAAAATCGATGGTGAAGAACTGCTCATCATGAAAGAATCCGACATTCTCGGCATTCTTGACGGCGTTGCTGCAGCGAAAGCTGCCTAAGCAGACGCACCAACACTTTCATTCCTAGTCAACCAATAAAGGAAGATACCCCATGTCTGCAAAAGACGTAAAATTTCAATCAGATGCGCGTGAGCGCATTTTAAAAGGCGTCGACACGCTCGCAAACGCAGTGAAAGTCACGCTTGGTCCAAAAGGCCGCAATGTCGTTATGGACAAGTCTTTCGGCGCACCGCGCATCACCAAAGATGGTGTTTCCGTCGCCAAAGAAATCGAACTTGCCGACAAGTTTGAAAATATGGGTGCGCAGATGGTCAAAGAAGTTGCTTCTAAGACCAATGACATCGCCGGTGATGGCACGACCACTGCAACCGTTCTTGCACAAGCCATCGTCCGTGAAGGCATGAAGTCTGTTGCCGCCGGCATGAACCCGATGGACCTCAAGCGCGGCATCGACATTGCCGTGACCAAAGTGGTTGCTGACCTTGAAAGCCGTAAGCGTGACATTTCTTCTTCTGAAGAAATTTCGCAAGTTGGCACCATCTCCGCCAATGGTGAAGCTGAAGTCGGTGCGATGATTTCCGAAGCCATGGAAAAAGTCGGCAAAGAAGGCGTCATCACTGTTGAGGAAGCCAAAGGCCTGGCCAGCGAACTCGACGTTGTTGAAGGCATGCAGTTTGACCGCGGCTATTTGAGCCCGTACTTCATTACCAATGCAGAGAAAATGCAGGTTGAACTGGAAAATCCCTATATTCTCCTGCACGAGAAAAAACTCTCCAACCTGCAAGCCATGCTGCCGATTTTAGAAGCTGTTGTGCAGTCTTCACGTCCGCTGCTGATCATCGCAGAAGATGTTGAAGGTGAGGCGTTGGCAACCTTGGTCGTCAACAAGCTGCGCGGTGGTCTGAAAATTGCTGCGGTTAAAGCCCCTGGCTTTGGTGACCGCCGGAAAGCAATGCTGGAAGACATTTCCATCCTTACGGGCGGCCAAGTCATCTCCGAAGACATCGGCATCAAGCTTGAGAATGTCACGCTCGACATGCTGGGTACAGCCAAGCGCGTATCCATCACCAAAGACGACACCACAATCGTTGACGGTGCCGGCAGCGAGGAAGACATTAAAGCCCGCTGCGAGCAAATCCGCGCGCAGGTTGAAACCACCACATCCGATTATGACAAAGAGAAACTGCAAGAGCGTCTGGCCAAGCTGTCCGGCGGTGTTGCTGTCATTAAAGTTGGCGGTGCAACCGAGGTGGAAGTGAAAGAGCGCAAAGATCGTGTTGACGATGCACTGCACGCAACCCGCGCTGCGGTTGAAGAAGGCATCGTTGCCGGCGGCGGTACGGCACTGCTTTATGCGGTCAATGTACTGGATGGCCTGGAAGGCGCCAATGACGACCAAACACGCGGTATCGACATCGTCCGCCGTGCGCTGCAATCACCACTGCGCCAAATCGTTGAAAACGCCGGCTTTGACGGCGCGGTTATTGCGGGCAAATTGCTCGAGCAGGACGACACCAACTTTGGCTTTAACGCTCAAACTGAAGAGTATGAAGATCTCGTCAAGTCGGGCGTTATTGATCCGAAGAAAGTGGTCCGTGCAGCGCTTCAGGATGCAGCATCGGTAGCTGGCCTGCTGGTCACAACCGAAGCAGCTGTTGCTGATGCGCCGGAAGACAAAGCCGCTGGCGGCGCGCCGGGCGGCGGCATGCCTGATATGGGCGGCATGGGCGGTATGGGCGGCATGGGCTTTTAAGCCACATCCTGCTGATACACAGCGACAACGATGGAGCGCCTCGGCTTAAACTGCCGGGGCGCTTTTTTTATGTGCTAGACGCGTTTCCCTGTTCAGCGATAGGACGGACACACAATAATGCACTATGGAGGCAATTTGAGCATGCGCGTTTTATTGATGTTGGTTTTGAGCTGCTTCGTCACTGCCTGCGTGACGGAAGACCCAACCGCTTTAGACACAGACGTCTTCCTAAGGTTTGCAAGCCCAGACCCTGTTGCAGTGACAATGGACCGTTTTGAAGCCATTGTGCGCAGCCAAGGCCTAACCGTGTTTGCGCGCATCGACCATGCCGCCAATGCGCAGGCGGCGGGCTTGGCTTTAGAAGCCAACCAAGTCTTGATCTTTGGCAACCCAAAAGCCGGTACACAGCTGATCAACGTAGACGCCGATATTGGCCTTGACCTACCAATGCGCGTGCTCGTGCGCGCAGATGGCGACGGCAGCGTGCTTCT
>JBCCLR010000204.1:0-6885 GCA_039026755.1 Pseudomonadota bacterium | reverse complement strand
GGCGCCATCGGCGCCAACCAGCCCCGCCCGGTCCATGGCAAAGCGCACGGGCAAGTTTTGGATCGCCACATCGTGCACCACTTGATCGTAAGCGCGCTGCAAAAACGTTGAATAGATCGCACAAAACGGTTTGTACCCTTCTGTCGCCATACCAGCAGCGAATGTTACGGCGTGCTGTTCGGCAATGCCCACGTCAAAGGCGCGCGCCGGATACGCTTTGGCAAACGCATCGACACCGGTGCCCGACGGCATGGCGCCGGTAATGGCGATGACTTTATCATCATGCTTGGCTTCCGCGATCAAGGCATTCGCAAAGACCTTGGTATAGCTGGGTGCGTTTGGCTTCGGCTTATGCTGCTTGCCGGTGATGACGTCAAACTTGGCGACACCGTGATATTTATCTGCGGAGTTTTCCGCATGCTGATAGCCCTTGCCTTTTTGCGTGACCACGTGCACCAGCACCGGGCCTTCCTTGGCATCGCGCACGTTTTCAAGCACCGGCAAAAGATGTTCCAGATTGTGCCCATCGATGGGGCCGACATAATACATGCCAAGTTCTTCAAACAGTGTGCCGCCGCCGGTGGCCATGCCGCGGGCATATTCTTCAGCGCGCTGCGCGGCGCGGGCAATGCTAGAAGGCATGCGGCGCACGATCTGCTTGCCAAAGTCGCGCAAACTCAGAAACTTATTAGAACTTAAAATTCGCGCCAGGTAGGCCGACAAGCCGCCCACCGGCGGCGCAATGGACATATCATTATCATTGAGGATGACGATCAGCCGGTTGCCAGCCTGCGCGGCATTGTTCATGGCTTCATAGGCCATGCCGGCTGACATGGCGCCATCACCAATCACGGCAATTGCGCGGCGTGGATCGCCTGAGAGCTTGTTTGCGATCGCAATGCCAAGCCCAGCAGAAATAGAGGTCGAGGAGTGCGCAGCGCCAAACGGGTCGTATTCGCTTTCGGTGCGTTTGGTGAACCCAGATAAGCCGCCGCCTTGCCGCAGCGTGCGGATGCGGTCCCGCCGCCCGGTGATAATTTTATGCGGGTAGCACTGATGCCCGACGTCCCAAATCAACTTATCTTCAGGCGTGTTAAAGACGTAGTGAATGGCGGTGGTCAGCTCGACAACACCAAGTCCCGCGCCAAGATGCCCGCCCGTTTGGCTCACTGCATCAATGACTTCAGCGCGCAATTCATCGGCAAATTGTCTTAAGTCTGAAGGGGGAATTTTTCTTAAGTCCGCAGGAAAACGGACGGTGTCTAATAGCGGCGTATTCAGCGATGACATAGATACATCGGCTCCCAACTTCCCCAGAGTCCTAAGTTTTTCACTTAGTTAACGTACCCTCAATACACAGTTTTAAAGCGCTCAAACAAGGCAATTATTTGTTCCGGGTAATGACAAAACGCGCGAGCCCGCGCAGCAGCGAGGCTTCTTCGCCAAAACTATCAACATGCTCTAAGGCTTGATCAATCAGATATTTCGCCTGCGCCCGGGCGCGATCCACACCAAGCAGCGACACAAATGTCGCCTTGCCTGCGGCTTTGTCTTTTTGCGTCGCCTTGCCCACCGTTTCAGCTTCACCCTCAACATCAAGCAGGTCGTCGGCAATTTGGAACGCTAGACCCACAGCATGCGCATAGCCGCGCAACGCCTCCCGGTGAAACGGATCTGCCTTGCCGAGAATGCCGCCGGCTTCCACCGAAAAGGCGATCAACGCTCCGGTTTTAAGGCGCTGTAAATGCGTAATCGCACCAATATCCAGCTCAGTCTCTGCTTCAGCCGCGATATCAATAGCCTGCCCACCTACCATGCCTTGAAACCCGGACGCTTTGGCCAGCGCAGCGATAAGCTCGGTGCGAACATTTGGGTCCGCATGCGTGTCAGGCGCGGCGAGCAATTCAAATGCGAGCGCCTGCAGGCCATCGCCCGCCAATACCGCAATGGCCTCGTCATACGCCTTATGTACCGTTGGCTTGCCACGGCGCAGGTCATCATCGTCCATGGCCGGCAGATCGTCATGGATCAGGGAATAGGTATGAATACATTCAACCGCGGTGGCGACCTGGATTGACGCGGCCAAGTCCACACCAAACAACTGCGCCGAGCCAACCACAAGCATCGGCCGCAGCCGCTTGCCGGCGCCAATGCTGGCATAGCGGGTTGCCTCAATCAGGCGCGCTTCAAGGCCATCGCGCTCGGGCAAGACGACATTAAATCTGCGATCAACGGCAGCAGCCGTTTCTTTCATTGCGCGAAACAGAGCGTCTGATTGGTCGGCAACGGGCGTCATGACATCGTCGGTGCGCTAGGCTGTGGGCTCATCAAAAGGCGCTGTACCAGCCGCATTGCCATCGGCTGAAATCTGTATCGCCTCGATTTTAGCGCGCGCGGCATCGAGTTTTGATTGGCAATGCCGCTTTAAAGCATCGCCGCGTTGATACAAGGATATCGACTGCTCTAACTCGACGGTACCCGACTCAAGCTCTGTTACAATTGCCTCTAATTCGGCCAGTGCCTGTTCAAAACTCATGTTTGAAACATCTGGCTCGGCCGTTGGTTGGTCCTGTGCAGCTGCCATAATTTGCGTCCCCCAACGCGCCGAGGCTGCAGGCGCTAGACCTGCGGTTCGGTGCTTTCGTATTTCGCTTGTTCTTCGGCGACAAGTTCTTTCTTTGATAATTTACCAACCATGGTTTTGGGAAGCTCCGCGCGGATTTCCAACGCAACCGGAATTTCCACCTTCGAAAGCTTGGGCCGTATAAACTCAAGCAGTTCCGTCTCGGTGGTGTCCACGCCATCCACCAAGGTCACAAAGGCCTTGGGGGATTCGCCGCGATAAGAGTCCGGAATGCCGATCGCCACCGCCTCTCGAACACTTGGATGTGCATAAAGCGCTTCCTCAATACGGCGCGGGAACACATTGAAACCACTGACTAAAATCAGATCTTTCATCCGGTCCACAATGAATGTATAGCCGTCTTCATCGGTATAGCCAATATCACCCGTGCGCAGCCGCCCTCCAGCAAGCGTTGCCGCTGTGGCGTCGGGTTTATTCCAATAGCCACGCATCACCTGCGGGCCAACAACGCAAATTTCACCTCTCTCGCCTTGTTCAAGCACCTTGCTGGTGTCTTCAGGATCGCAGATCAAAATTTCCGTGCCGGGCACCGGCAAACCCACGCTGCCCGTTTTGCCATCAGCTTGAAACGGATTGGCCGAAACCACACCGGATGTCTCGGTCAGCCCATATCCCTCACGCAAAATTGCCCCGCTGACTTGCTCAAACTTTGACTTCAGCTCCACAGGCAATGGCGCGCCGCCCGATAAAGACAGCCTTAAGCTGCCCAAATCATAACGCTCTAGCCGCGTATGATTGAGCATGGCCATATACATCGTCGGCACGCCCGGCATGAGCGTCACCTTCGACTTCCCGATGGTCCGCATCACCTGGTCCAGATCAAATTTAGGCAGCAGAACAATTTTAGCGCCCATGTAGGTGGAAACATTCATCACCACCGTCATCGCGAACACATGAAACAAGGGCAATGCCCCAAGCATGGTTTCTTCATTAAACTTTATATCAGGCTCATAATGGGCGGTTTGCAGCGCATTGGTGTAGAGATTTGCATGGCTCAGCATGGCGCCTTTTGGCGTGCCGGTCGTCCCGCCTGTGTATTGCAGCACGGCAATATCCTCAGCAGGGTCAATCTCGACCGGCTTTACCATCCCGTCATTATCGGTAAGCTGATGAAAGGAAATATGCGCCGCATTAAACGGCACATCTGAGGCTTCGCGCCGTTTAAACACCTTATACAGCATGTTTTTAGGAAACGGCAGCACTTCGGCCAGCGAGCCAACAATAAGTTGGCGCAGACGGCTTTGATCCATCACTTCATGAATTTTCTCATAGAGCATGGCGACATCAAGTGTGACCATGATGTCGACCTTCGCATCTTCAACCTGCGCCACCAGCTCCTCAACAGAATACAAAGGCGAGAAATTCACCACCGTGCCACCGGCTTTTAAGATGCCGTAAAAGCAAAAGATAAATTGCGGACAATTGGGCAAAAAAAGCCCGACATGGACACCAGGTTTAACGCCAAGCGCTTGAAAGCCAGCGGCAGCCTTATTGACGAGATCGGAGGCCTCGCCGTAGCTCCATGCACGGCCGAAAAAATCTAAATAGGGCGCGTCGGGCGCGCGCCGCGCTGAATCTTCAAGCAAGGCATAGGCTGGTTTTTCTTCAAACGACCGATGCCAGTCCACCCCGCTGGGGTATTGCTCTAACCATGGCAACGTCTTTTCCGGCGTCGCGTCTAGCTCGCTCATAAACTTACTCCTCCCTCGTGTACACCACCCAAATATACGTCAACGCTAAGAATAATACTCTGCTCCCAAGCTGAGCACTAGAGCAAGCTCTCAGAGAATTTAATAAAGTTTTGCCGCGTCAAAGCTGGACGGTCTGTGCGCTGATAATAATCAATGTCGCCTTCAGCGCGGCGCTCAATGAGCCCACAGCCTTCCAAAAATCTTAAATGCGCAAGGCTCTCCCCTGTCGCCATGGAAATAACCATCGTGTTGTCAAAGCGCCGTCCAAAGAGTGTATCCAAGGTTTCATAAGCCGTCTTTGGCTGCTCAAGTTGCCGCGCTAAGCGCTCGAGCTTGGCGCAATGTCCGCTGATCAAGCTGTCGAGGCGCTCGTGCAGGCCATAAAATGGTTCATTATGGGACGGCAGCACCAGGCAGCTATCGGGCACACTTTTAAGTTTATGCAGCGACCGAAGCCAGTCGGCGAGCGGATCGCCGTCCGGCTCGGTGGCATAGACGGATACATTTGATGAGATGCGCGGCAACACCTGATCGCCGGCAATCAGCACATCCAGCGCAGATGAATATAGGCAAACGTGTTCAGGGGAATGGCCAGCGCCAATGATCACCTGCCATGCTACCCCGTTAATGGACACGCTGTCATTGTCTTTAAGCCGTTGATAGCTGGTTGGCAGGGGTGCCACACCCTTAGAAAAGTTACCATAGCCGCCGCTGCGATATTCGCTCAAGAGCCCCTCGGACCAGCCTGCAGATGTATAAAAATCCATCACTTCTCGCGGCGGCTCAGCACGCACATCGAGGCATAACATACGCGTCATCAAATACTCAGTCCGGCTCATATAAAGGGGCGCGCCGGTTTTCTCATGTAGCCAACCGGCAAGGCCGACATGATCAGGATGGAAATGCGTGATGATGATTTTGTGGACCGGGCGCGCGCCGATATGGCTGTCAAACACCTGCTGCCAAAGCGCTTGGACATCCGGCGTTTTAACCGCGCTATCAATGATGACCACACCATCGCCATCGTCCAGTACCCATAAATTCACATGATCAAGGCCAAACGGCAACGGCATGCGCAACCAGTGCACGCCGGGCGCAACGGTTATTGTGGTCCCGCCCGGCGGAATGTCTGGAAATGGGTAATCGAGAGTGCGTGCAGCGCTGTCCTGATCGGACACTTGTGGGGCGTTTGACATCGCTTCACAGTGCGGGTTTTTTGCCATGAGCGCAAGTATCGCGGCGTCACGTCTATTTTCGATGGCTATTTCTTAAGGAAGAACACGCTTCGTTCTTGACTGAATTTTCGTTTGGAGAAATCGTCATCTTCATCCCCGTCAAGGACCTTGAGGATGTCTTCAACAACGTATTTATTGTCTGCGTGATAGCTATGATCGGCAACGCTGCCATCCCATTTCGTCACCTGCTTTACATTGACGACGGTCACCTTGTTGCGCAGCAGTCGAGGGTTTCTGGGGCCAGATGCACCAAGCCGATCAGGATTTCCTTTCGTCGAATCCGATATCATCAAAGCGGCATCACCGGGGTCGCAGTAGACCGTCAGGCGCTCGGCCATGTCAATCAGTGGCACAAGTTTATGGTCAAGCTCAAAGGCATCGTCATCCTCATCGGCGGCAACCAAAAGCACCTGCGTGAACAGTCGGCGAATATTCGATCCAGCACTCTTTTTTACATCTTGAACAGCGTGCCGCAGCGCATAGTTCCCCATCGAATGGGCCATGATGTGAACATTTTGCTTGCACAGCTCGCCCGTCACTGGGCGCCGCAGAAAGCTGGCGAGCTTTTGCAGGGCGCGGCTCATCGCCGCGCCTGACGCTGCCGCGTCAACGCGATCATTTTTATAGGCCTTGAACCACGCTTTAGACCCATCCGATGGCCAACTGAACAAAATCCATATGAGATCTTTATCGCCATATGCGTCTGCAAGCTTTCGCGTCCTGCGCACCGCTTTATCGAAAGAAACGCCATAACCGTGAATGAAAATCACAGCGTCGCGCTTTTCCTTGCGCATGCGCTTTTGGATTTCCGAAAACAGGGATTGGCTGCCAAGGACCTGACCGGAGAAGTCATGCGCCGCAGCAGCCTCTTCGGGCACCTGCAAATTTTCTTTCGCAACGTGCAGCTCATAGCTATCGCCGTCAAAAACCGCTTTGCCAAAGCGCAAATCAGTCAGGCCGTTGGTGCTAAAATCTTTGCCAAATGCCGTTGGGTTTTCAACATTGTCAGGATTGCGGTTCGTTGCGAAATAAATATTCATCGCTATGGTTTCCCCTATGCCATTTGCTCATCACAATGCACGTCTAAGTTGCCATAATATATGATGCCTAGCAAACGGCTACTGGCCCCGGTGTTGCACGGTTTAATGCCGATTATTTCTCTTAAAAGCGTAACTTAAGCCGCAAACTGGTCCTCATCCAAATCGAACAGAATTTCCCCGCCGCGCGTCACAGGGCCGAGCAGCGCTGTTCCTTGCGGCAGAATTTGTTCCGCGTAAAACTGCGCCGTGGTCAGCTTAGCCTTAAGATATGCGGG
>JBCCLR010000203.1:0-6919 GCA_039026755.1 Pseudomonadota bacterium | reverse complement strand
GATGGTGATCTTTCCCGAAGGCACACGCGTTGCGGTCGGCAAAACCGGCGCGTATCAATCTGGCATTGCCGCGCTCTATCGGCACTTGGAGCTGCCGGTGACGCCGCTGGCGCTCAACAGCGGCCTTACCTGGGGGCGCAAGGCGTTTGTCAAATACCCCGGCATGATTAGTGCCAAATTTCTCACTCCAATCCCGCCGGGCAAACCCAAAGCCGAATTTCTCGCCGCACTTGAGCAGGTGATAGAGACCGAGACAGCGCAGCTGGTCGATGAAGAGCGCGCGCGCCGATAATGATCCGGGCAGCATGAGAGCGCTCGCCCTCGGTCGGCAGCGTTGGCGATAGGTACGACACAGGGTGTCCCCAGACGATCCAGGTCCTTTTTTAAAAAGCCGGAGTCATCCATCGCCCACGTCCCTGGCGCCGATATCGTAAAAGCATCCGACCCCGAATGGCCCCACACGTGCTGTTTGGTCGAAATCCTCTGACATATCCCGCCCGCCAGGCCGCTGTTGATAATCGAGCCACCTTAAGATGATGACAACAAGGAGGTTTCCAGCAAAGCCAGAGCGCTTGCCAGCGATGATTCCATGCCAAAATGCGGCTTAGTTCTTTTAAAAAACGAGTTCCGAAAATGGCTAGTTCTCACACCGCCGTTTGGTATCTTGGTCCGGTGGAAGTTGTGAGACAAAACCATGCTGGACAGAACAATATGCGAAAGAGCGCGGCGCGCGAAGGACGCCAGGTTCGACGGCCTGTTCTTCATTGCGGTCCACACAACCGGGATATATTGCCGGCCAATTTGTCCCGTCACGCGGGTTAAAGAACACAATATCACATATTATCGAACAGCCTTGGAAGCTGCCCAGGCGGGATACCGCCCGTGCCTAAGGTGCCGCCCTGATAGTGCGCCGGGGTCACCTGCATGGCGGGGGATTAATTCCACAATAGATCGCGGTGTGCGGCTTATTCATACCGGTTACCTTCAGGAGAACAGCATCGAGGATCTCGCTGCTATGCTCGGCGTGGGCGACCGGCATTTGCGTGGCCTGTTTCAGAAGCATTTAGGTGCATCACCGAAGCAATTTGCACTCTATAGCCAGTGCCTGTTCGCAAAGAAGCTGCTTCACAATACCCAGTTCTCGGTGACCGACATCGCGCTCGCCAGCGGCTTTAAAAGCATTCGCCGGTTTAATGATGACTTCAAACGGCAGATTGGGCTTTCACCAAGGCAGATCCGCCGCTCAAGATCGTCTGGCAAAGGGCTAAAAATCGATTTGTCCTACCGACCACCTTATCGGTGGGATGTCATGCAGAGCTTTTTAAGGGAGCGATTGATTGCACCGCTGGAATGGATAACGCTAGATGCATACGGGCGCACTTTTCAGCTTGGCAGCGCAAAGGGCACTTTTGCCGCCAAACACAATGCCAAAGAAAACATATTTGAGCTTGAGATCGATCTGGACGATATCACGGCTCTTCGGGCAGTCATCGACAATGTACGGCGGATCCTCGACTTAGACGCTGACACGCAGGCCATTGACAAAATGCTTCGGCAAGCGCTCGGCCCGGCGTTTCCATTTAAATCTGGGTCCCGGCTTCCCGGATTGTGGGACGTATTTGAAGCAGGCATTCGGGCAATCCTTGGCCAACAGATTTCAGTGAAAGCTGCGCATACTTACTGTGCACAGCTCGTTGCTGAACTGGGCGAACCTCTCGGCGCTCAATACGTGTTTCCCACGCCGCAAGCGGTTGCAAACAGTGACCTGTCATTCTTGGCAATGCCGCGCTCTAAAAAAGAAACGCTTCGCCGTTTTGCTGCGTTCATGGCGGATGAGCCAGAGTATGAAAATCTTGAAAAATGGCGGTCGCTAAAAGGCATTGGGCCATGGACCGTCCAATACGCCCAGCTGCGCGGACAGAGCCAGCCTGATATCTACATGCACAGTGATCTCGGCATTTTGAAAATGGAGAAGACGCTTCCCAACACGTTCTCGGCCGAAGCAGTCGCGCCCTGGCGAAGCTACCTCACCCTACAATTTTGGAGACAGTTATGACGCGATATGTGGACAGTCTTGAGAGCCCGCTAGGGCTGCTAAGGATTGAGGCCGATGAGACGCATGTTTTAGCCGTGCTGTATGACCGCGCGGAAGGTCTCGCCGGACAGCCAAATGACGTGACGCACAAATGCAAAAGCCAGCTCAGTGAGTATTTTAAGGGCGAACGCACGGTCTTCGACGTTTCTTTCAAACTACAGGGCACGGCCTTTCAAGACAGTGTTTGGACCGCACTGCTAGAGATCCCATTTGGCAAAACCGCAACCTATGGCGAACAGGCCATGCGACTACAAAAGCCGAAGGCGGTTCGCGCTGTGGGCGCCGCAAATGGAAGAAACAAAATCAACATTATTGTACCGTGCCACCGCGTTATTGGAAGCAGCGGATCGTTAATAGGGTACGGCGGCGGATTGGAGCGTAAGAGGTGGCTGCTTGACCATGAAAACAGCGTCGCCAAAGCGTCATCGGATCGTCACAGCAATGACGCCTGAAGAGCTTTCAGATCTCCATCCTCGATTGTATCATGTTACCGCGCCTGACGCTTGGCCTATGATCAAGCAGCATGGGTTGTTATCCACGGCAACTGTTCTGGACCTGCTCGAGGTAGACGAACCTTTACGATCACAAATCGCACAGCGCTGTAGACCAGAACCGGTGCCGCTGCCGCATCCAAACCACGGCCAAATCGTCATCAATGACAACAAACCCATGAGTGAAAAGGCGCTCGCAAAGTGCCTTGATGATGGCCTAACACCGCAAGAATGGTTGACGATCCTCAACAACAGGGTTTTCTTTTGGAGCACGCAAGCGGGACTTAACCGGCTGCTCGGCGCAAGAATGAACCAAGGCCGAAAGCGGCTTGTGTTGACGCTCGACACGCTCAAACTGGCGCGTGCCTATGCGGATCGGATTGAGATCTGCCCCATCAACTCAGGATCGACGATCCGCAAACCCGCGCGCAGGGGACTGAGGACGTTTGCACCTCTCCTCGCTCAACCTTACCGAGAATGGCAAAAGCAGCGCGGGCAGCGAGACAAAATCCTTGAGGTAACGGTTCTCGGCCAAATCCCAGACGTTGACGCGTACATCATCGACCGAACCATTCGATAAAGCGTTTCATATCACGCAGGCACCCCATCCATTTCATATGCAGGGACTAAATTGTCGGCGACAGATTCATCTGGACTGGCGAAAATCCCGTGTCGCGTCTGCAAAAAGCCGACGTCGATTCGTGCCGCAGACATGTCGCCTATCGGCGTTTTATCGCACTGTGTGAAGCGCATTTTAAGGCAGCATGTCCAGTGCACTAAAATGCCTCTGTATAATGCTCTTGTGCGAAAAGCTGTGCACCGGCGCGTGGAAAAGGCTGACAAAACTGTGGGAGAACAAAATAGAAACTTTTTCTTGCGCATATCTGGATTATCTCCCACCCTTCAACGATGAGTCGCAACGTGTCGTGGCTTTGGAATGTGAAATCGAAGAAAACTCCAGCAGGTACCTATGGCATCTATAGCGCCAATCTCGCAGCAGATTTGGGATATGAAATATCGGCTGAAAACTGCCGCTGGAGACCCGGTTGATAAAACCCTAGAGGACAGCTGGGCCCGGGTGGCCAAAGCGCTTGCCGCGGCCGAAGCGCCGGATAAACAAGCGCGCTATGAAACGGAGTTTTACCGCGCGCTCAGCGACTTTAAGTTCCTGCCGGCCGGCCGAATTTTAGCCGGCGCCGGCACCGGCCGCGATGTCACGCTGTTTAATTGCTTCGTTATGGGCCGTGTGCCCGATAGCCTTGAAGGCATCTTTGAAAATTTGAAAGAAGCCGCACTGACCATGCAACAAGGCGGCGGCATTGGCTATGATTTCTCAACCATTCGGCCAAAAGGCGCGCTGGTGAAAGGCGTGGGCGCGGATGCGTCTGGCCCGCTCAGCTTCATGGATGTTTGGGACAGCATGTGCCGGACCATCATGTCCGCAGGCTATCGCCGCGGCGCCATGATGGCGACCATGCGCTGCGATCATCCAGATATTGAAGATTTCATCAAAGCCAAGCGCGATCCTGGCCGGCTGCGCATGTTCAATTTGTCGGTGCTGATTACCGATGCGTTCATGCAAGCGGTCCAAGACAATAAGCCCTGGGACCTGGTGTTTGATGGCACCGTGCACAAAACGCTCGATGCGCGCGATTTGTGGGACACCATCATGCGCTCCACATACGCCTATGCTGAGCCTGGCGTTATTTTCATCGACCGGATCAACGCGCAAAACAATCTGCACTATTGCGAAGATATTTTCGCCACCAACCCCTGTGGTGAGCAGCCGCTGCCGCCTTATGGCGCGTGTTTGCTTGGTTCTGTCAATTTAACGCGGTTTATCAGCGAGCCATTTACGCAAGGTGCCCGGCTTGATGAAGCAGCGCTGCGCACCACCGTGCGGACAGCTGTTCGGATGATGGACAATGTGATTGACGTATCGCAGTTTCCTTTAGCGGCGCAGCGCGGTGAAGCACATGCCAAGCGGCGCATCGGCCTTGGTGTTACCGGCCTTGCCGACGCTCTGATTATGCTGGGGCAGCGCTATGGCGGTGATAGATCTTTGCAAACCATTGATGGCTGGCTCGGCCTAGTGCAGCGTGAAGCCTATCTGGCTTCCGTGGACTTGGCCCGCGAAAAAGGTGCCTTCGCGCTGTTTGATAGAGACCAGTATTTAGCCTCGCCAACCATCCAGGCCCTTGATGAAGATGTTCAAGCGGCAATCGCAGAGCATGGCATTCGCAATGCACTGCTCACATCCATAGCGCCGACCGGCACGATTTCGTTGTTTGCAGATAATGTATCGTCCGGGCTCGAGCCGGTATTTTCGTTCACCTATACGCGCAAAGTTTTAATGCCGGACGGCAGCCGCAAGGAAGAGACGGTTGCGGACCATGCATACCGGCTGTTTCGCAGCCTGTACGGCGATGAAGCGGAGTTGCCGGACTATTTTGTGACCGCCCAAACGCTGAGCCCGCAAGATCATGTGAAGGTCCAGGCGGTGGTGCAGCGCTATGTGGATTCGTCCATTTCCAAAACCATCAATTGCCCGGAAGACATCAGCTTTGAAGACTTTAAAGATGTCTACACCCAGGCCTATGCGCTGGGCTGTAAGGGCTGCACCACATATCGGCCAAATGATGTGACCGGGTCGGTGCTTGAGGTCAAAAAAGACGATCAGAAAAAAGCCGAGCCGCAGCTTCCACTCGCCGAGACAGCGGTAAGCGAAGCTAAACCACAAGACGCTTATGAAGCGGGCGGGGTTGTTTATATGACCCAGCCGCTGGATCGGCCTGAAGCCATTCCGGGCAAGACCTACAAAGTGCGCTGGCCCGCGTCCGATCATGCCATGTACATTACCATCAATGATGTCATCCAGGATGGCCGGCGGCGGCCATTTGAAGTCTTCATCAACTCAAAAAGCATGGAACATTACGCCTGGACGGTGGCGCTCACACGGATGATTTCCGCGGTGTTCCGGCGCGGCGGTGATGTCAGCTTCGTTGTTGAAGAATTAAAAGCGGTGTTTGATCCGCGTGGCGGGTATTGGGTCGGCGGCCGCTACGTCCCGTCACTGCTCGCCAGCATTGGCGATGTTATTGAACAGCATCTCATAGATATTGGCTTTATCGAAGCGCCGGATGGCAGCTTTGTTGACGCGGCCCGGCAAAAAGCCCGTCAGGCCGTTGGCGGGGATAGTGAGCTCCCCGACGGAGATATGCCCGTGGGCGCTTCTGGTTGTCCTAAATGCGGCGCGCCAGCACTTATAAAACAAGAAGGCTGTGAGACGTGTCTCAGTTGCGGCTATTCTAAATGCGGCTGAGGCTCAAACCTGGGTCTGATCTGCCATAAAACCCTGCACGTGCCGCGCCAGCGCGTTAAGCGCAATTAACGCTATCTGCTAACCAGATCAAAATCTGAGCGCGTTACGGTCTTAACGTGTTGCGCGACTTATGTACGTCGCTGTGTTGTTCAAAGTTGAGTTGTTATGTTTCGTATTGCGTTCTCAGCGGCGATTGCCGCAGGTCTATTCGTATCGGCAAGTGCCAGCCGGGCAGCGGTGATAAGTTTCGAAACTTTTTCCCACGGCGATCGCTTCACCAATGGTCAAACATATAATTTCGACGGGTTTAATGCCCGTATCGAAACCAATAACAACCGTGGTCCTAATCAAGCGCAGATTTATGATTCGCGCATTTCGAATGGCCGCGATTCTGACTTGCAGTCCCCCCGAAACGTTTTTGACAATAGTGTGTATCAGGGCGGCAACCTTATGATCATTGCCGAAAATAGCAATGGCCCTGCCGATGATGATGCTGATGGCGGCACCATCACCTTCTTTTTTGAAAAGCTCGTTGTGTTTTCCGGGATTACGTTGATTGACGGAGAGGAAGGCCAAAACGAGATTAGCGTGTTGGCTCGGGGCCGAGACAATACGCTTGATTTCGTGCTTGAGGATACATTTACCGGCGATGACCTATGGCGCTCTTACGTCTTTGACAGCGTCGTCACCAATGAAATCACAGTTCAATTTGGCGGGTCTGGCGCATTTGACCAAATCGTGATTGGGGAAGTGCCATTGCCAGCGTCAGCGCTGCTTTTTGCAACGGCCATTGGCGGTTTTATTCTGGTGCGCCGTCAGCGCATCATCGCCCAGCTCGGTCGCCCGGCCGAGCACTAGCGATCGGCACGGGTGTGTCCACGAAGAGAAAAACTGGCGCTAGAAATCGCTTGCGATTCCGTTTTTCTCCCAGTCGCCATAGCGGGTTGGCTCCGGTCCGGTTTGTCCGCCAACTTCCTTCGGCAGATCTGCGCCAGCCTTTTCGTTACGCTT
>JBCCLR010000202.1:0-7014 GCA_039026755.1 Pseudomonadota bacterium | reverse complement strand
GGTGATTTAAAGTCGCGGGTTTGCGCGGCGCACGGGTTAGCAGGTCAAGCGCTGTCCACCATACCAAGCTAAACAGCAGGAGCGCCATGGAGAGATGCGCTGCGAGCCGATAATGACTGACCTCAGGCACATCAACGAGGCCCGATTGCACCATATACCAGCCAAGGGCCCCCTGCCCGCCACCCAAAACGAGCAGCAGTACAAGCCGGGGGGCCAGCGCTTTTGGCACAAACCCTTTGGCACAGAAAAATAGCAGTGGCAAAGCAAAAGCAAGCCCTAGAAAGCGGCCTAAATTGCGATGCCAAAACTCCCAATGATAGATGGTTTTAAAGTCATCCAGCGTCATCGCGGCATTCACCTGCTTAAACTCTGGTGAGGTTTGATACTTTGCGAACTCTGCCTGCCAATCGGCCTCATTTAGTGGCGGCACAAAGCCTGTCACCGGCGCCCAATCCACCATCGAAAGGCCAGATTCCGTAAGCCGCGTTGCACCGCCAACCATGACCATCGTCAAAATAAGCGCCGACATGATGGCCAGCCACGCGCCAACCCAGGTCTGCGCTTGTACGGCACTCAGACGCGCTCGCGGCGGAAAGACCGCACTCGACTGCTCGATGACATCAACCATGGGCCGAACATTACTCTACGCTCATTAGGAAGAACAAGCGTGTAAATTGCCGCGCAAATTTTGAGAATGGGTTTAGATTTCGCGTTATTTACTGCGGCCAGTTAGCTTTTCGGCGGTGCGCAAAGCCCCCAAGCCCAACATGGCCAGGACCAGCTCCAGCAAGTTGTCGGTATTAATATCTGGCGGCGCCATATCTAAATTGCGCAGCGTGATCACCCATTCAAACACCGGATGGCCGATAAATGCCCATAAGATTCCAAGCCCGCAGACCCAGCCAATAAACGGCCGCCAACCCGCCACAAAGATAGAGCGATGTGCCGCTTCTATCTTGTTGATTTCAGCCTGCAGAATATGCGGCCGCTGGGCAATCTTGGTCAGCACAATTTGCGCCTGCGCGCGTTCTTCATCGGAGGTAAAAAGCTGGTCAAACGCGTTGCCTAGCGCTGAAACAGCC
Organism: Pseudomonadota bacterium; assembly: GCA_039026755.1. Lineage (GTDB taxonomy): Bacteria > Pseudomonadota > Alphaproteobacteria > Sphingomonadales > CAKZYD01 > CAKZYD01. The sequence goes on along the minus strand of JBCCLR010000202.1, from coordinate 5,932 downwards.
GTCGTCGCTGGTTTTCCAAATAGCGTTGCAAGCAGGCCCATGGCTACCCGTCCTTCAATTCAAAATGCACAAGATCATCAAAACGATTGTCGCGCAGCACAAAATCGCCATCCCAGTCGCCGCCCCAGCGCAGCGCTACGCCCTGGCTGTGCGCGATGCCAAGTACGATGCCGCCGAACAGATGAAAACGGTCCCGGTCTTGCCAGTCGATCGGCCAAGGTGCGGCGTCAACGGCGCGGCTGGGCAGCGTGTTGTGTTTGCCGTCCGGCCAACGCAGTTTTGATTTGCCTGCTGCGAACGCTGCATCTTGACCCTGTTTTGTCCGATGGCCTTCTAAAATGGTACAATCCACCTGCCTGATGACAGCATGAAAAACCGCCTGCAAATCCGCATGGCAGGTGGCAAGCCGGTCTAAGGAGCGCTGTGAGAACTGAGGCATGGCGCAAAAATAGCGCCGCATTGAAGCTGTAGGACAGCGCTTTTAAGGTGGGGAAACAAAAGTTTACCGTCACGCTGCGTTCATCATTTACCGCAGCGTTAGCGCCCGACCCAATGTCCCGTGAGTTTATCTTCCAGCCACGCAAGCAAGTAATACTGCGCAACACCCATACCAGAAAGCACAATAAGCGCAGCAAACATCCGGTCCGTCTTCAGCCTATTGGAGGCCTCAAGCATGGTCCAGGCAAGCCCTTGCCCAGTGCCCGAACCGGCCACAAATTCGGCAACAACAGCACCAATAAGGGCCAGGCCAGCAGAGATTTTAAGGCCCGACAGGAACGCCGGCAGCGTTGCCGGCAGCTGCAGCCGAATAAAGGTCTGCCAGCGATTTGCGCCGTAGAGTTTAAACAAGTCTTTTAAAGACCGATCAATACTGCGCAGACCTTGGATGAGCGTGGTCAGCAGCGGAAAGAACGCCACCAACGTTGCGATGATAATTAGCGCCAAGTCAATGTTATCGAGCCCAACCCAAATCATGATTAGCGGCGCAATGGCAATGATGGGGGTGACTTGCAGCACCACCGCATAGGGATAAAAGGTCAGCTCAACCAGCTTTGACGCAGAGAAAACAAGGGAAAGCACCAAACTCAAGACGATTGCCACCGAGAGTGCCGTCCAGGTGAGTTTGAGTGTATGCCAGGCGGCACTGAGCAGCGCAGCCCACCCATCCAGCAGCGACGCGCCAATATCGCTGGGCGGCGGCAGGATAAATGCTTTGACATCAAGCGCGCCGACCAACACCTCCCACAACGCAAGCGCGCAAATTGCGGCAAACAAAGGCGCAAGAATACGGCGCGTCATAAATCTTCCCCCGCAGCGGCCCGAAGCGCCAAAGAGACAGTATTGCAGGCATCGGCAAAGGCCTGGGATTCGCGAAAATCCGCACTGCGGACCTCATCATCGTCCAGCGAAATACTCTCAACGATTGTGCCGGGCGAGGCTGATAACACAATCACGCGGTCTGATAAAAAGCAGGCTTCAAACACACTGTGGGTTACAAAGATGACTGTGAGGCCTGTGGTTTTTGCAATCTGGCGCACCTGCTGCGCCAGATCAAAACGGCGCAGTTCATCGAGCGCTGCAAAAGGTTCATCCATGAGCAATAACGTTGGTCGGCGCACCAGCGCGCGTGCAATCGAAACCCGCATGCGCATGCCGCCTGACAGTTCAGCAGGATGGGCATCGCGCCGGTCGGCCAGCCCGACTTGCGCAAGACACTCATTTACCAGCGCCAGATCTTCCCCGCCATCTAGGCTAAGCGGCAGCATCACGTTGCGCGCAACGCTGGCCCAGGGGAGCAGCGCCGCATCTTGAAAGACAAACGACAGAGTTTGCCCTTCAGCGATCTTGATCGTGCCCGCGCTATGGGTTTGCAGACCTGAGATAAGCCGTAAAATACTGCTTTTGCCGCAGCCCGACGGGCCAACGAGGGTGACGATTTCGCCCGGGCTAATGTCAAGCGAGATATCACGAACAGCAGCATTGGCCCCAAAGGACAACCCAACACCGTGCAAACTGACCGCAGGCTCTAGCGCAGTCATGGCGCCGGCATTAAAAAGCGCGCCGTAATGCCTTTTTCGATATTTAAATCAGCATCATAGAGGCCTAAAGCGGCAACCTCATCAAGCAGCGACGCCCACCGTGCCCGTTGCATTTGGCCCACTGCCGCAGGGCCAGCCGCCGCATCACCCACCAAAGCATAGTTGATCATGGCGCGGCGCGCGTGCGCTAAAAGCTGCGGCGTCATTTCTTTATTATCACGTAAAATGCGCGCATTCGCAGCGCTTGGATCACCATACAAATAATCATACCAGCCGCGCTGATTAGCGGCGACAAACGCGGCCACGGCCTTGGGGTTTTCAGTAACCAAGTCACGCGTTACGCCGACCATGGCGGCATAGCCTTTATAGCCATTATCAGCCAGCAGAAACACCGTTGGTTCTGCGCCAGCCTGCTGCGCGGTAAACGGCTCGCTAGTGACATAGCCCTGCTGGGCGGCAGACTGGCTGATCATCCATGGAGCAAGCGAATAGTTATATTTGCGAATTTGCCGATCTTGATAGCCCTGCGTTGCTTTCAGCCACTGCCAAAAGGTGCCAACCGTCGCATCGCCAATAAAGAGTGGCTTGCCGCGCAGATCTTGCAGGGTTTTGGCCCCTGATTGCGCGTGCGCCATGAGAATTTGCGGATCTTTTTGAAAAGCAGCCATGACAATCACCACATCAGCATCAAGCGCGATCAGGTTGAGTGCTTGAAATGCGTTGGAGATCATCGCCGCGTCGACCGCGCCAGCGGCAAGCATGCGCGCAGGGTCGGTTTGCGGCCCACCGGCCCGCAGTTTCACGTTGAGACCTGCCGCGTCATAAAGCCCGGTTTGAGCAGCCTGATAAAAGCCGCCCTGCTCTGCTTGTGGGCGCCAGTCCATGAGGAAATCGATCGTGTCTGTTTGCGATTGCGATGGGCCTGCGCTCGCAAAAAAGGCAACAACGCCCCATAAACAGGCCAGCCCACTTGGCCCCCAACCCAGTCCGCAGAATATGTCGCTCATCTTTCGAAACATGTACATGCCATCTCAAGCCACCGCGATATTGCGCCGTGTCGCATGAATTGCGCCTGGTTTCAAACCTTCAATGTTGTTCAGCACGGTCGTTGGGCAATACCATGACGCTGCACAACCATCGTGCGAATTGCCGCACGCAGACGACCGAGACGGAGTGTCTCCACTCCCACGTCGCACTCATACTTCCGAACAAATCGCACCCATCGATTTGGCCTGCGCCTTAAAATTAAGGAATGAAATCATGGACTTAGAATGGTCGGAGCGGCGGGATTCGAACCCACGACCCCTTCACCCCCAGTGAAGTGCGCTACCAGGCTGCGCTACGCTCCGACATATCTTTGCAGCGGCTTTTATAGCATCGACCAGCAAGCACAACTGCAAATTAAACTTTAAGCGCTCAGGCCGTTAAAACAGCACGTATGGATTTGAGTTCTGCAATCACGTCGGCCGCATTGGTGATGTCGGCTAATGGCTGCCTTTCGCGCTGCATCGTAGGCTCTGCTTCAGCGGGCGGCGATACCGCTGCGCTGTCTTGCGGTTCAGCTGCCGCTTCTACGGCCTCCACCGGGGCACTGGAACTGTCGCCTTGTTCGGCAACGAAGGCATTTACCGTGGCTGCAACGCCGTTTACCCGCAGCAGCTTTTGCACACCCTTTATCGTGTAGCCATCGGTATAGAGCAGGTGCGTGATCGTTTGAAGGAGGGCTAAATCCTCAGGCCGATAATAGCGACGATTGCCGCCACGTTTCATCGGTTTTATCTGGGCAAACTTACCTTCCCAGAAGCGCAGCACATGCTGTGGTACATCAAGGATTTCAGAAACTTCCGAAATTGTTCGAAATGCATCGGCGGACTTTTCCGCTCTATCCATACACGCCCCCTTTAAGATCTGGTTTTAACCTAACAGACAACTGCCGCCAACGCCAGCGACCGGAAATTTAATTGCCATTCACGCGGTCGCGCATCAATTGGCTCGGCCTAAACACCAGCACACGGCGCGGATCAATGGGGACCTCCTCGCCGGTTTTCGGGTTCCGTCCGACACGCCCGTTCTTATTGCGCAAAAGAAAACTCCCAAACGAGGAGAGTTTTACATTTTGGCCTTGCACCAGCGCATCGGAGATTTCTTCTAAAATAACTTCAACCAGCTGCGCTGACTCATTTCGTGATAGGCCGACCTCTTGATAGACCGCCTCGCTCAAATCAGCTCTGGTAATGGTTTTGGACACTACGGCTCCTTCCCTATTCGTCTGGGTGGAGCGTAAGCAGAACCAAAAAATAAATCAATGTCAGAGCGTTGCGGGTCGCCTTAAACTGGGTCAAAAATCCACTGAATGAGATTAACCCGGCTTGTTCAGGGCAATCGCATGAGCGATGCACCCCACGCAAAGCCACCGCCCATCGCTTCGAAGAGAACGAGATCGCCGGATTTGATGCGGCCATCTTTTCGCCCAACGTCAAATGCCAATGGAACGCTTGCCGCTGATGTATTGGCGTGCTGATCTACTGTCACAATAATTTTCTCTGGCGTCAAATTCAGCTTACGCGCCGTTGCGTCTAATATGCGCTTATTGGCTTGGTGCGGCACAACCCAATCCACCTGATCAGCACTAACCCGCGCGCTTTCAAGCACCGTGTGCATGACCTCAGCAAGGTTGACGACCGCATGTTTAAAAACGTCTTTTCCGCGCATGCGGACATGCCCAGTGGTGCGCGTCGTTGACACGCCGCCATCCACATAAAGCAAATCATGATGCGTCCCATCCGAACGCAGCTCACTTGCCAAAATACCCGGACCATCATAGACAGCCAGACCAGCATCGACAGCCTGCGCTTCAAGCAGCACAGCGCCAGCGCCATCACCAAATAACACGCAAGTGGCGCGGTCTTCCCAGTCTAAGATACGTGTAAAGGTTTCCGCGCCGATGACCAGGCAGCGCCGTGATTGGCCGGCTTTTAACATCGCATCAGCCACACTCAACGCATACACAAACCCTGAGCAAACCGCTTGCACGTCAAAAGCGCTGCCATGGCGCATGCCAAGGGCATGCTGCACTTTGGTCGCTGTTGCGGGAAAGGTATCGTCCGGCGTTGTGGTCGCCAGCACGATCATGTCGACATCATCGGGCGTTAAGCCCGCATCCTGCAGGGCGCGGCGGGCGGCCTGTTGGGCAAGATCGGACGTATATTGCCCTTCGGCGGCAATGTGGCGCTGGCGAATACCCGTGCGGGCTATGATCCAGTCGTCCGAGGTTTCGACCGTTTGCGCCAATGCATCGTTGGACACGCAGCGCTCTGGCAAATAACTGCCTGAACCGCGCAAAACAGACCGGTAGTGTTGCATGATATCGGCTAGCTATCTGCCAATTGCGCTTCATCACCGACCGCTTGAACGCGGCTTAAGTCGTCAGCGATACGGGCGTTAATGTCATCACGCGCAAGATCGGCCGCCATTGCAAACGCGGTGGCCAGACCCTGTGCGTTCGCACCGCCGTGACTTTTCACGACAAGACCATTCAGTCCAAGGAAGACTGCGCCATTGTGATTATTCGGGTCGAGATGTTCACGCAAACTTGCAAGGCCCGGCTTCGCCAAAACATAGCCAAGCTTGGCCCATATTGAAGCTCCAAAAGACCGCCGCATGAGGTCCGCAATCAGCTTCGCCGTTCCTTCTGCCGTTTTAAGCGCAATATTGCCGGAAAAACCGTCGGTGACGATCACGTCAGTATCACCGGCGCCGATGGCATCCCCTTCAGTAAAACCGGTAAAGCTGAGCGGTAAGTTTGCATTGTCACGCAGCAGAGCGCCCGCCTCTTTAATGTCTTCAGTGCCTTTTAAATCCTCAACCCCAATATTTAAAAGCGCCACAGTCGG
>JBCCLR010000201.1:0-7085 GCA_039026755.1 Pseudomonadota bacterium | reverse complement strand
GCCTGAATTGGGGACGGAGCGGCTTGCGGAGCGGGTTTCCGCCGGCGCGCCGGCGTCTTTCACCAGCTCGGTAATGCCGCCTAGGGCGCCGATAATGGAAGAGGCTTCGAGCGGCATGAACACCATTTTGCCGTTGGGGGACGTGGCGAATTTGCCAAGGGCGTCGACATATTTTTGCGCGACGAAATAGTTGATGGCCTGCGCATCACCCTGGGCAATGGCGGCGGAGACCAGTTCGGTGGCTTTGGCTTCAGCTTCGGCCGCGCGTTCGCGCGCTTCGGCGTCTTTAAAGGCGGCTTCCCGGCGGCCTTCGGCTTCTAGGACTAGGGATTGTTTTTCACCCTCGGCCTTCAGGATTTCAGATGCCCGGTCGCCTTCCGCTTCTAAGATGGAGGCGCGCTTGTCGCGTTCGGCCTTCATTTGCCTTGCCATGGCATCCACGATGTCAGCAGGCGGCTCAATGTCTTTGACTTCCACACGGGTGATTTTAAGGCCCCAGACAGTTGTTGCGTCATCCAGTGTCATCAAGAGGCGGCCATTGATCTCATCGCGTTTAGACAGCGTTTCATCCAGGTCCATGGAGCCCATGACCGTGCGCAAATTGGTGGTGGTCAGGTTCAAGATGGCCACTTCCAGCTGGCTGACTTCATACGCCGCTTTGGGCGCATCGAGCACTTGGAAGAACACCACCGCATCAACCCGCACCATGGCATTGTCTTTGGTGATGATTTCTTGGCTGGGTACATCAAGCACTTGTTCCATCATGTTCATTTTTTGGCCGATCCGGTCAATAAACGGCACGATGAGATGCAGGCCGGGGTTAAGCGTTTTGGTATATTTGCCGAAACGCTCAACCGTGTATTGAAAGCCTTGCTGCACGGTTTTGACGGCCATGAACACGATGATCACGGCAAGCACCACCAGCATTATCGAAACAAATGCGACATCCATTTAAAAAGCCCTCTTAGGAATTGAATTTTGAATAATCCTAGCGTAGCGGATATTGACAATTAATGACAAAAATTTGAGGGGCCGAATATGAGCGACGATACGCCAAGCTATTCCTTTGAAACGCAAACCGTGCACGCAGGCGCCGCGCCCGACCCGGCGACCAATGCGCGGGTCACGCCGATCTACCAAACCACCTCTTATGTGTTTAACGATGCGGAGCATGCGGCGAACCTGTTTGGCCTCAAAGAATTCGGCAACATCTATACGCGCATTATGAACCCGACCAATGATGTGCTGGAAAAGCGCGTTGCCGAGCTTGAGGGCGGCGTAGCAGCGCTGGCCGTGGCCAGTGGCCATGCGGCGCAGCTTGTGGCGTTTCATACGCTGATGTCTCCAGGCTGCAATATTGTTGCGGCAAACCGGCTTTATGGCGGTTCGATCAATCAGCTCGGCCAATCATTTAAGACCATGAATTGGGAGACCAAGTTTGTCGACCAAGATGATGTGGCGGCCATATCCGACGCCATCGACGATAAGACCCGCTGCGTGTTTATTGAGAGCCTGGCCAACCCCGGGGGCATTGTTACGGATATTGCAGCCATTGCTGCTGCGGCCCATGCCAAGGGTGTGCCCCTGCTTGTCGATAATACGCTGGCCTCGCCTTATCTGTGCCAACCGCTCAAGCATGGCGCGGATATTGTTGTGGAATCGCTCACCAAATTTCTCGGCGGGCAGGGCAATTCCATCGGCGGCATCATTGTCGACGGCGGTACGTTTGACTGGAACACGGATAAATTCCCGGCCTTAAGCCAGCCAAATGACAGCTATCATGGGATGGTGCTGGCCGAGGCGTTTGGGCCGATCGCTTTTATCATCGCCTGCCGCACGCTTGGCCTGCGCGACCTTGGCCCGGCGCTGTCACCCATGAACGCGTTCTTTATTTTAAATGGCATTGAGACGTTAGCGCTGCGCATGCAGCGGCACTGCGAGAACGCAATGAAGGTTGCGCAATGGCTTGATGCGCATGAGAAGGTGAGCTGGGTCAGCTATGCCGGGCTCGCGGCGGACCCCTATCATGCCCTAGCGCAGAAATACCTGCCCAAGGGCGCTGGCGCGGTGTTCACGTTCGGCCTGAAGGGCGGCTATGATGCTGGTGTGAAGCTCGTTAATGATGTGCAGCTGTTCAGCCATTTGGCCAATGTGGGGGACACCCGCTCCTTGATCATCCATCCCGCCTCAACCACGCACAGCCAGCTGGATGCCGATGCGCGCGCGCGTGCTGGCGCGGGCGATGACGTCGTGCGGCTATCCGTTGGGATTGAACATGCCGATGACTTGATTGCAGATTTGGCGGCTGCACTGTCGTGAGGGCGCTTGTTATATGTGCGCTGTGGGTGCTGAGTATCTGGCCAGCGTACGCAGATCGTGACGCTTATGAAAAATGTGCGCGCTACGGCTTAACCAACGTCGACTGTGCCTGTGTTTCCAAACGCTATGATGCGTATCTGGATGCGGCAAACGAGCCGCAATATAAGCGCATTGTGAAAGCCGGTTATGATGCTGCTCTTGGCGATGATGCGGCGTTTAACCAGTTGATGATGGCTCTGCGCCAAGATGTGCAAGGCTATATGCGCTATCAAAACCAGTTCACGTCAATCAGCGGCGGCGAACCAAGCAATATTGACAATTTCTTTGAGGGATGTGCCATTGCCGGGGCGGCAAAAACGCCCTTGCCGCCGGTCCCAAGCGCGCCCATCTACGGCAAAATCTATGCAGCCTGCATGGCCTTTTACCCAGACCAGCGGAGCTGCCAATGCCAGGCCGCGCAAATCGGCGACGCCACCACCGAGCGTGAAGCGAAAGCCTACTATTACTCTTTCAATGAAAAAGGGAATGCGGGTTTTGATGAGGAAAAACGCAATGCAGCGCGAAGAGCTGGCCTGACGCTTGATGATTATTTTGCGGCTGACAAAGCTGCACGGTCTAAGATTGGGGACAATTATAGCGGTGCTATCCACTGTTCCGTGCTGCGCTGGGCCGATGGCCGCGAAGGCCGCAGCGATGCAGAGCGCGCCGGCATCCCGAAAGGGTTTGAAAACTATCAAGCAACCGCGTTTGTTGACCCAAGAGCGGAAATGGCAGCGGCGCGGCAGCGCGGGGAAGCCATGAAGGCCAACAGTGCTGCGGAAATAGCTGCCGTTCGCAATGGCGCTATACCAAGTGGGGCGCTGCCTGAGATGCCGGCGTCATCGCCGCCGAAAGCATCCATCAGTGCATCTTCAAGTCCGCGCGCGATTTTGCAAAATGGCTGCACCAGTGCGGACAAACCGGCCGCCGAATGCAGCTGTTTGGCCGAGGTTTTTGATACCGCGTCCGCCGGTGCAAGCCCGGGTGTTACCAAAGCGCTGGCCATGATCATGGGTAGCGGCGGACTGGATGAAATGCAGATGATGCGCATGATGCAGTCAGGCGCGGCGGCGGATGTTCCAGCAGCGAGCCAGCTCATGATGCAGAACTTCATGCAAATTCAGGCCTGCGCGCAATAGCGGTTAAGACTTGCAAATTTTGGCAAAAGCCTTAATCAACAGGTAACTATCTCGCCGCACTATGGCGAGATTACACGATAGCCAAGGGCCGACATGTTATATTTGTCGCATATTTTGAGAGCAGTTTTGCGCACGGGTGTTCGTGTGCTCATCCTGCGCGCCCTTCTCCGACTTATCCGCCCTTAGGCATCTTAAGCGGTGGCATGGCCACTGATGCCTAAGGACGCTTCGTAACTTAGCTAACACTTCAATGAAGCGCTCATCGCAGTATGAGCGGATAGGACCGTAAAAAATGACTGATCACATTCGAATATTCGATACCACCATGCGCGATGGTGAACAATCGCCAGGCGCCAGCATGAACCTTGAAGAAAAGTTGCGCATCGCTGAAGCCTTAGAAGCGCTGGGCGTTGATATTATTGAAGCAGGCTTTGCCATTGCTTCAGAAGGCGATTTTCAAGCGGTTAAAGCCGTTGCCGAGCAGTGCAAAAGCGCGACGGTTGCGTCTTTGGCGCGCGCAGCGGCCGCCGATATAGACCGGGCTGGTGAAGCGGTCAAAAACGCGCTTAATCCGCGCATCCATACCTTTATTGCGACCTCGCCTGTGCATATGAAGCACAAGCTCAATATGCGCGAGAATGCGGTGATTGAGCATATCCATGACAGCGTCAGCCGGGCCCGTAACCTGGTGGCCGATGTTGAATGGTCAGCGGAAGATTCAACCCGCTCGGATATCGATTTTCTGTGCCATGCCGTGGAAACCGCAATCAATGCGGGGGCAACGACGATTAATTTGCCGGATACTGTCGGTTATGCCACGCCAGATGAATATGGCGCCATGTTTGCCCAAGTCATAGAACGGGTGCCCAATTCAGACAAAGCGATCTTCTCGACCCATTGCCACAATGACTTGGGCCTCGCAGTGGCCAATTCTTTGGCCGGCATAGCCAATGGTGCGCGGCAAATCGAGTGCACAATCAATGGCATTGGCGAACGCGCGGGCAATGCTGCGCTTGAAGAAATCGTCATGGCGATCAAAACCCGCAGTGACGCAGTCCCCTATCGCGTGAACGCCAACACGCAGGAAATCACGCGCGCGTCGCGCCTTGTTTCGGCGGTAACCGGCTTTACCGTGCAAAACAACAAGGCAATCGTCGGCGCAAATGCCTTCGCGCACGAAAGTGGCATCCATCAGGATGGCATGCTGAAGAACGCCGAAACGTATGAGATCATGACGCCTGAAAGCGTCGGCCTTAATAAGAGCGCCCTGGTGATGGGCAAGCACTCTGGCCGCAATGCGTTTTTTACCAAGGTGCGTGAACTGGGCTATGACTTGCCTGATGATGAGCTGCAGGCCGCTTTTAAACGCTTCAAGGCATTGGGGGACCAAAAGAAAGAAGTCTTTGATGAAGACATCATAGCTATCGTCGATGACAACTTGATGAGCGCGCATGCGCGTATTCAAGTGGTGGCTTTGGAAATCTACGCAGGCTCAAAAGGCCCTCAGCGCGCTGTTTTGACCTTATCCATCGACGGCACTGAACATGAGACGACCCAAACTGGCAATGGCCCCGTTGATGCGGTGTTTAATGCCATTAAGGCACTGGTGCCCGATATCAAGCCGCATCTGGAGCTTTACCAAGTGCATGCGGTAACGGGCGGAACGGACGCGCAGGCGGAAGTAACTGTGCGCCTGTCTGAAGATGGCCGCACGGTAAACGGCCAAGGCGCCGATGCCGATACGATGGTCGCAAGCGCGCGTGCCTATGTGACGGCAGTGAATAAGCTGTATGTAAAGCGGCAAAAGTCGGCGCCGGGCGCTATCATTGCTTAGTAACCGGCGCCGTCTTTAGGCGCCGTTAACCATGTTCGATTAAGCGGTCTGGCACGTTCATCCGAGGATTTGGTGATGCCCGCCAGGCCGCTTTTTCGCAAAACTCTATTGCACAGCTTTGCTGCACTGTTCGGCCTTTTGATTCTCAGCGTTTCGCAGCCGGGTGCAGGCATTGACGCCGATGCAGTCAACGGCAGTGATGCCGCTCCGCTGGCAGCGCAAAAAATAAGTACACGTAACCATCTGATAAAAACGGCGCGGGCTGCAACGGGCACGTCGGGCCCGATAAAATTGACGATACCGAAACGCCCCGACCTGGCAGAGCAACTGGTCATGGAACAACTGGAAGCCGTTCTGCCTGCGGCGCGCGGGCCACTGCCGCAAGCAACACCCAAGCCGACCCCACCCAATCAGCAAAAAATCGTTGAGACTTCAGAAAATGAAACGATTTACGAGCTCCATTTATCGTCGTTGAAAAATCACGCGGCGGTTGCCGAAGAAATGCGGCGACTTAAGACTCGCAATGCAGGATTGCTTGATTTTCAAGCCTTGCGCTTTGACCGCATTGCAGCAAAAAAACAGGCGCCAGGCTTTACAAGGATTTACGCCGGAAATTTTTTGCAGCGCAGCGAAGCACAGGCGCTTTGCGAGGTTTTGAAACGCGGTGGTCAATATTGTAGCGTTATGAAATTTGCAAAATAAATTCTTTTCTGCATTGATTTTTGTTCCAAAAATAGGAATACTTCTAAATACCGCAGCTACGTTTTGTGGGGGCAATCGTGGTTGCATGAATACGGCGATGGATGGCTTTGCCACCTATCGCCGTATTTTCTTTTTGAGGGTTTAAAAACGCAATGTACGGTTCGCTCTTGACCTCATTGCATGTGCCTTTCATGAAGAGCCCATGACCGATAAAACCATATATGACGGGCTTGAGCAGCTCGGCGGCAAAGCTGAACTGCCGAGCTCGCCTGAAGAGGCGAAGCTTGAGCTTGTTACCAACCCGCGTCCGAGCCCGTATGTGGTCCGTTTCACCTGCCCGGAATTTACCTCGATCTGTCCGGTCACCAGTCAGCCAGATTTTGCACATATTGTGATCGACTATATTCCAGCCAAGGTGATCGTAGAGTCAAAGTCGCTCAAACTGTATATGCAGAGCTTTCGCAACCATGCAGCGTTTCATGAAGATTGCACGGTCGGTATTGGTGAGCGTTTATTTAACGAGATGAACCCAAAATGGCTGCGAATTGGCGGATACTGGTATCCGCGAGGGGGCATCCCCATTGACGTGTTTGCCCAATGGGGAAAACCACCTGCAGGCGTATGGATCCCAAGCCAAGATGTGCCAGGCTATCGTGGCCGCGGTTGAACGCACCGCAGCGCCGCAGTAGGCGTCTTTAGGCGAACGCCGGGGCTTAGGTTGCTAAGCTGGTGGTCTACACCTGTTGTGATGCAATAGCCTTGATGCAATATCGCTGCGCCGCGAGACAACGCGTGTCAGGCTGAAATGTCAAAGACCCCGCCGGCTTTGGCTGATTTATCACTGGTTAGAATTTCTGCGACCTCATGAAACAAGGCTTTGCGTTCTGCAGCGCCTCGGCGTTCGGTACTAAATGTCATGTCATGCAGCGCTTTGAGCGCGCCGTCGCCATATTGCTGGCGAAGACGCTGCGCCACATAGGTGGGAGAAACATCTTTGTGAACACCACGTTTCATGCCTTTGAACATAGCCAGAATTTAGTGAAACAAAAACT
>JBCCLR010000200.1:0-7140 GCA_039026755.1 Pseudomonadota bacterium | reverse complement strand
TCGTGCGCGGCATGGGCGTGTCGTCCAGCGTGCCAAGTTTTGATCCAGCGGTTGGTTTGTTCGTTGATGGGGCCTACCGCGCGCAGAGTGCGTCGGGCGTGCTCGACGTCTTCGATGTAGAGCAGATCGAGATTCTAAGAGGCCCTCAAGGGACCTTGTTTGGACGCAACGTCACGGGCGGTGCGATTACATTGCGCACACGCCGCCCAACCGACGAACTCGATGTGCGAGCGCAGGTAACCGTCGGTAGATTTGATCGCGTGGATGGAAATGTCTCAATCTCCGGTCCACTCGTTGAAGACACATTATCTGGCAAGATCGCGGTTCTCTATCGCACCACGGACGGCTTCGTGAATGACCTGGCGAATGACGGCCGGGTCGGTGATCTCGATCGCCTCATTGTGCGGCCCGCGCTCAAACTTACACCTTCTGAAAATTTCGATATTACGCTCATTGGTGAATACATCAAAGAAGATGGGGATGGCCCAGCCTCGGTAAGTATTCCCGATCAAGGCAACCCCCTGCTTGCCGCGATGGGCGGCTCGCGTGGTTTCTTTGATACCTTTCTCAATCTTGACCGCATGCCGCTGTTTTTGGACAACGAGAGCGTTCGCATCACAGCAGATGCCAACTGGGATCTTGGCCATGGTGTGATCACCTCGATCACGTCCTACAGTCAAATCGACAATATCGTCGGCGGCGATTTCGATGGAACGCAGCTTTTCATCTCTGAAACCCGCACGTTCCTCGATCAAAACCAGTTCTCGCAAGAGCTGAGATATGCCTCTAGCTTCTCAGAGGTCTTCGACTTCACGGTGGGCCTGTTTTATTTTACTCAGGACTACCTCTATGGCGAACAGCGTTTCGGCGGCGCTGCGGTGTCGGCAACGAACCCCAATGGCGCGACCTCGCCCATCCTTGGCCTGACGGACCATAATCAGTTCTCCGCTTTTGTTGAGGGTCACGTAAACATAACCGAGGCACTCACGCTGACGCTTGGCGGTCGATATACGTGGGAGGAAAAAGATGCCCAGATTGGCCTTATTGGCAGTGGCAACTGTGTCTCCAGCGGAGAGTTCATCCTAGAGCCGCGGGTGTTTAGCTGCCCTGGCGGCTTTGACGTTGAAGATTCCGAGGATTGGACGAATTTCAGCCCTAAAATCGGTCTCGATTTTAAGATTACCGATGACATCATCACTTACGCCAGCTGGACCAGAGGGTTTCGCAGCGGCGGCTTCGCATTCCGGGCGCCCCTGGCTGACCTCGCCTTGGACCGTCCTGCGCTATATGACGAAGAACGTGTTGACGGCTTTGAAGTCGGGCTAAAATCCAGTTTTGCTGATAACCGCATTCGCTTTAATGCTGCCGGCTTCATCAACCTGTTTGATGGGCTTCAGCGCTCCGTTTTTACAGGAGCCGCTGCAACGGCTGGTATCTTCCAGCGGACGCAGAATATCGATGATGCCCGCATCATGGGGCTTGAATTTGAGTTCTTCGCAGTGGTCGGAGAAAGCTTATTCACCGACGGGGACTCTTTGATCTTCGACGCCTCGCTTGGCCTTTTGGATGCGGAGTATCAGTCGTTTGTTGATTTCACCGGGGACGGCGTAGACAATCGCGATTTCGAGGTTGATTTCGTGCCTGAGTACAATTTTGCCACGTCGGTGACATACCAGCATCCTGTGTTTAACGATGCCGGCACCTTCAATTACCGCGTGGCACTTACGCAGAACCCATCCTTCCAAACCGCTGCGAACAACAACCCACTTGGTGTGCGCGCGGCGCAGACGTTGCTGGATGCAAGCTTCGGCTTCAAATCTGAAGACAACCGCTACAGCATAAGGGTCTTTGGACAAAACCTGCTCAATGATGAGTTTGTGAACATTCCGGTTCCTTTTACGCCAGCATTCGGCGTTGGCTATCTCGGTCGGCCAAGAACCTGGGGTGTCGAGTTTGGCCTTGATTTTTAGGCGGTTCAATATGGCGAGGGTCAGTGGTTCAACAACATGCGAAACGGCACTCAACCACTGGCCCACAAATTTGAAGGTGAAGATGAATAGAGCCGACCTATGCCTCATCCATCGCCAGCTGATTGCAACTGAGTTTTCTTGTTCATGACCAATCCTCAAAACCTCTTTGATGACGCCGTCCTTGCTGACCCGTGGGCGTTTTACGCCGAGCGACATGCTGCTGGGATCAAGATTGAAGAACTTCCTGACCAGAACATGTTCATCGTTTATGGCTACGATTTGTGTCTCCAAGCCGCCACGCGGCCCGCGGAATTCTCGAGCGAATTCGGCGGACACATGGACCCCTCTGATCAAGAGATCGACGCGATCATGGCGGAGGGGTGGAAATTTGAAAATACGCTGCTGACGGTGGACGCTCCGCTCCATACACGCAACCGCAAGTTGGTCAATCTTGCATTTTCCATGCGTCGGGTGAATGCGATTGAGCAGGACATGCGGGAAAAGGCAATCGCTTTGATAGACGCTTTTTCTGAAAGCGGCGAATGCGAGTTTGCACATGCCTTTGCAATACCGCTCCCGGTCGCAATGATCGCACAACAAATCGGCTTGGAAGACGATACAGCGCGCGTGAAGCGCTGGTCTGATTCAGGCGTGGACCGCTTTAGCCAAAAGGTCTCACGAGAACGCCAACTGGAGTGTGCCCGCGAGCTGGTTGAGTATCAGCATTATATGATGGACTTGATCGAGCAGCGCAGAGCCAAACCGACCGATGACCTGCTCACTGATCTTGTTGAAGCGCGCGTTGACGATGAAACGCCGCTGAGTGATGCAGAAGTTATGTCCATGATGCACCAGTTCATGGTGGCTGGTAATGAGACAACCACGTCTACCTTGACGGGCGCTTTGCTCGAGTTGATCGGCAATGAGGAACAGATGGCGCAAGCGGTCTCCGCGGCGGGCGGCAAAGATCCACGCCGTCTTATGAATTTGGTGGAAGAAGCTCTGCGCTTTGAATCGCCGGCCGCCGGCATGTGGCGGATTGCAGCGCAGGATACGCAGCTTGGCGACATGTCTATTCCCGAGGGGGCAACGGTGCATTTGCGCTATGCCGCAGCCAATCGGGACCCTGCAGTTTTTGAAGACCCTGATAGCTTTAATATCGATCGCAAGAATGCAAAGGCACATTTATCCTTTGGGAAAGGGCCGCATGTGTGCGTTGGCAACATGTTGTCCCGCAAGGAGATGCTGGTCGCCTTTGACGAGCTGTTGTCGCGCCTGACCAATTTCGAAGTGGCGGACCCGGATGGCATTGAAATCCTCCGCAATGTGTTGCTGCGTGGTGTCACCCGGCTGCCGATCCGCTTTCGCCCGATATAATGGGATAGATGAAAGACAATTCCGGCGGCTCTGTGCCAATTACTGACTGAGGGGAGTAACCCATGGATTTAGGGATCAAAGGAAAGCGCGCCATCTGCGCAGGGGCAAGCGCAGGCATGGGCAAGGAAGCGGCTCATAAACTGTCCTGCGCGGGAGTAGACCTCGTCATGTCAGCGCGCGGCGAAGCGCGTTTGCAGGCTGCAGCGCAAGAGATCTCAAGCGAAAGCAGCGCGCCTGTTCAGGCAATAGTTGCCGATCACAGCACCGCAGAAGGGCGCGCAAGACTGTTCGAGGCGTGTCCCGAGCCAGACATTTTAGTGATCACCTGCGCGCCGCCGCGTATGACGCCCTCATATCTCGAAGTTGACGCTGACGAGTGGCGAGATTCCCTGGAGACGACCTTGATCGGGCCAATTGAAATGATCAAGGACGTGACGGTCGGAATGGAAGCACGCGGCCATGGCAGGATCGTTATGATTGGAACTGGCGCGGCAAAAACGCCGGCAGAAATACGTTTGCTGTCCGGCCCAGCCAGATCAGCGCTGTGCAACTATGTCATGGCCATCTCAAAGAGGCTGATCAAATCTGACGTGACAATTAACAACGTCCTGCCCGGCATGTTTCATACCGCCTCAGCTGCCGAACGTTTTGGCGCAATAGCGCAGGAAAACGGCACAACTTACGAAGAAGAATGCGCCAAATTCGCCCGCGAATGGAACATTCCATCCGAACAGTTCGGTGACCCTGAAGATGTCGGCGCTTTCACTGCATTTCTGTGCAGCAAATACGCTGGATACATCTCCGGTCAAAGTATTCTGATCGATGGTGGCATTTCAAGATCGCTCTTCTAAAGGAAATACAATGTCAGACGAAAACGGCCCTGAAAAAGAAATTTTGCTCGATATCGCAGATTGTATCGGCACGATTACCGTCAATCGCCCCGACCGGCGCAATAGCTTCACCATCGATATGCTAGACCCTTGGCACGACGCCATTGAAGAATGCCGCACCAATTCTGATGTGCGTGTCGTTATTCTCACCGGTGCCGGCAACGCGTTTTTCTGCGGCGGCGGGGATACAAGCAAGCTTGGCGGCAACGTTGTTATTTCGCCGCAAACCGCAAAAGCCCAGTTTGAGGTTTTGCACCGTATTGCGCGCGGCATGAGAGGTCTGGATAAGCCGAGCATTGCCATGGTGAATGGCTTGGCGAGCGGTGCTGGAATGGATATGGCCCTGCATTGCGACATTCGGATCTTAGCAGATCACGCAAACATGGCCATTCCGTATCTGCGCTTCGGTTTATACCCTGGAAATGGCGCGGCCTATTTTCTACCGCGCATTGTGGGGACCGCCAAGGCGCTAGAATTGATATGGTCAGGTGAGCCAATCGACGCTCAAGAGGCGCTGCGGTTGGGTTTGGCCAACAAAGTTGTGCCAGCAGCTGACTTATTAACGGAATGCCGGGGCTTTGCCGAGATGCTGGCAAACTCCCCGCCTTTGGCGCTTAAACTCATTCGCCGCGGCGTTTATCAATCGGCGGATTTATCCCTTGATGCGGCCCTGGAATTGACAAGCTCCCATATGGCCATCACGCGCACCAGCGCGGACCATGCGGAGGCCGTTGCCGCCTATACCGAAGGCCGCGAACCCGTCTACCGCGGTGAATAGTGCGGCACTACATTCAGGATAACGTGTGACCATGCTTCACCTGCATAGCAGTCCATCCGAAGACGACCATCGCAATGAGGCCTGAGGCCATACACACAGCGAAAACAGCGAGTTTCAACGCATTAGCGCCATAGGCAGGCGTGAGCCAGTCACTCACGCCGCCAATCAAGGCCAATCCAAAGGCCTGCCCCACCAGATTGTTAAAGAACATCGCCAGCGCAATGGCAAACCCGCGTTGTGCTGGTTCAATAACCGCTTGAAAGCCTGAGAGAATGCCAGCCTGGCCAGACACAAAGATGCCATAAGCGACTGTAAACCAAGCGAGAAATGACCAAAGCGTGTCCGATGTCACGCTCGCAGCCAGAGGCAGAAGACACAGGAGGCTCACCAACCCAGGCACTAAGGCCCGCCATCGTTCGCTCCTTTTGATGAGGGACTGGGTAACATAGCCCCCCAGGATTGGGCCTGGTATTCCGCCTAAAAAGAAGGCAATGCCTAGATATAGCCCCACATTGCCTGTCGAAATCTCAAATTGTCGGAGCATGACCGCGGGCATCCAAAACGCCAGCGCATAGCCAATGAGGATTTGAACCGCCGCGCCAATGGCAAGCCCCATAAAAACGCGGTTGCCGAGCAACTGCTTTGTCGTATCCCACAGTGGCTGTTGCTCGACGGTGGCGTCTTTGGCCGCGTATTGCCCCCGTTTGGGTTCGCGAACGGTCAAGTAGGCAAGGAGGCCAATCACCAATCCAGGGAGCCCCATAACGACGAAGGCATAGCGCCAGCCAAACGCTTCTGCCAACTGGCCGCCGGCAATCAGCCCGCCCGCTGTGCCCAAACTTGCGCCTATGGTGAAAAAGCCCATTGCCTTTGCGAGGTCATGGCGGGGGAAATAATCAGCAATCAAGCTGTGTGACGCGGGCCCAGAGCATCCTTCGCCCACACCCACGCCGACGCGCGCCGAGAACAGCGTCCAAAAACCCACCGCCAGGCCGCACACCGCCGTCATGGCGCTCCAAAGTCCAATGGCGGCTGCCACAATGGTCTTGCGCACCGACCGGTCGGCCAGGCGCGCAGCGGGAAATCCAGCAATAACGTAAATGATCGAAAACGCTGCACCACCCAGCAAGCCAAGCTGAAAATCGGTCAAGCCGAATTCCGACTTGATGTCTTGGATGAGAATCGAAAACACCAGGCGGTCTGCGACCGAAAACATGTTCACAATAATAAGAACAGCGAGAACATACCATCGATAGGCGTTGAACGTTTTTCCTGCTTCAGGAATGTGTGTAGACGCCATTGGTCACCATGATTGCCTGTCCATGAAAGATGCTGCGATCTTAGGCGCAAGACGACAGACCGCACCTATCCTTAGCTATGCCCATGGACCGGTACTCAACTCGTCCGGCGCGGTCATCGCACTCAAACGCCTCATGGCCGATCACCGACGCTTCCAAAAGCAACGATGCCAACAACTCCCCGAGCATCCATTTGGCATCTCCTCGTCAATTTCGCCTCAATGTTAAGCATGGACTGCAACGTGCGATACTGGCGAAATGAATGGAAAAAGCTAACGTGTTATCAAAATATATGCCATTTTAATAGCGCCCTCTTTGCTGAGCTCGGCACCTTGAAAATCAATGCTGTAGCTGGAAAAATATAAATGGCGATACGCATTACCTATGGCGCCCAATTGATCCTGAGGGCAAAGCGCCTGAGGTCACCACCACCACCACCACCGCCGCCGCCTTGAGCGGCGGGTGCGGCGCTTTAGGGGGATGCGGGGCCTGCATATGTTTGTCTCACGCCGCGCCGCATCATCAGCGCTTACAGCCGCTTGCGCAGCGAGCGAAGCGGTGTACCGTTGAGTATGCTTGTGCTGACTTGGGTATATCCCATGCGGTCGTAGAGCGCGTTTTTTGGGATTGTGGTCGAGATATAGAGCCTATCATAGCCGCAGGCGCGCGCTTCATCTTCGAGGGCGGTGATGATGCGCCTGGCGAGGCTTTGGCCGCGCGCGTCAGGATGCACCCACACATCGCTGACCCAGGGCAGGTCGTTGTGATAGGCGCCCGGGAACTTGCGCTTGCCGAGCGGGCCGTCTCTTAAGCTGCCGCAGCCGATA
>JBCCLR010000199.1:0-7199 GCA_039026755.1 Pseudomonadota bacterium | reverse complement strand
GTCCAAGGCCAGTGTTGGCGCACATTGCAAGCCTCTCTTTGAACTTTGAAACCTGCGCCGTGCGCCCCGTCATCGCCGCATCACTCAGCAGCGCCTATCGCTATGCGGCTAACGCACCACCGACATTTTATTGACGCCTTTCGAAGGATCCAGCACATTTACGCCTTCGCTGATGAAAGCTTCCGTCATGATGCGCGCTTCCTCATCGGTGTATTGCGTTGGCGGATGCTTACAGAAGTAGGCGGATGGGCCGGCAATAATGCCGGCTTGTCCATTGTCTATGGCGAGCTTCGCGCAGCGGATGGTATCGATGGCAACGCCGGCTGAGTTGGGCGAATCTTCTACCGATAACCGCAGCTCCACATTCATGGGCACATCGCCAAACAGCCGGCCTTCCATGCGCAGAAAGCAGACTTTGTTGTCGTTTTGCCAGGCAACATAATCACTTGGGCCGACGTGAATGTTCTCATCATCGATGCGGCTGGCCGCAACTGATTGCACCGCCTCTGTCTTCGATTTCTTTTTCGAGTTGAGACGATCCTGATTCTTCATATTCAGGAAGTCGGTGTTGCCGCCTGTATTCAGCTGATAGGTTCGGTCCATGGCAACACCGCGTTTGGCGAACAGGTCTGTTAGGACCCGGTGCACAATCGTAGCGCCAAGCTGGGCTTTAATATCATCGCCAATGATCGGAATGCCCGCCTTCTCAAATTTCTCAGCCCAAACCGGATTGCTCGCGATAAACACCGGGATGTTGTTGACAAAGGCGACGCCAGCCTCGAGCGCACATTCGGCGTAAAACTCCGTTGCCTGCTGGCTCCCCACCGGCAGGTAATTCATCATCACATCGACTTTAGCGTCTTTGAGTTCGCGCACGACATCCGCTTTAGACGGCTCCGGCGCATTCAAAGGCAAGAATCGACGTTCATCGGTGTAGGTCGCCATGTGGTCAGAATATCCGTCGAGCGTACGGCCCATTTTGACGGTGACACCTTGTTTCGGCACATCACTACAAAACACAGTGGTGCAATTTGGCAACGCAAAAATAGCGTCTGACACGTCTTGTCCAACCTTTCGGCGGTCAATGTCATAGGCAGCAGCAACTTTGATGTCAGACGGCAAATACCCACCCAGATTGGAGTGCATTAAGCCTGCTGCATCAGTTTGTTTGGACCCGCCATAGTAGTAAATCCCTTGCACGAGGGAGCTGGCGCAGTTTCCAACGCCAATGATTGCAACCCGGATAGGTCCCTTAGTCTTTGTCATTTTTGTCTCCAAAATTCGCACAGGCCGAAGCTGTGTGACAGTCGTTTAGCAGTTTTGTGAATTTTTTTTAGTAATTTTTGCAGTCAGCGAAAAATTTAACGTCTGCGCCCCAGCAAGTTTCACGTTGTAAATCGGGTAATTAGTTGTTTTTCTGCGTGCTTCAAAGCATTTCTCGTCGCAGCTGCCAGAGCTGTCATTTCAGGGCGCGCATAGCGAGCTTACCGGTAAAACACAATTGCGTTCAGGATGAGGCGCGATAAAGCAATTACCTTTGATGTGTAAAACATGGAAACCAGTGTTGTTGGACGGGTCGCTCGACATGTCATATGCGCAAGCGCGACCGATAGCTCTTCCAAGTATGTGATTTTCATGCTTCCATACGTGCTAGGCAAGCAGCGCGCGGTAGATCTTTAAATGCTGCTGCGCAAACGTATGCCAACTCAATTGTGCTGCTCTAGCGAGCCCTTTTTCGCGCATCGTGCCTGCATGATTGGCGTCGTCCACAACCGAGCGCAGGGCACGTCCGATGTGCATACTATCATATGGATCAACGAGCGCAGCGGCGTTTGCTGTCACTTCCGGCATAGCACTCAAATTGCTGGTCACGACGGGGCATCCGCAGGCCATTGCCTCGGCCAGCGGGTTGCCAAATCCCTCGCATAAGGACGGATGAAGCAGGGCGCTCGCAGCGCTATACAACGTGATCAAAGACTGTTCGCTTATGGGCCCTGTGAGGTAGATGCGGTCGGCAATCCCCAAAGAATTTGCAAGCGACATCATCTGTGCTGTGTTTTTGTTGCGCCGCTGCACCATAACGAGGGCCACGTCACTGCGATCCTTGAACGCGGCGGCAAACCCAGCCAGCGCGCCATCATGATTTTTATAAGGTGAATACTGGCCAACGCTGAGGATTATTTTTTTCCCAGGCGCAATGCCCAAATCCCGCAGCAAAGCCGTATTAACGTCCACTGGCCGAAAACGGTCCGAAACGCCCGATAGCGTGACCGAGATTTTGTCCTTGAGGTCTGGATGGCGTTCTAAAATGGCTGCTCTGGTGGCGCTGCTCACCGTCGCAATGTGCGTCGCGTGTTTGAGCGCGCGTCTTATTCCATGCGCGTAGAATTTCCGCTCAATCTGGCCATAGAGGCTTGGATTGCACCACTGCGGATGCGTCAGCCACATAATATCGTGAATGGTTGTGAGCGTTGGTTTTTTGATGCCGGCGGGCAGGATGTTGAATGTTGCATGAAAAACGTCGATTGCCCGAAAATCGACGATGCGCGGTAGCCACCACATGGTCGCGGGCCCATTTGCTGGGCTTTCTATTGGGACCTCTTCAACATTGCTCGCCACGCTCAGCGGTTCGTCGCGCTTGGCGCTTTTTAGCAATAAAAAATTGAGGTCAGGTGCTAGGCCCGGTAGCTGGCGAATCAGCGAATGAACCAGTTCTCCGATGCCACTTGGTTTAGGCCCCACATAGCGGCAGTCGATGCAAACTGTGTTCATATAGCGTGCATTAGATAAAATACTTGCAGAGTCGTGTCTGTTAAATGACGAATAGTCGCTCTGTAATGCTGTGACTAGACTTTAGTTCCATGACGAGGCTGATGATATCGCGGCGGACATACAAGTTAAGACGACGCAAAGCGATAAGCGGCGAACAGCGTTGTCGTCAAACTGATTTAAAGCGGAGCATTGCGCCAGCATTATAAAACAACGCCGCATTCCAAACCAGCAGCCCCCCTATGAAAATATAGATAATCAGATAGCTGAACCCCGTGGCAGCAATACAAGCGAACACAAACGCAAACATGTCGCGTTTGACGATGATGTTAACAGTTTTAAAGAGCACCATGAGGAAGGGTCTGCCTTGGACACGCTGGCGAATGGTCTTGGCCAGAATGTCAAAACTGCCGCCGCCTGGCCCGGCTGCAAGGATCGCTGTCATCGAAACGACGCCCAGCACTGCAAGGCTGATTGCGATCAAGCCAAGCGCTAAGAAGTCTTCGCCATGGATCTGCCATAAAGCATAGCTTACTCCCACAGTGAAGAGAATATTCGTCGCCATATCAATGCCGGTATCGAGCTTTGCGCCGCGCGCCGTCGCGGTAAATTGAACGCGGGCGATTTCCCCGTCGAGGCCATCAACCACCGACGCCACCTGAAACATTAGGCAACCCCAAAAAATACCGATTACAGGCGCGTAGATGAGTGCGGCGACCATGATGACAGCGCATAAAACCGTAAGCGCAGTGCAGTGAATTGGCGTTACGTTAAGATCAACGAGGTAGCGACTGATGAACGTTGAAATAGGGCGATTTATATGGCGCGATACCAGGCCATCCCCGTCCTTACAGAGATAGCGAAACAGTTGTTTTTTTGCATATTTGAGTTGGTTACTCTGAACTCTAATAACTTGCCAATTTTGATAGGGAAACGCTTCATGTTGATCGGGCTTCGACACTGCTTTGGTCAGCACAACATCATGGTCGCTGCCGATCAATTGCGTATGGCGCGCGTTTAAAAAGCCGTTCAAAACATCCGGATGGAGAATGTAACTGTCTTTTGCAATGATATCGCCGTGAGACTGGCTAATGTCTTCAGGCGCTGCATATTGGACTTGGGCGGTGCGCTCGTTCGCCGCAATTACCTGCAAATCTGACAATGGTGCGGCGTCCTCGCGGTCAATATCTGGCAGATCTGGGCGCTCGACAATAATGCGGCTAAAGCCTTGCGATATCAGCAGCTTTATCATGCGCATCTGCACCGTCATTCCAGCAATGACATGTTGACCTTCAGGTGAGCTTTTTATGATTGCGGTACTATTCATACGTCTCTGCCTGGCTTCACAGCTTTTCGTGGAGCCTTAGTGCGCGATTTTATCCCTTGTACACGGTAACTGGCGCTCTATTGAACCATTTGAAACACAGCCCGTAAAGAATGAAACCGATAACCAGGCTTAACGGGCCAACTACAGTAGCACGTGCATCAAGCAAGTCATTGAGGAGCTGCATCAAAAGCAAGTGGCACCCAAAAACCCCACACACTACGAAGACGCGCACGTCCATTGGAATGGCCCGGAAAAAACGCCTGGTGAGAAGCAATAAAAAACTCGTCGTGATGACATTTGCCGTCAGCATGCTCAGCGCTGCGCCCAGAATCCCATACCGCGGAATAAGGATAAGACCAGCACAAACGACGCTGATAAGGCCGAGGCCTGAGGCCATCATATTGATCGACGGCCGTTTGAATATAAAGAGCGTTTCAGAAAGGCCAAAACTATCATGGATGACCGTGGAGAGGACTAGAATAATCAGTGTTGCTTTGGCCGTGTCGCCGCTCACATCAAACAGGCCCAATAGAAGCTGACCGAAATACATAAGCAGCCCAACGATAAGCATCTGAATAAGAAAGATCATCACACCCACGTCGGTGAGCTTGGCGATCACACGTTTGGGGTCCATGCGTTTGATAGAGCTGGCAATGATCGGGTCGAGAACGGGGTCGAAACTCATTCTGATCTTTTTTACGATCGTCAAAATTTGCAGTGCAATGCCATAAATGCCGATCGCTTCTGGTGTAACGAAGCCAGCAATCAAGTAAATATCGATCCGGCTTGCCGTGTTGATAATCAGATCATTCATCGCGGTTGGCAGGGTAAAGCGCAGCATTTTGGCAATTTCGCTTGCCGACCACAGTCCGCTGAATGTGCGCTTAAGGTCTATGCCTGAATAGAGCCGCGTGAACGCATATATGGCATAGCTCAGGATACACAGGTTCATGCCCCAATAGGCATAGTAAAGACCCGCATCTAAATGCCCAAGATAATAGCATGCAGCGGCGAATATGCTGAGGCTATAGGGCTCAACAATGGACTTTGCGATCACCTCATATTGCATTTTGCGCGAGGCCCGCGTGGCTGTGAGCAAGAGTTCGGTACAGGCGTATGTCAGTATGGTCGGCAAAATATACCAAACGCCGCGAAATACCTCATTATCCAGGCCGAACGCTGCGGCGAGGCTGTACCAAAGGGCCACAACGAAAGTGCCTAGCGATAGGCAAATTAAAAAGCTACGCGCGATGGCTTGATGAAAATCGAGACATCCATCTGCGCCGGAACCGGAATCTTGAAACTTAAAGAGCGATCGTCGAAAGCCAAGGCTGATGAGAGCGAGACAGGTTTCAACCACGGCAACAGCAAACAAATACTCGCCAAAACGTGCTTTGCCGTAGAGGAGGGCGACAATCAGCAAAAACGGCAGGCGCGCGCCAAGCCGAATGATAAAGCCAGCTAAATTCTGTGCAGCGCCTTTGGCAATATCTTTGCGGTCAGTTGCTTCGGCGGCTTGCGTGGTCATGTGTCCCTCAAAAAGCGTAGCGCATTAGCGGGCAGCCGCATGGGGCTTATCTTGCAAGACCCGCTCGGCAAGGGTGTGCATTTCGGGGCTATCGACATCAATCCAAAGTGCATCGCCGATGTCGACTGCGATGGCACTGTTATTTTGCGCCAAAATCTTCATGCCGCCCGATATTGAATAGTCAGAATGCGTTTTACCGCTTTGTTCGATGGCATCAAAAAGGGCGGGCGCGGCTAAAAACGCACCGGTATCAAAGGCATTGTAGTGGGTTAAATGTTTGCCAATATCTCTAATGTGGGAGCCGGCTTTTTGAACCTTGGTTACGTCCTCGAGATCGACCATGGGATTATTCAGCCGCGTATCAACGCCAAGCGCGACTTGGCCAGGCTGAAGGCTGTGAGACAGCAGTCTTTGCAGTAGCATTTCATCTAAGATATGATCGCACATCGTCAGCACGAAATCGCCGGTCAAATAAGGCCTTGCCGCAGCGACAGACAAGCCATTCGGCTGTTCAAATTGCGGATTAAAGACCGTTTTTATAGGCCAGCCATAATCCTCAGACAAGCTTTGCAAATAGGGCTCAAGCACCTGTGATTTATAGCCGATCACAACTGTCGCGCGGGATATGCCAACGCTAAAAGCGGTGTGCAAAATACGCTCAATGAGGGTTTTGCCAGCCACTTCAACCAATGGCTTGATATCGCCTTTATCTTTCAGGCGCGTACCCTTTCCAGCCGCAATTATAAGCAAATCTTTGATCATGGGACGTCACTGCTAGAGCCGGTCGATGTCATGTCAGTGTTGCAGCGTCAACCCTGCCGGCTGCGGGTTTTGGCGCTGGAACCAGCGTGTTAGGTATGCTGCTTTGATCCGGCCTCATACCAGGTTGACCTTATAAAGCAAGCATCTGGCGAACCGCGGTGGCGGGGCTGCTGCGCTGCCGCTAGAATTTCTGCGCTTACACTTAGCAAGCTGCGGCCCAGGCCATTTGAGCTGATCAGTCCTTTTTAATCACGATGGTGAATGTAAAATTTGTCGGCTGCGGTGAATTTGGAAATGGCGCGCATTTTTCCACAATCCGCAGCGCTTCGCGGTCGAACCGTTTGGACCCCGACGTGCGCCGGATTTCAGTATTCACGATGCTGCCATTGGGCGCCAGTGTAATGGTCACTCGCGCTTTGCCCTTTCGCACCGATGCAGGCAAGCGTTTGCTCGATAAAATCCGCAGCACTTTGCCCTTATAATTATCATATTCCGCGTTGCCGGCCTGCGTGTTGGTTTGCGTTGCATCCGGGCTCGCATCGGGCGATCCGCTTTCCGGTGACGCCGTACTGTCCGCTGCATATTGGCCACCTTCGCTCTCGGTCTGCGTACTGGTCCCTGTGTCAGTCGTCGCTGTTTTTGTGGCTTGTGGTTTGACCGCGCTTGGGGCTTTCGTTGCAGGCTCAGGCTCAGGCTCAGGCTCAGGCTCAGGCTCAGGCTCAGGCTCAGGCTCAGGCTCAGGCTCAGGCTCAGGCTCAGGCTCAGGCTCAGGCTCAGGCTCAGGCTCAGGCTCAGGCTCAGGCTCAGGCTCAG
>JBCCLR010000198.1:0-7275 GCA_039026755.1 Pseudomonadota bacterium | reverse complement strand
GGCATCGAAAGCATCGATGGCAGCGCGGCGCCAGGCGCGCGCATTGTGGGGGAGACAACGTCCACTCCGCTGCGCTGGTCATTCGCCGGCACAACCATCAGCAACGTCACCCAAATCGTTGGCAGCAGTGTTGCTGATAGCATCGTTGGGTCTGATTCGATCGACACCATTGTCGCTGGTAGCGGTAGTGACCGACTGTCCGGCGGCGGCAGCGCTGACACGCTGCAAGGCGGCGATGGTCTGGATGTCATTAATGGCGATGCTGGCGATGATATCATCGATGGCGGTGTCGATGGTTTCAACGACGTTCTCAATGGCGGTGAAGGGTCCGATACGTATTATTGGCATGGCAATGGCGTGCATGATGTGATCGGCGATACCGGCACCACTGGAACCGATACGCTTCTGCTGCAGGCCGGCTCTGGCAGTGTATTTGATATGCAAGCTGGCTTCTCACAAGCGTCTACGGGCATCGATGTGATTGACGGCTCCGCGCTCGCTGGCGAGACCTTCACGCTTAACGGGTCGAGTAGCTATAGCATTGATCTGACTGGTATTACTCTGATTGATGTGGATGGCATCACCGGCGGTATGTCTGGGGACAGCATTACCGGTACGTCCGGCAATGATACCCTGAATGGCGGCGATGGTGATGATACGCTCAATGGCGTTGGCGGTGATGATATTATCACCGGTGGCAACGGCGATGACGTGCTGAGCGGCGGCATTGGCAATGATGATCTGACTGGCGGCGATGATAACGATACGCTAAACGGCGATGCCAATGATGATATCCTGCGCGGCAATGATGGCAACGATATCCTCAATGGCGGCGATGGGGATGATGATATCTTTGGCGGCGATGGCAATGATGATATCACCGGCGGGATCGGGGACGATTTTATCAGTTTATCAACGGGCAACAACATTGCCCGCGGCGGTGCTGGAAAAGATACATTTGCGAGCTCGGGCGGTGACGATACCTTGCTTGGCGAAGGCGATGATGATCAATTCAATTTGTTTGAAAACGATATCAACGCGGATACCATAACCGTTGATGGCGGCACGGGTATTGATACGGTTGCACTGCAAAACAGCCGCGGAAGTGTTAACGAAGATAGCTTGATCGCCGCTGTTTCCAATATCGAAGTGATCGACGCGCGCGGCTCTAGCGTGTCTCTCAATATGACTATTGATGCCAGCGAGTTGATCGCGATGACCGATAGCGCCAATAGCCTCACAATCCTCATTGACGGCGGCGATAGTATTAACGTTGACGAACCCGTTGCGAATTATACGTCAAGCACGGTCAGCGGCGATACCACCTACACGTTCTATACTGATGCCAGCCAGACCACCTTGGTTGGCACGTTAATCGTCGATGCCGCTTAATGCGCCTACTGACGCAGCGCGTTGTCGCGCAACTTGATGATCGGCTTAAGCAAATAATCCAGGATTGTATTGCGCCCCGACAGGATATCGATTTGCGCCGTCATGCCCGGAATGACCGGCTTATCAGGGCCAAAGCTTGCGGTATCGGCTTTCAGCCGAATGCGGTAATAGGCCTGACCTTGCTCATCTTGCAACACGTCCGCTGAAATGTCTTCAAGCGTGCCTTCAAGCCCGCCATGAATGGAATAGTCATAGGCCGTGATTTTAACGACGGCTGGCAGGCCAGGCCATACATCGCCGCGATCGGAGGGCCGCAGCTTTGCCTCCATCAGTACCGCTTCATCATTGGGCACAATTTCCATGAGATCTTCACCTGGCTTAACGACGCCGCCAAGCGTACTGACGAACAAGGTGTTGATCACGCCGGTAATGGGCGCGCGCACATCCGTGCGGGCTGAGCGGTCTTCAAATGCACCAAGGGCTTCATCGAGCTTAGCAATGGCGACCTGCAGCCGCACAATCTCTTCCTGCGCTTGAGACTGCACTTCCGAAACCCGCTGTTTGCGGCGGTTTTTGTTTTCTGATAGGGCAGCCTCGAGCTGCGGAATTTGAAACCGCGTATCAGAAATGCGCGAGACCAGCTGCTGTAATTTCGTTTTGACTTCAATGAGTTGGGCTTCGCTCCCTGCGTCCATGGCCACCAGTTTTTCCACTTGGCTAAGGCGCTGCTGCATCAAACGTTCTTCTTTGCGCAAATTACTGAGGCGTGAGCGTGTCTCCTGCAGTTCGGCGCTGCGTTTGCGTACCTGATCATCTAAAATCGCAAGGTCTTGATCAAGCTTGGTACGCCGCGTTTTAAATAGCGCTTCTTGCTCGCGTACTAGGCCAGGTGCACGGTCTATAAAGGCTTGATTGAAACCGACCTTTGTTAAACCTTGCGCCTCTGCGCGCCAGCGCTTGATCTCTGCTTTTTTCGACAAAAGCTCCCAGTTGGTGTTGACCAGCTCTGCTTCGCTAATTTGATTTTGAATGCGCAGCAGCAGGTCACCCTTGCGCACCATTTGGCCTTCCTGCGCAACAATTTCGCTCACGATGCCGCCTTCAAAGTGCTGCACGATCTGTTTGCGCGCTGAGGGCAGGACGCGTCCTTCCGCCCGGGTCACCTGATCAAGCTCAAAAATCGAAGCCCAGCCCAGGAAAATAACCACCGCAGCCGCAATACTGATCAGCAAGTATGAGCCGACGCGGCTTTCCAGCCGCTCGGCCTGGGCGGAAAAGCCGGTTACCGATGCAGAGGTGATTTCACGGCCACCAAACATATTGCCAAAGTCCTAAGCGTTAATCCTAAGGGAGTTTTAACGCTTCAAGCGCTAACAAAGGGTTGATTGATCACAGTCCTTGGAAATGGTGCCTTCTGTTGCAGCAGTCATCCACATCTGCCGTGCCTGAGCATAGCTGGGCGCTTGGCCCCGCGCTCGCTCTGCATCAGATCTGCCTGCATGCGGGCATTGAGGCTGATAGTGCGCGGCTGACTGCCGGCTTGCCGCTCGCCAACGGAGATTTGCCGCCGCGCACCATACCAATCGCGGCTGCGCGCGTCGGCTTGGGTGCTGAGCTGAAGCGGATTGGCATCAACCGGTTAACATCAGCAGACTTGCCATGCCTGGTGCTGCTAAAGTCCGGCCATGTTGCGCTCGTCAAAGCGCTTGATGAAACAGAGCTGACGCTCGCTGCGAATGTCGGCGAAGAACGCATCGCGCGCGATCAACTTGCCGATGCAGCGATGGGCGAGGCCATTGTGTTTCATGTAAAATCTGATGCCGTTACGCCGCAACACGCTGCTGCTGCGGCGGTATCGCCCTGGCGGACGCTGTTTGCGCGCTTTACACGCCGCAAACGTGTGTGGGTGCAGCTCATTGCAGCAGGCATTCTCATTAATCTGATGGCGCTGGTGCTGCCGCTCTTTCTGATGTCAGTCTATGACCGCGTGGTTCCAAATTTAGCGATGGAGACGCTGTGGGCGCTTGGCATTGGCGTTCTTATCGCCATTGGCTTTGAATTTTGCCTCAAAATTATCCGGCAAAACCTGGTCGAGACGGTCGCGCTACGCATCTCTGTCGAATTACAGCATGTTGCCGCTGAAGCGCTGCTAAGGGCAAAGCTTGCGGATGCGCCGCGGCTTGGCGGCGCGGCGATGGCGGGCCTTAAAGAAACCGATGCGGTTACAAATTTACTGCCTTCTGCGGCGCTCGCGCTGTTCATTGACGTGCCATTTTTCCTCATTGTGCTAGCGCTGATTGCCTCCATCGGCGGGCCGGTGGCGCTTGCGCCGGCGCTTGGCGCGCTGAGCCTCGTGGGCATTGGTATCTGGTGCAATGTCGCTTTGGTTGGTGCCAGCAAAGCCGGTGTTCAATATCAAGATTCCAAGCAAAACCTACTGCACGACATGCTCGAAGGCCTCAGCCATATTAAATCGTCGCTCGCTGAAGGCCAGTTTCTGCGGCATTGGAGCGTGATTGGAGATGCCGCCGCCATGGCAGCAAAACGCGCGCGGTTCTGGTCAAACCTGCCGGCACATGCGTCTTCGGTCATCATGCAACTGGTCACCGTTTGCGTGATCGTCATTGGCGTTTTGCAATTGCAGGCCGGACATCTAACGGTTGGCGCCATGGTGGCCTGCACGTTGCTTTCAAACCGTGCCATGGTACCCGTCGCAACACTCAATGGCCTGGTCAGCCGGGCTTTGCAGTCCATTGCCGCATTTCGCGCCGTATTCGCGCTGATGGACTTGCCGCAAGAGCGTGCTTATTCCGCTGCCGGGGTCAGCGGTAGTCACCTGCGCGGCAATGTGCGCGCGTCAGCAGTAACGTTGCACTATCCTGGTGCCCACACTGCCGCTTTGCGTGATGTAGATATGCAAATTCCTGCGGGCGCTAAAATCGCGCTTATTGGCAAAAGCGGGTCTGGTAAAACCAGCCTTTTATCGCTGCTTGCCGGCCTCCATATGCCCACATCCGGAGAGATGTTTTTCGACGGCTTTAACCTCAAACAGTATGGCAGCAATGATCTGCGCCGCCATATCGGCTACGCGCCGCAACACAGCCGACTGTTTAACCTCAGCCTTAAAGACAATATCATTCTGGGCCTCAGCCAGGTTGAGCCCGACGCCTTGGTGCGTGCGCTTAATGTGTCTGGGCTGGCGCCTTTTGTGGCCAGCCATGACGAGGGCCTTGCCATGCAAATTGGCCCCAATGGCGAGCGCTTGTCAGGCGGACAGCGGCAAGCCGTCCTGTTGTGCCGTGCGCTGGTATCTAATCCCGCCCTGCTGCTTTTAGATGAGCCGACAGCCGCTATGGATTCTGCCGCTGAAAACCAGGTGGTGAGCGGCCTTTCACACTTCATTTCAGGGCGCACCACAATTATCGCGACACACCGGGCGCCGCTACTGCGGCTGGTTGACCGGGTGATTTGGATGGAAGATGGCCGGATCCATGTGGATGGTCCGCGCGATGCGGTTTTGCAGCAGGTCAGCGGGGTTCAGCAGACGGCGCAGGCCCATGGTTAAACCAGTGGTAACGCAGCGCGTTTACTTGTGTCCTTTCAGTATTTTGAAGGCAAATTAGATGGCGCGCAGGGCCGAGGAAGAGACCAATCACTGGCCGGGCTTCGTGGATGCCCTGTCGACCATTGTGATGGTCATCACCTTTTTGCTGATCTTGCTCGGCCTGACGCTGTTTATCATGATGCAGAAAGTCAAATCTGCGGCCAACCCTGACATTGATACCAAATCGGATACCGAACAGACTGAGGGTCAGTCACCCGTTTTGATTGCTGACGCCAAGGCGCAAGCACAACAAGCCGCCCAAGCCATGGACGACGCGGCAACCCTGCAAAGCGCATTGAAGAAGACGCAGGCAGAGCTCGCCGCCTTAAAGCGCAAACAGGCTGATAATCAAGAGGCCGCGCCAAACGCGCCAAAAGGCCGCTCTGTGGCAGAGCTGTCAGAGCAGCTGCGTCAGGATGAGCAGATAAAGACGGAAGATAAGCTCACCATTCTCACGCGCAAATCCGACAGCAAAGTGCGTCTAAAGGTGGTGAGCCAGGAGGTTGATACATCAGGCGGGGCAATTGATGTCACCTCCGCAGCCGTCTCCATCGAAGTCACTTTTGATCAGAATGCCACAAAAATCGACAGCGACACCGGCGATAAAATCGGTGCCGTACTGGCGCAAAAACTGGCACGCGGCGAAGCGGGGAAATACGAAATCCGGTCAATTGCGTCTTCTAAAGTGGGCTCGGTTTCTGAAGCCCAGCGTAAAGCCTATTTTCGCGCGTTATCCGTTCGAAATGTGCTGATAAAGCGCGGAATTTCTACCGATCAAATCGAAACGCGCGTGTCGCTACCGCAGCCAGGCGAGGCGGAAGACAAGGTCGTCGTGGTCCGCAAGCCCTTGTAATCACCGCCTTTGTTTACGCTATCTTCAAGTCTTTTGGTTAATGCAGTCGTAACGCTCTGCAATAGCGTCCACCGCATGCAGCCTGCAGGAGTTTAAAGCGCCGATGGAAAGCGAAGTCCGATCACAGCTCGGCCGAATGGCCTTTGTTCTGTGTGCCTTCTTAGCGCTGGCGGGCTGGCAATTTGACTTCGTCTTGCAGTCTATTGAGGCGAACGTCTACCTCAATATGACGATCATCGCGACGTTCGTATTCGGAGTGTTTCTCGCCTTCCGCGCGGTGTTTACGCTGGGCAATGAACTCACAGCACTGACCGCGCTTAAAGTGCAGTATCAAGATCGCGGTACGTTGCCCGATGGCTGCTATGATAAACCAGCCACGGTGTTTGCCGTGCCGCAGCTGCTAGGCCATGCTTTTCGGCTTATCAGCGACGAACTCAACCAGCCGAAACGCCTTATCATCCCGCAGGCGACTGTTAAAATGCTGGTTGAAAGCGTCGAGGTGCGGATTGATGACCGCAAGTCAGCGCTCACCTACATCGTTGGTCTCCTGGTGTTTCTCGGTCTCATCGGCACCTTTGTCGGCTTGATGAAAACGGTGGGATCGGTGGGAGATATCATCGGCTCACTCAACTTTGGCGGGGACAGTGGGCAAAGTGTTGATACTGCCTTTCAAGGCTTGATCGCCGACCTGAAAGGACCTTTGGTCGGCATGGCAACTGGGTTTTCCTCATCTCTGTTTGGCCTGATCTGTTCGCTTGCCCTTGGCTTGATGGAGCGTTTTGGCACCACCGCACACCGCATTATTCCGGTGGAGTTTGAAAGCTGGCTCAGCAATGTCGTGCGCCTTGAAGAAGCTGAAAACGAAATCTCCGTCGATGACAGTGCGGCAGATGCCATTACCCGCATTGCCAAGCTTGAAGTGAAAATGAGTGAGACTGCTGGCCTCGCACGCAAATCCACCGAAATCGTTGCTGAATTGCTGGTTTCGGTTCATGCGATTGCCGAGAAGCTATCGCAGGATGAGGCGCGCACCGGATATGCGACCCTGTCAGATTTAGCACGGCAGATGGCAACCACGCAGCGCGGTTTTGTTGATCAATTAGACCTGATGCGAGACTATGCAGCGCGCAGTGACGAACGCACGGCGCAAATGTCAGCTCAGATTTCGACTGGCTTTGCCGAATTGGCTCAGGATCGTGCTGCCGAGCGAGAGGCTCTGATGCAGCTCTCCAGCAATCTTAAAAAACAACAACCGAGCACCGCCGCAGCCTTTGGCGAGGCCACGGCGCCGGTTCAAGACTTGCAGCGCAAACTTGAAAAAGCGCTTGTCTCGCAGTCCGATCTGGCGACCGCTCCTTATGATCAAGGGGCTAATCTGTTCAGCTATGCCAAGCAAAAGATGCGCCAGCGCGCGCTTGATAAACAG
>JBCCLR010000197.1:0-7290 GCA_039026755.1 Pseudomonadota bacterium | reverse complement strand
GGCATGACGGACTTTATCAATGCTGCTGCGGAAAATGATGTTATTGGCGCGGTAAAAGAGCTGACGAAAGGCGGCGCGGATGTGTGTTTTGAATGCACAGGCGTGCCCGCTGTGCTTGCTCAAGCCGTACATGCCAGCAATATGTTTTGGGGGCACATCTTGTCGATTGGCGTCTCTGCGCCGACCGATGTCATTCCTGTGTCAACCATCGACCTGACCATGGGCCGCAAAATCGAAGGGCTTTATTTTGGCGGCGCAAGGGGCCGGACCGACGTGCCAAAGATCGTTGATATGTATCTGCGCGGCGATATTTTGATCGATCCACTTATCACCCATCGGATGCCACTGGAAAAGATCAACGACGCCTTTGATTTAATGCATAGGGGAGAAGCCATCCGCTCTGTTGTTCAAATGAATTAGGCTTCTGTTATGGCGCACCCCTCTCTTAAACAAAAACTCACTGACGGCACATTCTTTTACGCACCTGGCGTGCCCGATTGCACATCAGCAATTATCGCTCGCAAATATGACTTTGATGCTGTCTACGTCTCCGGCTACTGGACCACGGCCAGCCGCTCGGGCCAGGCCGATGTCGGCATTGCCACGCTGAGTGAATTTTTAGGTGGCATTGAAGCCATTGCGTCCGTCTCTTCAGCGCCGATTATTGCCGATGCGGATACAGGTTTTGGCGGCCTGTTAAATGTTCGCCGCACTGTGCAAAGTTATGAGGCTGCTAGCGTC
Source organism: Pseudomonadota bacterium (assembly GCA_039026755.1). Classification (GTDB taxonomy): domain Bacteria; phylum Pseudomonadota; class Alphaproteobacteria; order Sphingomonadales; family CAKZYD01; genus CAKZYD01. The sequence continues at coordinate 6,549 of JBCCLR010000197.1, read as the reverse complement.
ACAGCCATTCAAATTGAAGATCAAGTGTTTCCAAAAAAATGCGGCCACACGCCCTATAAAGAAGTAGTGCCCACGGCGGATATGCTAGACCGGGTGAAAGTGGCCGTTGATACGCGCCAAGATGACAATTTCTTAGTGATCGCCCGCACAGATGCGCGCCAAAGCGAAGGTCTGAATGCAGCAATCGACCGTGCCAATGCCTTTCGCGAAGCCGGCGCGGATATCCTGTTCGTGGAATCGCCCTTGAGCGAAGACGAAATGCGCACGATTTGCCGCGATGTGAACGGGCCGAACATGATCAATATGGCAGCGGGCGGTGACACGCCGATGCTCGCCAATGAAAAGATTAAAGAGATTGGCTTTGCCTGCGCGATTTTCCCTGCGACAGCATCGCTACAAATGATGGCCGCTGCTGATATGACGTATGCGGCCTTTAAAAAGACCAGCGATTTCAACCAGATTGGTCTGCCGCTCTATGATTTTAAAGCGTTTTGCAGCGAGATCGGTTTTGATGAGGTCTACGAATTTGAGAAAAAATTCGGGCGCTATGAATGATACACGGATCAGCCTGATCGTCGCGCGTGCCCGCAATGGCGTGATTGGCAAGGATGGCGACTTACCATGGCGCCTCCCTGCGGACCTGAAGTATTTCAAGCGAATCACTATGGCAAAGCCCGTTGTTATGGGCCGAAAAACGTTTGACAGTTTGGGCCGGCCGCTGCCGGGACGGCACAATATCGTGCTGACGCGCGATGCCGCGTTTTCTGCTGAAGGCTGCAGCACCGCAGGCACGCTTGCTGCCGCGCTTGACGCTGCAGGCAGCGTTGACGAGGTAATGATTATTGGCGGCGCGCAGATTTATGCCCTTGCGCTGCCCCATGTGACGCGTGCTTATATTACCGAGGTTGATTTGGCGCCCGACGGTGACACACTTTTTGAGACACTTGACCCCAGCCTCTGGGCAGAGACGCAGCGCGAGGCGTACGGCGCGCAAGCAGATGCGCCAGCCTATGCGTTTGTAACCTATGATCGAGTTTCCTGACTTTAATTTTGATCTTAAGTTCCGGCCTTATACGCTCGGCGGCGCGCAATTTTGGGCAGATGTGTATTGGCGCGCCAATTGGCGCATTCAGCGCAACGCCTCGGCTGAGAACTACCGATTGCTCGATCCCAAAAATCGCCTCGTTGATGAAGGGACACTAGCCCATTGCCATGATGCTTTGCTGGCTGAAGCGCCGCCGGATAATCCGCAGCGTCTGATTTTGATGCTGCATGGCTTACTGGCGACATGGCGATTTCTGGCGCCGTGTCGCAGATACTTTGCCGCGCGAGGACTAGACTGCGCCTTGATCAACTATCCGTCAACCCGGGCCGACCTTGACACCCATGGCAAGCGCCTGGCGCGTCTCATAGCAGACATGCCGGAGGTGACCCGGCTTGACGCGGTGACCCATTCTATGGGTGGGCTGGTGCTGGCCAACGCGGTAAGCCAGTCGATTTGGCCGGCGCCCAATCCGCTTAGAAAAGTGGTGATGATCGCCCCGCCACTGCGCGGTGCAGCGATGGCGCGCATGTTTGCGCAGGTGAAGTTGCTCCACCCGATCGTCGGCCCGCCGCTAACGTTCCTGCAAACCGGTGAAGGCGCACCTGAGTTACCCGAAGATATCGATTTAATGGTGGTTGCAGGGATCCGCGGTAAACCCGGCGGCTTTAATCCACTGCTTGAAGGCGATGACGATGGCACCGTGGCGGTGAAAGAAACCCGGCCACGCCGTCCGCACGTGTTTAAAACCGTACGCGGTCAACACACGCTCCTCAATCACTCCAAGAAAACGCATGCACTGGCCTATGAGTTCATTACGACTTAATCGTCGCTGAAGAACTCCTGAAGCGAGCGCACGCCCAGTTCATCTTTTTTGATCGCCTTGAGCGCTTCGGTCGCGGCAAGCGCGCCCGCCGTGGTGGTGAAGTAGGGTATCTTGTTAAATAAGGCGGTTTGCCGAATAGGTTTGGAGTCGCGCAAAGATACATCACCAGCGGTGGTGTTAAACACCAGCTGCACCGTGCCATTGATCATCTCATCAACGATATGCGGACTGCCTTGCGCCACCTTATTGATGTTTTCCACGTCGACGCCGTGCTTGGCGAGATAGTCCGCAGTGCCGCCGGTGGCGACAATGCTAAACCCAAGTGCCAGCAAACTCTGTGCCGGGCCAACCATGGCGGCTTTGTCGGGGTCTTTCACGGAGATAAAAACACGGCCTGCCTCCGGCAGTTGATTGCCGGCGGCAATTTGCGATTTGGCGAAGGCCGCTTCAAAGCCTGAATCAATACCCATGACTTCCCCAGTGGAACGCATCTCCGGGCCTAAGATGACATCAACGCCGGGAAACCGGGTAAAAGGAAACACAGCTTCTTTAACAGCCAGATGTGTGATGGGTTTGGTCGGGAGTTCAAAATCGCTTAGTGCTTCGCCGGCCATTACCCGTGCTGCAATTTTGGCATAGGGCGTACCCTTGGCTTTGGCGACAAACGGCACAGTGCGGCTGGCGCGCGGGTTCACCTCAATCAGATACACGACGCCATTTTTTATGGCGTATTGCACGTTCATGAGGCCGCGCACCTCAAGCGCTTTGGCAAGGGAGACGGTCTGGCGCTCAATGTCTTCTATAATGGCAGGCGGCAAGCTATGTGGCGGCAGGCAGCACGCGCTGTCGCCAGAATGAATGCCGGCTTCTTCAATATGCTCTAAAATGCCAGCAACATGCACTTTTTCGCCGTCGCATATGGCATCCACATCGACTTCTATGGCGCCGCGCAAATAGGCGTCAATCAGCACCGGGCTATCGCCGGAGACTTGCGTGGCTTCATGAATATAGCGGCCCAATTGCTCCGGGTTATCAACGATCTCCATGCCGCGCCCACCCAGCACATAGGAAGGCCGGATCAGCACAGGATAGCCCACCTGATCGGCCATCGCGCGCGCTTCCTCTGCTGAACGGGCGGTGGCGTTGCGCGGCTGTTTCAGCTGCAAACTGGCCAGCAGCTTCTGAAAACGCTCGCGGTCCTCGGCAAGGTCAATAGCGTCCGGGCTAGTGCCCAGGATGGGGATATCCGCGTCCTGCAAAGCCTGCGCCAACTTCAGCGGCGTTTGCCCGCCCAGTTGGACAATCACGCCAACCAGCTCACCTGCCTGTTGTTCTTTGCGCAGGATCGCAATCACATCTTCGGCGGTCAGTGGCTCAAAATAAAGCCGGTCGGACGTGTCATAATCAGTGGATACTGTCTCCGGGTTGCAGTTGATCATGATGGTTTCAAAACCAGCGTCCGACAATGCAAAGCAGGCATGGCAGCAGCAATAATCAAATTCAATGCCTTGACCGATGCGATTTGGTCCGCCGCCAAGGATGGCGATTTTCCGTGCATCGGAAACGCGCGCCTCGTCTTCTGCCGGGCCATCGAGCGCGTATTCATAGGTCGAGTAGAGGTAGGGCGTTTTGGCTTCAAACTCCGCCGCACAGGTGTCGATGCGTTTAAAGCTCGGCGTAACGTTGAGCGCCATGCGCGCTTCGGTAACCTGTGCTTCGGTAAGGCCGAGCAGATCGGCAAGCCGCTGGTCAGAAAAGCCCATAGACTTCGCCCGCTGCATGCCAATCCGGGTTTGTGGCAGGCCGTGCGCTTTAATGGCGGCTTCCGCCGCAACAATTTCTTCAATTTGCCTAACAAACCATGGCTCAAACTTGGTGATGCTGCGGATGTCGTCATAGCTGAGGCCATAGCGAAACGCCTGGGCGATCATCAGCATGCGGGTGGGCGTAGGTTTCGCAAGCTCAGCGCGGACCAGATCTAAGTCAGGATCCTCCGGGTCTACGCCGTCGATCTCCTGCTCATCAAACCCGCATAGGCCCGTTTCGAGCGAGCGTAGCGCTTTTTGCACGCTTTCCTGCCAGCTTCTACCAATGGCCATGGCTTCGCCGACAGATTTCATTGCGGAGGTGAGTAGTGGCTTGGTGCCTTTGAATTTTTCAAACGTAAAACGCGGGATTTTGGTGACCACGTAATCGATTGTCGGCTCGAAGGACGCCGGAGTGACACCGGTGATGTCGTTATCGATCTCATCCAGCGTATAGCCGACCGCTAGTTTTGCTGCGACTTTGGCGATTGGAAAGCCGGTGGCCTTCGATGCAAGCGCTGATGAGCGGCTGACCCTTGGGTTCATTTCAATAACGATCAGGCGCCCATCTGCCGGATTGACGGCGAACTGTACATTTGAACCGCCGGTTTCAACGCCAATTTCCCGCAGCACGGCAATCGAGGCATTGCGCATGATTTGGTATTCTTTGTCGGTAAGCGTCAGGGCCGGGGCGACGGTAATGGAATCGCCCGTATGCACGCCCATCGGGTCAACGTTTTCAATTGAGCAAATGATGATGCAGTTGTCCGCTTTATCGCGCACCACCTCCATCTCATATTCTTTCCAGCCGACAATCGATTCTTCGATTAAAACCTCGGTTGTGGGCGATGCATCTAGGCCGCTTTCTACGATTTCGAGAAAGTCTTGCTTGTTATAGGCGATGCCGCCGCCGGTGCCGCCCAAGGTGTAGCTCGGCCTGATAATTGTCGGTAGGCCCACCACATCGAGCGCAGCTTCTGCATGGGTCATTGCGACGTTCTTTAAGAGTTTTTTGCGGTCAACCTCACCCATTTTTTGCAGGTCACTAGCGCTGATATCGATATGGTCCTGCGCATTTAAAATGACCGATTTTGCGCACTCGAGGCCAATCTTCTCCATTGCCTCGCGGAACAACAGCCGGTCTTCCGCTTTGTCAATCGCATCTTTATTGGCGCCGATGAGTTCGACGCTGTATTTTTCAAGGACACCGCTTTGCGCCAAGGTGAGCGCCGTATTCAGCGCCGTTTGTCCGCCCATGGTGGGCAGCAAGGCATCAGGCCGCTCTTTGGCAATGATTTTTTCAACGAAAGCAGGCGTAATCGGTTCCACATAGGTGGCGTCGGCCATGCCGGGGTCGGTCATGATAGTGGCCGGGTTGGAATTGACCAAGATGACCCGGTAGCCGTCGTCCTTTAGGGCCTTAACCGCCTGGGTACCGGAATAGTCAAATTCGCAGGCTTGGCCGATAATGATCGGCCCGGCGCCGATGATCAAAATGGAAGAGATATCGTCGCGTTTTGGCATCAGCGGCAGGCTCCAAGGCGGGCAACAAGAGCGGCCCTGGGCACAGCATTAATGCATCGTTTTCGGACCTGAGCGGGGATAGCGCACAGCGCTATTGGGTGCAAGAGGCGCTGATAAAAAACTGCGGCATCACCGCAGTTTTATAAGTGCCTCATCATCATTCCGCCGCGGTAGCGACCATATGGATTTCAGCATCCGCAGCACGGACCGCCTCCAGCCGCGTGTCATAGCGCGTATGCAGTGGCAGGCAGTTGTCAATGCCAAGACCCGACAGCACCTCCGCCACATCCTTATTCATGCCGCAAATATAGACGGTTTTGCCCGCTGCTTTTGCGTCCGACGCAATGGTATCGACCGCCCGCGCCGCTGACACGTCAATGAACGCCAGCCGCTCAAAATCCAAAATGATTGCACTGGTATGTTCCGGCACGCTTTCGCGAACTTGGTGGCCGAGATCTGCTGCTGCGCCAAAGCTTAAAGGTCCGCCGAAGTCAAACACGGTGATTTGCCCTTTGGCCTCATCCAGGATTGTCTCTTCTTCCGGCGTGGTTGGCGCGGCTTCCGTTTGGCCAATGGATGCAAGTTGCAGGTCTGCCAGGCGCTTGACGAAAGCTAAGGCAGCCAGGGTGACCCCGACTCCGACAGCAACGATCAAGTCCACAAATACTGTCAGGCCCAGCACGATGGCCATTAGCGCCAGATCCCAGCGCGGACCTTTATGGCTGCGTTTTAAGTAGGTTATGTCAATGATGTCATAGCCGACCTTAATAAGGATACCGGCTAGCACTGCATGCGGGATTTGCGATGCAAGCGGCCCCAGCGCCAGCACAATGGCGACCAAGATGCCGCTGTGGAGCATGCCGGAAATTTTGGTGGCACCGCCGGTGCGGATGTTGACCACCGTGCGCATGGTTGCGCCAGCGCCAGGAATGGCGCCGAACAGGCCGGCGAGCGAATTGCCAATGCCTTGGCCGATAAGTTCGCGATCTGAATTATGCCGCGTGCGGGTCATGTTATCGGCAACCAATGAGGTAAGTAGGCTGTCGATAGCGCCCAGCAGCGCCAGAATGATTGCAGATTTGACCATCACCAGAAGAATCGACTGCTCCAGCGTGAAGCTTGGCAGTACGAATTGCGGCAAGCCCGTTGGGATATCGCCAAGGACTGGGGCCCCTGGAAGAGCCAGGCTCAGCAGCGTGCCAATCATCAGCGCTGCAAGCGCTTCGGGCACCCACTTGCCAAATTTTGCTGGCCAAAAGAAGATGACCCCAAGGGTGACTGCGCCGATGATCAGCGCCGGTACATTGGGGCTCAGCACGGCTGCGGGAATTGCCGCCAAGGCCGCGATCACG
>JBCCLR010000196.1:0-7302 GCA_039026755.1 Pseudomonadota bacterium | reverse complement strand
CTCTTCAAGCCATAGAAACGGATCGTCTTGGGATACGTCATTAGACATTGCAGGCGCCCAGATAAGGATAAAACACGTTGCTAAAGAGTGCCGCACACATCGGCGCCGAGCGCCATAGAACAGAGCCGCCGGAAATCCGGACCAAAGCGTCCCAAACTGGCATCCAGAGGAAAGTACATGTTTTATTTTGAAGAACCACGTTGCGGCAATACGCCCAAGGAACGCAGCAGTCTTGTACCAAGGCGGTTGAGTTATCATGGCACGCGCAGCGACTGCATTATGAAGGGAAGAAATGTTGGGGGCGAGTCGAGCGCAGTAAATTACATATTATTCCGCAGCGCGGTGTTGAGCACCTGTATTGGCATTTTCGTCAAGAAAAGACTCTAAGTCTTCGTGCCGGATACGCCATTCTTTGCCAAATTTCACGGCACGCAGTTTCTTTTCGTTAATGATGTTTCGGATGGTGCCTTCCTTAAGCTTAAGAAGTTGGGCAGCATCACGCACAGTCAGGAGAGGTTTTGTAAGCATTTAGCCCTCAGTGCCTAGCACAAGACTAGGGTAGTTCGTTTCAGTTACGCAATTCGCGGTTAGATAGTCGTACTCGTTTTAGATCCTAACAGAAATAGAATGTTTCTAAACTCACAAAAGTATGGAAGCAGTCATGCCTTCAGTTCATTGCAGACTTGTTTGTAACAGCTCTAAACCGAGCAAAACCACTGTACCCCATATTTCAGCCATTTCAAGCCTGTTATGACAGGATTATGTCACGACCGGCGCAGTACAGTTCCAAGCGTTTGTTTTACGCCGCTAAATAAGTTCCCGCGCGGTGCCGTGCGTGCGCCCCGGTTCCCAGCTTAAACCGCGCTATTCCGGGAAAATTATGTGTATCAATCGTCCCCAGGTTAAGCGTGCGGCAGCCATGCGCGCGCAGCGCTACAGCAGCCTCGAAAATCAACAGATGTTGTGCGCTTAACGCGCGCCCAGCCGCTAAACTGACGCCGCAAAAGTAAAACGCGGTCTCACTATTCACGATGAAACTGGCGCCGGCAACGGGCTTGCCTTGGTGGCGTGCGATAAAACAGAACACTTTGGTTCGCCCAGGCTGCTGCACCAATTGAGCCGGAAGGTCTGCCTGCAATGCACGATAGGTTTTCGCCCGGCGCTGCTCGGCTTCAGCGGCAAAAAGCCACTTTGCATCGGCATGGCTCGGCTTTACCTGCGCCACGTGAAGATCTGCCTTTTGCGCCTTGTGCAGCCGATTGCGCCACTTCTGCCGTAGTCCGCTATGCAGCGTAGATGCCTCCTGCTGGAGCTGCAAGATCGCCTCGGTTTGACCGGTGAGAATGGGGGCATTTTTTACAAATGGCGCATCCGCCACCGCACTTAATGAAAACACTGCGAAGGTGCCGCGCCATAGCCCGGCAGTAGCCACAATTGCGTGATACACCGCCTGCCTTGCCTGCGCTTCAGCACCCAACGTTTTGGTAAAGTGTGGTCCGCGCGGCATATACCACAGCGTCATCGGGCCAAATGTTTGCCGCAGCGCCACTGCGCGCGCGATATCTTGGGCCTCAAACAAAAACCTTAGGGCATACGCGGCGGTATTGACTGTGGTCATCGCCCCGCCATAGCTGTAGAAATGCTGAAAATCAGCTGCGCCGTGCTGCGTCATCCACCGGTCCCAAGCTGCGGGGTTGTGTTCGCTTAGAAGGTCGCGATGCAGCGTAACGCTGAGCTCAGGCGTTTGGCCGGCAGCCACTGCAGCCACTAAACGACCCTCGAGATGCAAACACGGATACCCTGCATGCCCAAAAGCACCGGTGATAAAACAGTGTTTGGGATTGCCGCGCCCCCGGCTCGGTTTACAACACGTGGCAAGCTGCGGGTGATTGGCCTGATTGCCGCCCCGGTCCTCGCGCTGCTCCTGGCCCTCGATGTCATTGGCTATTTAATCGCGAAATATGCACTGGGCAGTTGCTATGGCATTTTGTGCTGGTTTTCATGACGGCAGTTCGGCGGCTGACTGAACGCGGTATACCGCCAACAACTCAACTTCATAAATGAGCACAGCGTTGGCAGGTATAACGGGTGGCCGGCCATGCGGGCCATAGCCAAGTTGCGGCGGAATATAAAACACAAAGCGGTCACCCGCGCGCATCAACTGCAGACCCTCGCGCCAACCGGCGATAACGTCGCGCAGGGCAAAGCGCGCCGGCGTATTGCGATCGTAACTGGCTTCAAACTCTTCGCCATCGGCAAGCGCACCGCGATAATGGACCAGCACTTCATCGCGCGGACGAGGGCCGACTGTGTTTGCGCCCTGCGCTCGCCGTTCTATGCGGTATAACAAACCGCTTCGCGTGCGCTCAACGCCTTGCTTTCCGGCTTGTTGGCTCAGAAAAGCGCGCGCGGATACCATACGTTCCGACGCCTCGCGGTAGCTTCGCCCAGCCGCGCGCTCCTCATCACAACCCGCTATAAATACGGCGCACACAAGGCACATAGTGCGCAGTATCACGGCGCTACCTCAACAGCCCGGCGCCGCACATGGGCATGCGCCTGCTCCAGCGCCGCACGTGTATTGACGCCAAAAAATGGCATGGATTTTTCAAAGCGCTTTGCCGTTGCGCCATAGGCCGCGAGGATAGCCCTCAATGACGGGTTTTTTCCCTGCGTTGAGAATGCCGCAAGATCCGGCGATTGCTGTAAAGCCGTTTGCGACCAACAGCTAATCGACCAGATCGGCACGTCACCAGCCACTTGCGGCACCTGCACGCCGCCTCCGGCAAGATCGCGGCCCAGGGTTTGAGGCAAGAAAGGCATATCGCATGGCACGACAAGCAAGCCTTTTGCGCCGATGTTACGCGCTTGATTGAGCGCACTGATAAGCCCTGCAGCGGGCCCTTTAAGATGAGCGGCATCGCCGAGCAGCGGCAGATTAAATGGCTCAAGCTGCTTGTGATCACCGCTGATCATGAGCTGATCGACCTGCGGCATAAGAGCGTCAATCACCCACGCAATCAGCGGCCGGCCGGCAAGCTCTCGCTGGGGTTTATCACCTCCCATGCGTCGCCCCTTGCCACCTGCTAGAATGATGCCAAGCATAGCTGGTCCTTTTGCCCCTGATGCTTGAATATAACCGCAAAGCCTTTTCATAGTCATGCCAGATTTGTTACATGGCGGCGCAAACAGCTTGGGGGACAGATGTCAAAACATCATTTCGCGCGGTTGGAGGCAATGTACCGCGCTGCGCCGATCAACCAAAAATTTGCCGCTGACATTACAGTAAGTGAGGCGACTGCGCGCGTCGAAATGACCGTTGGCACAGACAGTTTTCATGCCGCAGGCGCACAGCATGGTACACCATATTTCAAGGCCCTGGACGATGCCTGCTTTTACGCCGCCAATTCAATGGTCGAAGATGTATTCATGCTTACAAGTGCGTTTAACCTGCATTTGACGCGGCCATTTCATGAGGGCACGATGATTGCGGAGGGTCGGCTGGTCCATGGCAAACGGCGCGTTTATTTGGCCGAAGCGACGCTGGTCGACGCGCAGGGAAATGATCTCGGCTTTGCATCCGGCACATTTATGCGCAGCCGTATACCACTCGACACAATAGCCGGATATGCTGATGACCTGGAGTGACGTAAAGTGTGCTTGCAAACGCAGCATTCAGAGTGCCGCTTGCATATGGACGACTGCGAATAATGCGTGAGGCGGCCCGGCTGCCGACCCACATTTGGGCAAGTGGATTGATAAGGCAGTGGAACCAAGAAGGATACCCGGCGGTGCTGCAGCGGCGCGGCGACAAAACCGGCGGCAGCGTGATTATCCAGATTGATCGCTGTGATGGACACATCACGCTGCTGGGTGAACGCCGTGACATGTCTGGACAACGCATATGGATGGCGCTTGGGCGCGATCTTATTGTCAGCGCGCAAGACGCCGCCGCCTATTTAGAGAAGGCAGTTAAGCAAGACCGTGATGTTTGGGTACTCAGCGTCGAAAGTCAGACCGATTGGCCGCCTTTGAATGCGCCGCTTGACGACGCGCTGTTAAAAAGCGGCTTTACAGCGTAGGCAAGTCCATTTCCAAAATGGCCATGTTAAAGTCGTAGGAGACTTCGCCGTCATCTTCATCGCGATAGATCACGCCTAGAAATTCGTCATCGATGTAGACCTCAGCGGAATCTTCACCCTTTTTGTGAGGCCGGAGTGACAGCCGGTTATTGTCAAACTTTGCGCGGAGATATTGTTGCACGCGGCCTGTTTCGCTAGGTGACATATCTGATTCCCTATCGGTCTTTTCAACGTGCCGCTTGGCTAGCACACAGCGGCGGCAAAGGCGAGCAGCTATCGACGCTGCTTCGGCAGATATTCCTTAACCATCTAAGTCTATGAAATCGCTTAAGTTAAGCATGATTTTCTCATAACTATACGTGGCTTTGGCAACACACTTACCGGGAAAGGCAGCATTTAAGACAAATTTAAGATGGATTTTCCTTTAAAATCTCCCGGTTTATCCTCAAATATAGCGAAGTTTGATGAGTGATTTTGTGTAAGTTTTGAGGAACCGCGTAATGGAAAACCAAGGACGCATCAAAAAAGTTGGCATTGCAGCGCTTGCAAGTTCGCTTTCGCTGCTGCTTGCGACGCCGATCTTCGTTGCCGCCGCGCTACACGTATCGACGACGCAGCAGGCAGTTGACGTCGCCGCTCCTTCGGCCGACTTTATCGCGGAACTCGCAGCCATCGAGCCAGCGGCCGCACCGGATGTGCCTGGTGTAGCTCGCTTAGCTGTCAATTTGACAGGCCTGGTGGCCGATATCGCATCTAACTTGCCGCAAGACTTTAACGCGGAAGACCAGTGCTTGGCACAAGCCGTGTATTTTGAGGCGCGCTCTGAAACGCTCGAAGGGCAGCTTGCCGTCGCTCAGGTTGTTCTGAACCGGGTGGTTGATGCGCGCTTCCCATCCAGCATTTGCAAAGTGGTTTTTCAAGGTGAGACCAAACGGCATCGCTGCCAATTTTCATTCGCGTGCGATGGACAGCCAGATCGTCCGCGCAACGCGCAAGCTTGGTCGATTGCCCGCGCAATCAGCCACATTGCGCTCAACAACTATTGGCATGACGTAACGTCAGTATCCACGCACTACCACGCTGATTATGTGGCACCCTATTGGGGCGATCTGCTTGAACAGCAGGTACAGGTTGGACGCCACATCTTTTATCGCGATAACAGCTTTTAAGCGCGGTAGGCGTTAACAGCAGTCGTCTCAGGCTGATTCAGCCGGCGACTATGAACGCTTAATCGACATTGTCGGCATTCAGACTTAGTTAAGACAACTGATTCACCAAATTAAAAGTCTTCTGTGCCAATCTGCGGTAATAAAAAAACGCAGGCAATGAAGACTATGTCGATGACAGCGTCCCCAATGGACACCGACACAGACGAGCAGTTGGTGCAATATTACTTAGATTGGACTGAGGATGCGATTCAAGAACTCGCAGGCCACATCCAAACGGCCCATACTGCTCCAGAGTCGGATACAGTCCAAAAGATCTATGAAATAACCCACAATATAAAGGGTATGGGGACGAGCTTTGGCTTTCCTTTGATGACCGAAGCAGGGCGCTCATTATGTGGATATCTGCGTGCGCGCGGCGATAAGGCGCCGGATCATTCCGTACTCGATGCGCACCTTAAGTCATTTAGACTTGTACTGACTAAACGTATGATGGGAGACGGCGGCGCGGTTGGGCGTGATTTGGTTGGCCGCTTAAACCAGCTTGTAGAACACCTTAGTAATGCTTGACCTGACAGAATGTTCGCGTAATGTTCGAAAATGCACATCTATCGTCGGGATCTTGGTCCACCCCTAAGCGGAGACAGCGCGGTCACGGCTGACGTGGCCCGCGTCGTGTGCCGGCATTTCATGCATAGCGGCATGGCTCCCTTGCGAGAATTTACACTTGGTAACGGACGGCGCGCCGACGTGGCGGCCATTGGCGAAAAAGGCGACATTATCATTGCCGAAATTAAGGTGTCGGTCGGTGATTTTCGGGGCGATACCAAATGGACCAGCTACCTCGACTATTGTGATCAATTTTACTTCGCAGTCCCTCAAGGGTTTCCTGCGCAGCTTTTGTGCGATGATGCAGCGCGCCCCGAGCGTACTGGTGTCATCATTGCCGATCGGTTCAGTGCCGCCGTTGAGCGCCAAGCCGCTGTACAGCGTTTGCCGGCGGCGCGGCGCAAGGCAGAAAGCTTGCGCTTTGCGCGCAAAGCCGCACAGCGGCTGCACACTGAACTTGACCCAGCAAGCACGTTTTAGGCAGGCGTTGGCGGCGTGAATTTATGATTGTACGCGACATGCTCAAGCGCGGCGATCACATGTTTGTCCATGCCTTCGGATGGCGACGCCTCTTTCAGCTGCGCAATTGCCGCATCAAGCGATAAAGCGTTTCGGTGCGCGCGCGGCGATATCATACCAATCAACGCATTACAGGCTTTAATGACCGCCGCTGCTTGCGCGTCTTCGGCCCTTTGGGGGGCACCTTTGGTCTTTAAAATTGCGCTCACACGGCCGTCAAAATCGACGGTCTGAAGCAGGTCTGCGGTCTGTGCCAAAGCATGCCGTACGGAGGCCAATTCTTCTTCTGTGAGGGCTCCCGGTTTGGTGAGCACCGATCTGGGGACGAGTATTTTGCCAGCGTTCGACAACAGCGCCGCCATTTCTAAATCACGCAACATGTCGGAATTGTAGTTGAGCGCGGTCCCCACCCGCCGCGCCAAATGTGCCACTGATTTTGAATGCGCCGCGCTATGCGGGTCGCGCGCATCAATGAGCCCAGTGAGCACTGCAATAAGTTGGTTGAGCGAGGCCTCGCGCTTTGCCCGGAGTGCAATCATGTCCGTCATATCATCGAACGCAAGAATAACGCGGCTGTCGGGTTGATCTGGGCCGCCGTCTTCTCGGTTCAGCACTGCTGCCGTCATTCGGCCTTGCCTAGGCGGCGTGGTTTGATTGAGCGTGGCCGCTGCTGTCACTGGCTGCCCTGCGGCGCGGGCGGCCTGCGCAGCGCGCTCAAAGGCTTTTGCATCTTCTAGCCCGAACGCCGCTGCGAAGCTGCGGCCAATCATGTGCTGCGCATTTGCATCGCCAAACAGATGCCCCGCCGCATCATTGGCAAACGCAATATTGCCGCCGGCGTCTTGCACGAACACAGCGCTAGGCTGCGCATTGCAGACTGCATTGAGAAACGCGTTTGCGCGCGACAGAGCCTGATTGGCCGCCTG
>JBCCLR010000195.1:0-7322 GCA_039026755.1 Pseudomonadota bacterium | reverse complement strand
CGACTAACCGGTTTCCTGCCGCAACTGTTGCTTTGCAGCACGAATGCCTTGAGCTACCAGCTTATGCAGCGGCGCATGCATCGCTAAATTGGCGGCGACGATACCGCCAGTTTCCAGCATCTTATCTGAGCCGCGAATATCAGTCACAATACCGCCAGCTTCTTTGATGAGAAACATGCCGGCTGCAATGTCCCATGGCTGCAAACCTTCTTCCCAAAAGCCGTCATAGCGCCCGGCGGCAACATAGGCCAGATCGAGCGAAGCCGCGCCAAACCGGCGAATGCCAGCAACTTGAGGCATGATGGTTGATAAAATGTGCGAAAACCGATCATGCCCAACCCGGCCTTTAAACGGGATGCCCGTCGCAAAAACACAGTCCGCCAAATTGCGGCGCGCTGAAACTCTAAGCCGCCGCTCATTGAGATAGCAGCCACGTCCTTTATCCGCCCAGTAAAGCTGATCGCCAATAGGCTCGTACACAATAGCGGCGACAATCTCGCCATACTGCTCAGCGGCAATAGAAATCGCAAAATGCGGAATACCGTGCAGAAAATTCGTGGTGCCATCAAGCGGATCAACAATCCACTTTGGCCCGTCCGGGCGTACATTGCTTTCGCCAGATTCCTCAATAACAATGCCAAAATCAGGCCGCGCTTTTAACAGCTCTTCACGCAAGATCTTATCAGCGCGCCGATCTGCCTGGCTCACAAAGTCTGCCGGCCCTTTGCGCGAGACTTGCAGTTGCTCCACTTCGCCAAAGTCGCGCTGCAGCCCACGCGCCGCCTTAAAGGCGGCCTGCGTCATCACATTAATAAGCGCTGATTGATACGCCATGGCGCGCTATTCAGCCCGCTTAACGTAGCTGGAATCTTCCGTTGCAACGATGATCTTGGTGCCTTGGTCAATAAACGGCGGCACCATAACGCGCACGCCAATATCCGTCATTGCCGGCTTATAAGACGAGGTAACGGTTTGGCCCTTGAGCGCCGGTTCGGTTTCCGTCACTTCCAGCGTCACCTGTTCTGGCAGTGCCACCGAAATCGGCTTTTCCTCATACATCTCGATGGTCACGATCATTCCGTCTTGCAAAAACACCGCTTGATCGCCCACATCTTCAGCGACCAGCGCAATTTGATCGTACGTGTCTTGGTCCATGAAAGTATAGCTGTCTGCGTCGGCGAAGAGGAATTGAAAGTCTTTCTGATCGAGCCGAACGCGCTCTACTTTTTCAGATGAGCGAAACCGCTCGTTCTTCTTGGTGCCATCGATCAGGTTTTTTAGCTCAACCTGCAAATATGCGCCGCCTTTGCCGGGCTGGGTGTGCTGGATCTTTACCGCGCGCCATAGCCCGCCCTCATATTCAATCACATTGCCAGGGCGGATCGAATTGCCATCTATCTTCATACTATCGGTGCTTTCATTGCAGAGTGGCGCCGGGCTGTACGGCAGCGCAGCGCGGTCTTTACCAAGAAGGCCCTAGCCTTGCAATGATCTCAGCAGTTTGGCCAATTTTAGCGCTTGCAATCGCGCAAACTTGCGGTGTATTTGCCACGTGAAACAGCACCTTTGGGGCGGTTAGCTCAGCGGGAGAGCACTACGTTGACATCGTAGGGGTCACTGGTTCAATCCCAGTACCGCCCACCATATTTGTTGTGCTACCGCGCAGTCGCGCTACTTCAGTACGATTGTGAGCATGGCCCCGCGTAGTGGCGCTACTTGAGCAATATTGTTGTTGTGCTACCGCGCAGTGGCGCTACTTAAGCGCGATCATACTCCTTCGACTGATTTGTAACCTAATGATATACGGCGCCTCCAGTCGTCCTTCCGGTGGCTTTGCACGAAGGCCGCACTGCCTCCTTTACGCTGCTGCTGGATATCGCTTATGCTTTCGAAGTGGTGTTTGACGCATCGGTCTATGAATTGCCCCCGCGGACGAGAGCTTTATGGACGCAGTTTGCAAATGAGGTTGATACCCATACTTTTGCTACTGAGCGCGCTCATCTTATCGGCCTGCGCTGGCCGGCCACCTGCCCTTTTGGTGCCGATTTCCGCGCAGCCCAGTGGCGCAAAAAACATCGATGTCCTTGCGATCTCAACGCGCGCACCCTCAGATGTTGAAGGTGAAATTTATAGCGGCGAGCGCGGCGACGGCCTCAGCGCGCATATTGTAGATATCTCCATCCCACCGACACATCGCTTGGGCTATTTAGAAGCGCCTTCGAGCAAAACGCCAAAGCCCGAAAAAGAATTTGCAGTTCGCCATATTGAAGCAGCGGAACCGGAGCGCGCCTGGCAGTGGTTTGACGAACAAAACAGCGGCGGGCGGCTGCTCATTTTCGTGCATGGCTACCGGGTGCGCTTTGCCGATGCAGTCTTTAGGCTGTCGCAAGTGGCCCATGATAGCGGCATAAAAACCGCGCCGGTGCTGTTCACCTGGCCATCTCGCGGCAAATTATTTTCGTATTTCTACGACCGCGAGAGCGCCAACTTTTCGCGTGATGCATTGGAGCTCATTTTAGCCGAAGCCGTTGCACGCGACAGCGTGTCGGAGATTACCCTGCTCGCCCATTCCATGGGCAGCTGGCTCACCATGGAAGCGCTGCGCCAGACCAGTATCCGAAATGGTACAATCAGCCCAAAGATTAGAGATGTTGTTCTGGCCTCTCCAGATTTGGACCTGGACGTCTTTGATCAACAGATTAAGGCCATGGGCGATGAACGCCCACATTTCACTTTTCTCGTCTCTGAAGATGATAGAGCGCTCGGGATTTCAAAATTTTTAGCCGGCGGGCAACATCGCCTCGGCGCGATAAATCCGCTCAAAGAGCCCTATCGATCGCGCATTGAAAATACCCAAGGCATTACAGTGGTTGACCTATCTGAAGTCGATACAGAAGGGGGCACAACGCATTCCAAATTTGCCGCAACTGAGGCCATGACGATGTTGGGCGCGCAAATGAAGAACGGCCGGCCATCGATACTTGAAACACCGTCCAGAATTGGCCAGCACGCAGGTGCGGTTATCGTTAGTCTTGGCAACGGCGTGGCGCAAATAAGCGAATAAGGGCGGCCGTTATGGTGCCGCCTACCATTTTTAAACCGCTCTAGGTCGCAGGTGCTCACTCCAGCTCTATTCCGCGGCGTCTTGATTAAACTGTAGTTCCGCCAGTGACGCATAGAGGCCATCGCTCGCTAGCAGTTCTTGATGCGTGCCTTGGTCAACAAGCCGGCCTTGATCGAACACCAAAATCCGGTCTGCACTCAGCACCGTGGAGAGCCGGTGCGCGATAACCAGCGTCGTGCGTCCCTGCATGAGCCGATCAAGCGCACTCTGGACCAGCCGTTCTGACTGCGCATCCAGCGCGCTGGTGGCCTCATCGAGCAGCAAAATTGGCGCATCGCGCAAAATCGCGCGGGCGATGGCAATGCGTTGGCGTTGACCACCGGACAAGCGCACGCCCGCTTCCCCGAGGAAGCTGTGAATGCCATCTGGCAGCGCTTTTAAAAAGTCATCAGCCGCAGCGGCTTCTGCAGCGGCCCATACCTGCGCTTCGCTGGCGTCGGGCCGACCGTAGAGAATATTTTCATAGGCGGTCGCGGCAAACAAAGTGCTTTCCTGCGGCACCAGCGCGGTGCGTGCACGAAGCGATGACGGCTCGACCTCCCGAATGTCTAGCCCGTCACACAGGATTTCGCCGCTGCTCACGTCATAAAAGCGCTGGATGAGCTGAAACAGCGTGGTCTTGCCCGCACCCGAGGGGCCAACCACAGCGACAGTCTCTCCAGGCAAAATCTCAAAAGACACATGATCCAGCACCGGCCGGTCAGGCTTAGAAGGGTAATAGAAGCTAACATCATAAAATCCGAGCGACCCAAGCGGCGGCTCGGCAAAGGGCTGCGGCGCTGCTGGCGGCGCAATTTTTGGAACTACGTGCATCAATTGGGAGAGGCGCCCCGCCGCCCCTGCGGCACGCATAACCTCGCCATAGACCTCGCTCAGCGCACCCAGCGCGCCAGCGACAAGGCCAGATACAAATACAAATGAGGCGATCGTACCGCCCGAAATCCGGCCTTCAACGACGCTCAGCGCACCTTGCCACAGTACCAGCACAACCGCGCCGAAAATGAAGATAATCACAATGGCCGTCATTAAAGCGCGCATAAATACGCGCGCCTTTGCAACGTTAAAGGCCGCTTCAACGGTCTGTGTGAAGCGCTCGTTCTCGCGCGGCTCTTGCGTGAAGCCTTGCACAATGCGTAGTGCGCCTAACACTTCATCGGCCATCGCACCAATATCGGCAATGCGGTCCTGGCTCGACCGGCTCAATGCGCGCACGCGCCGGCCCAGCACGATAATTGGAATAACGACGAGCGGAATGACAATCGCCATTAGCCCGGTCAACTTAGGACTGAGATAAATCAGCACAGCGATGCCGCCGAGGCCGGTTATCAGATTACGCAGCGCTACTGAAGCGCTGCTTCCGACAACAGCTTGGATCAGTGTTGTATCCGCCGTTAGCCTCGAAGAGATTTCGCTTGGCCGATTGTCTTCAAAAAACTCCGGTGACAAGGTCAAAAGGTGGTGATGTACGGCAATACGAATGTCTGCGACGACGCGCTCGCCAAGCCACGTCACAAAATAGAACCTGAGCGCTGTGAATATCCCAAGGCATCCCGCAAGGCCGAGCAGCACCAAAAAATAGGCGTCAATCTTGCCTGTGGTATTGGCGAAGAACCCGGTATCAATCACCCGGCCCAGAGCCAACGGGATGGCCAGCGTTGCCAATGAGGCAAACAGCAACGAGATCGCGGCTGCGATCAACTTGCCGGGATAGCGCTGCACAAACGCCCAAAGTTGACGCAGCTGCACGAGCTTTTCGCCAGACAGTTTGGTCTCTTTGGCCTGTGTATTTGTCTCAGTACTCACGCATACCCTCTTGTTGCAGAGACGTCCCAGCACTGGAGGTGATGACCCGGCGCAGGCCGGAGTGCAAGTCCAAAGCGCCAGAAAGAGTGTTGCTGCGCGATATTTGCAGGTTTTGCGCGCTTGATGGTTGCATTGGCAGAGGAGTTTGTGTATCGACGCGCATCAAATTTGTGAAGAAACGAAGGCACCGCTGATGAAATCGGATACGCACCCCGACTATCATATGATTGAAGTCGTGATGACCGATGGCACGCGCTATAAAACGCGGTCAACATATGGCGAAGAAGGCACAGTTTTGAATTTGGATATCGACCCCACCAGCCATCCAGCATGGACCGGTGGACGCCGTCAGCTTGACCAAGGTGGTCAAGTGGCCAAGTTCAAGCAGCGCTTTGGTGGTCTGACGACCCTAAAAAGCAAGAAATAGCCACTTAGAAAGATTGTGGCAGTCGCGACGCGTTTTGCGAACGCCCGCTAGGCGACCGTTGCGTTATATGGCCTTTGTGGCTGCTGCTCAGCCTCGGGCTGGAGCGGCGTTTTCTCAGTACTGGTTTGAGCGAGGCGCGCCTGGCTCGCCAGGCCTTCCATAATAGCGGAATTCACGTCAATGAGGGCGTCTATATCGGCGTTGCCGCGCGCTACATCTGTCGTGTATTTGCTGACCCACAGGCCGAGCGAGATGATTTGCGCACGCAGTTCTTTGGGCAGCTTGTTGCCGGGAGCGCCGCAATCGCTAGATAACGTGGACCACATGCGGCGGTTCCAGTCAAGGGCATCCATTTTTTGGCGCGGTGTAGCGCCCGGCATATCACGCAGCTCAATGAGCGCGCGTGTCACGCTGGCGAACAGCCGGTATTCAATCTGCTGCGGCGTTTCCGACTGGTTCTGCGTTTTCCGGTAAGCGTCCAGGGACATAGGAAAGCAGCTCCTCTTCAAATTTGAATAGCTTTCTGCAAAGCGTCAGAGCCTTGTAATAATTCCTATTCATGACCAATGCGCTAATTTCCACACACAAACCAAGCGCGGTCGCATCCGTCATGGTGTTCATGAACTCCATCATGCGCTGGATAAACTCTTCGTAGTACTTCCCAGAGTTATCCGGATCGAGATAGGACAGCATGACCGGAAAGTAGATACGCCGGGCTGGCGTATTAACGTCTTCTTCCGAAAGGATGTCGCGTTCACGTAGGATTGATACCTTATTTTGGACCACCAACGCACTACGCCGATCACCATTTGCTATGACAGCGCCGTTCACGACGAATTTTTCGCCTGGTTTTAGCGACAGCTTTAACGCCATTTTGGCCTCCAATAGCTCATCTCTCGCGGGTAACACCCGATTAACGTTAATATTATTAACCAAAAACGGTGCAAAAAGTCTTAACGTCCTTAAGCGGCGTAATTGGCGCCGATGCTAGCGCTTTATTAACCACGTTTTGCGATGGTTGAGGCTCCAGAGCGATAGGAGAAGTGCGCCGTGGCCGACCCGTTTGATGCTTTCGATGATTTTGACGCGTTGGCCCAAGCCGACGCGCCAGCCGATACGGCATTTGACGTCGATGATATCGAACTGTTTTCAGATGCGCCGACGCAGCAGCGTCAGCGCGGCCTTAAAAAGCGCTCTGCAAAGGCCATTGCATCGCTGGTCATGAAGGGCGAAAAAGCTAAGAAAGCGCGCAATTGGGTAGTTGCAGCCCGCTGTCTGAACGACGCTTGGGCTTATGAGCCTGAAAACCTGAGTATTGTAAAAGCGCTTGGCGAAGTCTTGGCGGCAATGGGCGCGCGTTCAAAAGCAATTGATTTGTTTTTATATGCCTTGGAGCGTGATCCGCACGATGCGGAGATCGCCGCGATGGCCGGGCAAGTCGCGCTTGATATGGAGAGCTTTAAGCAAGCTGAAAAGCTGAACGCGATTTATATCGAGCTTAAGCCACTCGATGAAGTGGGATATGTGAACCGCGCCACAGCGCTGCGCAAGCTTGATCGCTTTGATGAAGCCATTGATATGCTGCAGCAGATCTTGCCGCTCTTGCCGGAAAGTTCTGACCTGTGGAACGTGCTGGGCAGCTGCGTGAATATGCGCGATGGGCTGGAAACGGCGATGCCGTTTTATGACGAAGCCCTGCGGCTTGAGCCGAAAGCCTTTAAAACTTTGAATAACCTGGCCCGCGCGTTAAATGACCTTGGCCGCTATGAAGAAGCGGTACCCTATGGCAAGCGCGCTGTTGCTGCGTCCCAGGACAACAACCCTGTCATTGAATTCAGCTATGCCATGGCCCAGCTTGGCGCCGGCCATTTGCCGGATGCGTGGACGAGCTATGCGGCGCGCCTTGATAAGCGCCGCCAAGACGCCATCCGCTATGCGCTCGAAGTGCCGTATCTTGGTGACCAGCCT